>NZ_KK082140.1:0-22554 GCF_000598065.1 Paenibacillus darwinianus | reverse complement strand
TCGCAAATCCGCCGCAATGCTGGGTGGTGCTTGCGAAGCCGCCGATCAACGTATCGACTGCGGATGTATATGGGCGGTTGCGCGCAGCGGAGCTGCAAGAGCACCCGTCCACCTCGGTTATGCTGTCGGCGATCGAACGTGGTTCGTTCGCCGACGTATGCGCCAGTCTCGGCAATGTGCTGGAATCGGTGACACTGGGGTTGTATCCCGAGGTCCGTCAGCTGAAAGAAAGCATGCTGCGCCTCGGCGCCGACGGTGTGCTGATGTCGGGCAGCGGGCCGACCGTATTTGGCCTTGCAGCCAAGGAAGCTAAGGTTGCGCGCATCTATAACGGTCTAAGGGGCTTCTGTAAGGAAGTGTACGTGGTAAGAATGCTGACATGAGAATGACGTTCTTCTTGATAAAAACCGTATAAAAATGTTATATTGTCATTATAATATTCGGATTTTATCGGGGGGGGGATAGCCGTTGAAGAAATTGAAGCGCAGTGCGAGACTGGTGGAAATGACACAGTACTTATTGGCTCGTCCCCATACGTTAATTTCGCTGACAGCATTCGCCGATCGGTATCAATCCGCCAAATCATCGATCAGCGAGGATCTTGCCATCATCAAGGAAGTGTTTGAAGGCGAAGGTTTGGGCGAGTTGAACACGTTGGCCGGCGCGGCCGGGGGCGTAAAGTATATACCGAAAACGGACAAAACGGCCGCGCTCCGCACGATGCACGGTATTTGCCGCCAATTGGAGCAGCCCGAGCGGGTGCTTGCCGGCGGCTATTTATACATGACGGATATGATCGGACAGCCCGCGCTGATGGGCGAGGTCGGCCGTATTTTTGCTTCGGCCTTCGCGGGCAAGGACATCGACGTTATTATGACCGTTGAGACCAAAGGTATTCCGCTCGCTTATGCGACCGCGACTTATCTGAATCTTCCGGTCGTCATCGTGCGACGGGACAACAAGGTAACGGAAGGCTCGGCGGTGAGCATCAATTACGTGTCGGGCTCAACCAAACGCATCCAGACGATGTCGCTGGCAAGGCGGGCGCTAAAGGATCGTTCGAGGGTGCTTATCATCGATGATTTCATGAAGGCGGGCGGCACGGTGCAGGGCATGGTGGATCTTCTTTCCGAGTTTAACGCCACGGTTGCGGGAGTCGGCGTATTCGTCGAGTCGGGAGAGGTCGGCACCGAGGAACGGCTGCTCGAGGATTACATTTCGCTCGCCAAGCTAACGAACGTCGATCTCAAGACCAAGCAAACCACGGTGGTGCCGGGCAATTATTTTCAACCTTAATGACGGAAAGGCGGATGCAAGAATGGGACAACGACCGGAACCGGTATCGACGGCGGAGGCGCCCGCAGCGATCGGGCCATATTCGCAAGCCATGAGAATCGGTAATTTATTATTCACGTCAGGTCAAATTCCGTTGACGCCGGAAGGCGCTCTTGTAGAGGGCGGAATAGAAGAGCAGACCCATCAGGTGTTTGCGAATTTAAGAGCGGTGCTGGCGACGGCGGGCGCGAGTTTCGGAGACGTCGTTAAAGCTACCGTATTTATTAAGAACATGGACCAGTTCGGTGCGCTTAATGACATCTATGCTTCCTACTTCAGCGACCATAAACCGGCCCGCTCAACCGTTGAAGTAGCCCGGCTTCCGAAGGATGTGCTTGTCGAAATCGAGGTGATCGCATCGATCTCTGTCGAATAGAATCGAATACGAAATTCTCTGAAAATTTATTTTAAAAACCGGCGCAAAATTTCCAAATATAAGAAGGATTTCGCTCGAAAGTGTGGAATTATACACCAAGTCTTCGATAGGCAAAGGTGGTGAACACAGAGTGCAAATTACCGATGTAAGACTCCGCCGTGTAAATTCTGAAGGACGAATGAAGGCGATCGCTTCGATCACCATTGACAATGAATTCGTTGTCCATGATATTCGCGTCATTGACGGGAACAATGGGATGTTCGTGGCTATGCCGAGCAAACGTACGCCGGATGGAGAATTCCGGGACATCGCTCACCCGATTTCGTCGACGACGCGCGAGAAGATTCAAGCCGCCGTTCTCGCCGAATATGAGCGCGCAGCCACGGAGGAAGAAGCAGCAATCGAAGAAGGTGCGTGAAATCCTGTTGTTCAAGAAGAGAGGGCCCAGGGCTCTCTTTTCTTTTGTGCGGAAAAAATGATATAGTCAGGTGAAATCCATACGGGCTTGCGATGAGCCTCTAACAGGCAACCGCAGGTTGGGGAGGAAAGAGCATCCGATGAAGAAAATGGCGATTGTGCTTGCGGCAGGTCAAGGCAAGCGTATGAAATCGAAGCTGTATAAAGTGTTGCATCCGGTATGCGGCAAACCGATGGTTGGACACGTACTGGATACGGTGCGGGATTCGGCTTGCGAGCAGACGGTTGTAATCGTCGGTCACGGCGCGGAGACTGTGCAGAGCTACGTTGGAGACAGGGCGGAATGTGTCCTGCAGCCCGAGCAATTGGGCACAGGGCATGCTGTACGGCAGGCCGAACGGTTGATCGGCGGCGAAGAGGGTACGACAATCGTGATTTGCGGCGATACGCCGCTCGTGACGCCGGCCACGATTCAGTCGATGCTGGCGCTTCATGCGTCCAGCGGCGCGGCGGCGACCATCCTTACGGCCGAACTGGCAAATTCGGCTGGATACGGTCGTATTATTCGCGGCGGGGGCGGAGCCGTGGAGCGGATCGTGGAGCATAAGGATTGCTCCCCCGAGGAGAGAGAAGTGCGGGAGATTAATACGGGGACGTATTGCTTCGATAACCGGAAGCTGTTCGATGCACTTGCACAGATCAAGAACGACAACGCGCAGGGCGAGTATTATTTAACGGACGTGATCGCGATCTTCAAGCGCGCCGGCGAGACGGTGCAAGCTTATTGCACGAACGATTTGGCGGAAGCCATTGGCGTCAACGACCGGGTGGCGCTGGCCGAGGCTGAGAAGCTGATGCGCGAGCGCATCGTTCGCCGTCATCTGCTGAATGGCGTGACGGTACAGGATCCTTCTGCGACTTATATCGAATCGGGCGTGATGATAGGTGCCGATACCGTTATCTATCCCGGCACCGTCCTGCGCGGCCGTACCGTCATCGGCACGGATTGCGTGATCGGTCCGAATGCGGATATTACCGACTCCGTGCTGGGCGACGGCGTGCTCGTGAAGCATTCGGTGCTCACGCAGGCCGAGGTCGGGGATGAGAGCGCGGTTGGTCCTTACGCCAATCTGCGCCCCGGCTCGAAGCTCGGCAAAGCTTGTAAGGTCGGCGATTTCGTCGAGCTCAAGAATGCTTCGCTGGGGGATGGCAGCAAGGTTTCGCATCTCTCCTACGTCGGAGACGCCGTTGTAGGCAAGGACGTGAACATCGGCTGCGGCGCAATAACGGTCAATTACGACGGGTTTAACAAGTCGATTACGGAAATCGGAGACAACGCGTTTATCGGCAGCAACACCAATCTGATCGCCCCGGTCAAAATCGGTGAAGGCGCTTATGTGGTAGCCGGTTCGACAATCACCCAGGATGTGGATCCCGGCGATCTAGCGATTGCGCGGGAACGGCAGGTCAACAAGCGCGGCTACGCGGATCGGATTCGATCCAAAGCGAAGCTGAAGAAAGAACACAACGGCAAGGTCTAGTCATAAGTTCCCTGCGCGATTAGTTTGCCGTCTGAATGGGTAACAATATAGGGATATCCCAGCGAATCGAAGGAGGTTTCCCTATGACGTTTACGATGAAGGCGGAGAAACGCCAGGTTCAAACGAAGTCGGATTTACGCCAGTTGCGGCAACAAGGCAAGGTTCCCGGTGTCGTATACGGTAAAAATATCAAGCAGCCGACGGCCATTGCGGTTAACGAGAAGGAGCTGCTCCACCTGCTCCGCTCGCACCCTAATGCCGTGCTTGAGCTTGAGCTTCCTTCGGCCGGAAACCAGCCGGTCATGATGAGCGACGTGCAGCGCGACCCGCTGTCGCGGGGCGTGCTTCATATCGACTTCCATCAAATCAACCTTAATGAAGAAGTCAAGGCCCAGGTGCGGCTGGAAGTCGTGGGCGAAGCGCCGGGCGACAAAGAAGGCGGTATTCTGCAGCTGATGCTGCATGAGTTGGACGTTCAATGTCTGCCGCGGGATATTCCGGAATCTATCGTGGTGGATGTATCGAATATGCAAATCGGGGAAAATATCCTGATAAGCGATTTGAAGCTGCCGAAGGGCGTTCTATTGAAGTCGGATCCCGAGCAGGTCGTCGTCACCATCCTCACACCGCAGAAGGATATCACGGAAGAAGAGGCGGAAGATGCCGCCGTGGAGGCGGAGGAAGCGGAAGCACGCGCCAAAGAGGCGCAAGCCGAGGAAGTCAAAACCGAGGCCTGAACTCGACTCTACCGCATCCTTCCGACAAAAATGGGCTGTCCCGACCGCGTAAGGCGCCGGGGCAGCCTATGTTGCTTTTTTGGGTATGCGGCTCAGTAGCCTGGCCGGGATATAAAGGTGAATTGATCCCGGTTATAGAACACGTTGTTCACTTTGACATAATCCGCGCTAAATTGTTCAATAAAGCCGATGTCGCTGTGTTCGCGCTCGCAATAGATTTGGATCGGCACCTCGTGTTCGATATGGTCCAGGAAATGCCGATCCTCGAACAAGTGCTGTCCGTTGATGTAGATCGTGGTTTCCTCGTACAAATCCGGCATGATATCATTGGTCATGTTATCACCTCTACCTATAATGACAATTTGGAAGAGCCTTTCGTTGCATGACAAAAAAAATTTTCGGATCGAAATGAGGCGAATGACGGTGAAGTGGATTGTCGGTCTCGGAAATCCCGGCGGTTCTTATCAAACGACGCGGCACAATGTCGGATTTATGGCGGTGGATGCGCTCGCGGCCAGATGGGGGATTTCCATCAATCAAAGTAAATTCAAGGCGCTCATGGGTGAGGGGAATGTCGGCGGCATCAAGGTTTACCTGTTGAAGCCGATGACCTATATGAACCTCTCCGGAGAATCGGTGAGAGCGTTCATGGACTACTACAAAGCGGCTTTGGAAGATATCATCGTCGTGTACGACGATCTCGATACGGAGCTCGGCAAAATCCGGCTGCGGTACCAAGGCAGCGCCGGAGGCCATAACGGCATCAAATCGATCATCCAGCATACCGGCACGCAGTCGTTCAATCGGGTGCGGATGGGGATTTCGCGTCCCGCGCCCGGTTTCAACATCGCGGATTATGTATTGAGCAACTTCGACAAGGCGGAGCGGGAGCAGCTGCACGCAATGGTAGAGACGGCTTGCGACGCTATCGAATATGCGCTCAACCATCCTTATGACGAGACCATGGCCCGATATAACCGTTAGTTTCCGGTGAAATCGGGCATACTGAGGGTATACCCGACCCCCAGGAGGCATACAATGGCCGTACATTATGTTTGCCGGCATTGCCGGACCCCGATCGGATCGCTGCAGCAGGAGGGTTTGACAGAAGCGCGTCTGGGCTTCCATTTCTTGACCCCCGAGGAGCGCAGCGATATAATAGCGTATAACGCAAACGGCGACGTTACGGTACGGGTCGCCTGCGACTTTTGCCGGGAGGCGCTCGAAGCCAATCCCGAATTGTTGCTCGTGCACAGTCCGCTTCAATAGCGGCGGCCATGACGGGCAAGAACGACACACCGACGAGTCGGCGGCCGGGTTATCCCGGAGGCCGACGCACGGCCTTGGCGTGAACGCCGAGGCTATTTTCCCGTTAAGCAATCGATTGAAGCAATCCTATTACGTATAAAAGCGCATACGTACGCGCCCGGCCGCGCGAAGGCTGGGGGCGTTTATGCGCATGTCGTCCGTTTGAAAAGAAAGTGGGTGCCCGAACGTTGAAGACATTAATGGAGGCTTTTGCGGCCGATCGTGATGTGCAGAATGTGCTTTCCGGCTACAGGCAGGGGATGCGGGAGCAGATGGTATCCGGCTTGGCGGGTTCATCCCGGCAGGTGATGATCGCGGTGCTGAACCGTGAGCTTAGCCGTCCGATGCTTGTGGTAACGCACAACATGTTTGCCGCACAGAAGATCACCGAGGATTTGCAGGAATGCCTGTCTTCGGATGAGGTGCTGTTGTACCCTGCGAACGAGCTCGTCGCGGCGGAAGCAGCTATCTCAAGTCCGGAGACGCTGGCGCAGCGAATGGATGTGCTGATTCGTTTGTCGCAAGGCTATCGCGGGGTTGTCGTCGTGCCTTTCTCCGGCGTGCGGCGGTTTCTTCCGACACGCGCGTTCATGAAGGAAGCGCAAATTCCGCTGAAGGTCGGCGATACGATGCCCCTGGAGACATTTTTGCGCCGAATGGTGGAGCTTGGCTATGAGCGCGTCGACCGGGTGGAATCGAAGGGCGAGATGAGCGTGCGGGGCGGCATCGCCGATTTTTATCCGCTGACGTCGCCGTTCGCCTACCGTGTGGAGTGGTTTGACGACGAGGTCGATTCCATCCGCACCTTCGACCCGGCGGATCAGCGCTCGATCGATAAGCTTGACGCGTTCGTCATACCGCCGGCCAAGGAAGTGATGGCGGACGAGCGGAGGCAGAGGAATGCGGCGCAGCATGCGGCCGAGCTGCTGGAGAAGCAGCTGGAGAAAATGTCCGACCGGCTGGCCAAGGAGCGGCTGCGCGAGGAAATCGGCGCAGAGCTGGAGAAACTGAGACAGCAGGTTTACTTCGCGGAAATGTATAAGTATATCGCGTTGCTTTATCCCGAGCGGGAGACCTTGTTCGACTACATGCCGCACGACACCCTGCTGGTCATGGATGAGCCTACCCGGCTGATCGAGACGGCGAAGCAGCTGGAGCGCGACGAATCGGAGTGGGCGACGCATTTGCTGCAGAACGGCAAGTCGCTGCCTGGCCTCGCGCTCGCCAGAGAAGGGGAAGAAGTATTGTACCACCGGCCTTTTCCAACGTTATTTCTATCGCTGTTTCTGCGTCAAATTCCGCATACCCAGCCGCAGAACATTCTGAATATCGTCAGCCGGGCGATGCAGGACTTCCACGGGCAGATGAATGTCCTGAAGGCGGAAATGGAGCGCTGGCGCAAGGCGCATGCGAATGTCATCATGCTGGCGGGCAGCGCGGAGCGGATGGAGCGGATGAAAAGGGTGCTGATGGATTACGGCATCGATCTGCCCTTCCTGATCGAAGGCAACCTGCAAAGCGGCTTTGAGCTGCCGTCGTCGCATCTGGTGGTCATTACCGAAGGGGAAATGTTCTCGAAGAAGCAGCGCAAAGCGGCCCGGCGCACCGACAAGAAGATCGATAACGCGGAGCGGATCAAGAGCTATACCGAACTGAAGGTCGGCGATTACGTCGTTCACCAGAACCACGGCATCGGCAAATACATGGGCATCGGCACGCTTGAGATCGGCGGCATTCATAAAGACTACCTTCATATTACGTATGCCGGCGGGGATAAGCTGTCGGTGCCGATCGACCAGATTGATCTGATCCAGAAATATGTCGGCTCCGAAGACAAGGAACCGAAGGTGTATAAGCTCGGCGGCAGCGAATGGACGCGGGTGAAGAATAAGGTCCGCTCATCCGTTCAGGATATTGCCGACGACCTGATTAAATTGTATGCGGAGCGGCAGTCCGCCCGGGGCTTTGGCTTCCAGAACGATACGCCGTACCAGCAGGAGTTCGAGGCGATGTTCCCGTATGACGAGACGCGGGATCAGCTGCGGGCGATTGAAGAGATCAAAAAGGATATGGAAATCCCGCGGCCGATGGATCGGCTGCTGTGCGGGGACGTCGGCTACGGCAAAACCGAGGTGGCGATCCGCGCGGCGTTCAAGGCGGCGATCGAAGGCAAGCAGGTTGCGGTGCTTGTGCCGACGACGATTCTCGCCCAGCAACATTACGAGACGTTCCGCGAACGATTCTCCGGCTACCCATTTAATATTCAGGTATTGAGCCGTTTTCG
Source organism: Paenibacillus darwinianus (assembly GCF_000598065.1). Lineage (GTDB taxonomy): Bacteria > Bacillota > Bacilli > Paenibacillales > Paenibacillaceae > Paenibacillus_I > Paenibacillus_I darwinianus. Next base: position 14,556 of record NZ_KK082140.1, on the reverse strand, counting down.
CTCGCGCAAGGAACAGAACGAAACGATGAAGGGGCTGAAGACCGGTACGGTGGACGTTGTGATCGGCACGCACCGGCTGCTGTCCCAGGATATTATTTTCAAGGATCTGGGTCTGCTGATCGTCGACGAGGAGCAGCGTTTCGGCGTATCCCATAAGGAGAAGCTCAAGAAACTGAAAACAAATGTCGATGTGCTGACGCTGACGGCGACGCCGATTCCGCGAACCCTCCATATGTCAATGCTTGGCGTGCGAGATCTGTCGGTGATCGAGACGCCGCCAGAGAACCGGTTCCCGGTTCAGACCTATGTCGTCGAATACAATGCGTCTCTGGTGCGGGAGGCGATCGAGCGCGAGCTTGCCCGCGGCGGCCAGGTGTATTATTTGTACAACCGGGTTCAGGGCATCCATCAAATGGCGGAGCAGATTACGTCGCTGGTGCCTGATGCGAAGGTGGCGGTCGGGCATGGTCAAATGTCCGAGCAGGAGCTGGAGAAAACGATACTCGATTTCCTAGACGGGGAATCGGACGTGCTCGTCAGCACGAGCATCATCGAGACGGGCGTCGATATCCCGAACGTCAATACGCTGATCGTCCATGACGCGGACAAGATGGGCTTGTCCCAGCTTTATCAGCTGAGGGGCCGGGTCGGCCGTTCGAACCGGATCGCTTACGCGTACTTCACCTATCAGCGCGATAAGGTGCTGACCGAGGTTGCGGAGAAAAGACTGCAGTCGATCAAGGAATTCACCGAGCTGGGCTCGGGCTTCAAGATTGCAATGAGGGATTTGTCCATCCGTGGCGCGGGCAATTTGCTGGGGGCGGAGCAGCATGGGTTCATCGCGTCGGTGGGGTTCGATCTGTACTCGCAGATGCTGGCCGATGAGATCGCCAAACGCAAAGCGGAGATGAACGGCGGAGAAGCGGCGGTCAAGGAGACAAACACGCAGATTGACCTCGGTATAGATGCGTACCTGCCGTCTGATTATATTTATGACAGCATTCAGAAAATTGAAATCTATAAAAAGGTCGCGGCGATCCGCGCAGTAGAAGAGACGGAAGATCTTCGTGAAGAATTGACTGACCGGTTTGGCGATCCGCCGGAGGCGGTCGACCATTTGCTTGCCGTTGCCAGATTGAAATGGTATGGCCGCGAATACGGCATCGAGCTCATTTCCCAGCGCGGAGAGGATGTTGCCTTGAAATTTACGCAGGAGGAAGCGGCTAGGATGGACACCAAGAAGGTCGACAAGCTGTGCCAGGCTTTCGAGAACCGGTTTGGCCGCTCGTTTGCGGCCGACGGCGTCACTCCGCTCATCCAGCTGCGGGGCAAAGGGCTCACCGATACGGACAAATTGGAAATGCTTGAGCGTTTTCTGGTACAATTTAATGAGGCTCTTAAACCGAAAGGGGAACTACAAGATGTTGTTCAATAAACACAAATCGGCATGGCAACGCGGCGTGCTGCTGCTACTCGCGGCTGTGCTTGTCGTGACGTTGGCGGCTGCTTGCGGCAAAGGCAAGACAGAAGGGGGCACGGCCGCTCCGGGCGGCAATGACGCGAAGACCGTGGCGACCTACAAGAATGGCGGCAAGGTGACGGAGACGGAATTCAACAAGTATGTCACGCTTATGGAAATCACCGATCCGCAGACGGCTATGTATTTGTCCATTCCCCAATTCAAGGAGCAGGAACTCCAGCGTTATATCGTGTATAAGGAATTTTCGAAGCAGGCGACGGATGAAGAGAAGAAAGCGGCGAAGGAAGAAGCCGATAAGTTCAAAGGCGAGCTGGATAAGGCGCTCGGCGCAGATACCGGCAAAGATTTGAAGGACAAGATGGCGGAGTCGAAGCTGACGTCCGAGGAATCGGCGACCTTCGCCGAAATGATGATCGCTGCCGGCAAGGTGATCGAGAAGAAATCGAAGGAGCTCGAGGGCACAATCAAGGATGAGGACGTCAAGGCCGAGTTCAATAAGGCTCCGGCGGACTACAATACGGTTACGCTGCGTCACGTTCTGGTCGCAACGTCGGATTCGGCGACGGGCAAAGAGCTTCGTACCGAAGCGGAAGCGCTGAAGCGGGCACAGGAAGTGAAGAAGAAGCTCGATGCCGGCGGGGATTGGACGAAGCTTGCGAAGGAATACTCCGACGACCCGGGCTCGAAGGATAACGGCGGCGCTTATGCGCCTACCCAAGCCAAGAAATGGGTAGCTGCTTTCAAAGAAGCGGCGAATACGCAGAAGATCGGCGTGATCGGCGAGCCGGTTCTGACGGAATTCGGCTATCATGTGATGAAGGTTGAGAAGCGTGATGTCGCGACGTTCGATACGATCACCGCAGAAACGAAAACGGAACTGAAGCAGACGCTGCTTGCGCCGAAGCTGAACGAATTCATGCAGGCCGAGCAGGACAAGCTGGCGATCAAGACGAATATTCCGCAAGAGACGCCTCAGACCGGAGACGGAACGACGAGCGGCGGAGCGACCGACAAAAGCGCAACCGATAATGGCGGCCAGAACGAGGGTACTACAGCTAAATAAAGCTGCGGCTTCATCCACAGACAACCCGGGGGATAACTTCCTCCGGGTTATTTGTCATGCGTTGGGTGCTGTCTTTTCCGGTGAAAGGCAAGCGCACGGTTCAACTGCCTTCGGATTTGTTAATTGTGTTAGGTATTATTACATTTATAGCATCGTAGGATGGATTTATTCAATAAAAACTAACATTAAACTGATAAAAAACCAAGACAGACTTGAATTTCTCAAGTCAACGGGTTTTTGTGTAAACTATATTGACATAGAGTATACATATCCCTATAATCATCAACAACGAACGAAAGAAAGAACATAAATTCATACAAACGTTCGGGAAAAGTAAATGTTTAGGGAGTGGGAGAATGAAGAAATCGGTCTGGTCCGGGGTTTTGCTTGTGCTTTTGGCGATGAGTTTGGTATTGGCAGCATGCGGAAAAAACAACAGCAGCGTGCCGGCAAGCGGCGGTGAAACGAACACGTCAGCGGAAGGCGGTGAGATTAAGGTCGGCATTCTGCACTCGCTCAGCGGCACCATGGCGATCAGCGAGGTGTCGGTAAAGGACGCCGAAATGATGGCGATCGAGGAGATCAATGCCAAAGGCGGCGTGCTCGGCAAGAAGCTGGTGCCGGTCGTGGAGGATGGCGCTTCCGACTGGCCGACATTCGCGGAGAAAGCGCGCAAGCTCATTTCCGAGGATAAAGTCGCAACGGTGTTCGGCGGATGGACGTCCGCAAGCCGGAAAGCGATGCTCCCGGTGTTCGAGGAGCTGAACGGACTGCTTTGGTATCCGGTTCAGTACGAGGGGCTTGAGTCTTCGCCGAACATTTTCTACACGGGCGCAACGACGAACCAGCAGATTGTGCCGTCGGTCACCTGGCTGCTCGAGAACCGCGGCAAAAAGTTTTTCCTGCTCGGTTCCGACTACGTTTTCCCGCGCACGGCCAACAAAATTATCAAGGAGCAGCTGAAGGCCGAGGGCGGCGAGCTGGTGGGCGAGGAGTACACCCCGCTGGGCCACACGGATTACAGCACGCTGATCAGCAAAATTAAAGAAGCGGATCCGGATATCGTGTACAACACGCTTAACGGCGACAGCAACGTGGCGTTCTTCAAGCAGCTGAAGGACGCCGGCATTACGGCGAAGGATCTCACGACGCTATCGGTGTCTGTGGCGGAGGAGGAAATTCGCGGCATCGGCACGGATGTGCTCGAAGGCCATCTGGCGGCTTGGAACTACTACCAGACGACCGACACGCCCGAGAACAAAACATTCGTTGCCAATTACAAGAAAGCTTACGGTGAGGACCGTGTAACGGCCGATCCGATCGAAGCGGGTTATATCGCGGTTTATCTGTGGGCGGCAGCGGTTGAAAAAGCGGGCTCCACGGACGTCGCGGCCGTGAAGGAAGCAGCCAAAGGACTGGAATTCAATGCGCCGGGCGGCAAGGTGACGATCGACGGCGACAACCAGCATATTTACAAAACGGTGCGGATCGGCGAGGTTCAGGCCGACGGCCAGTTCAAGGAAATTTTTGCGACGGATGGACCGGTCAAACCGGACCCTTACCTCAAGGGCTACGACTGGGCGGCCAGCTTGAGCGCGGAATGACGGCAATCTCGCAATTCAGGTAACCTTGCAGCACCGTTCGGAGGCGAAGCGCGGGAAGAGGCGCATGCCGCCTCCGGCTATCATATCTGGGTCGAAGCAGAGGAAGTGTTCGAGCCGTCGGATGCTTCCTTTGTTTTTCTCTAAAGCGATAAAGGGGTGAATTTATGGACGTTACGATTCTGCAAATGTTCAACGGACTCAGCGTGAGCTCGATCCTGCTGCTTATCGCGCTGGGCCTGGCCATCACGTTCGGCCTGATGAACGTCATCAACATGGCGCACGGCGAATTGATCATGATCGGCGCGTATGCGACATACGTGACGCAGACCCTTTTCAAGGACCTGTTCCCGGAAGCGATGTTCGGTTGGTATTTCGTTGCGGCGATTCCCGTCAGCTTTATGGCGGCTTTTCTGCTGGGCTTGCTGCTGGAGTTTTCGCTCATCCGTTTTTTGTACGGAAGGCCGCTCGACAGCCTGCTCGCTACCTGGGGGGTGGCTCTCGTGCTGCAGCAGCTTGCGCGTACCGTTTTCGGCGCTCCGAACGTGGCGGTGACGAGTCCTGAATGGCTGAACGGCGGATTGACGGTGATGGATGGCCTCGTGTTTCCGTATAAGCGCATATTCATCATCGGCTTGGTTGCAGCGACGCTGTTCGTTATGTACCTGTACATTTACCGCAGCCATGCCGGACGCCGGATGCGCGCTGTCATGCAGAACCGCGACATGGCCGCCTGCCTCGGCGTTTCGACGCGGCGAGTGGACGCGCTCACGTTCGCGATCGGTTCGGGTATCGCTGGCATTGCCGGATGCGCGCTGACCTTGATGGGGCCGATCGGTCCCTCGCTCGGCACGTATTACATCGTCGATGCATTCATGGTCGTCGTGCTGGGCGGCGTCGGTAAATTAATCGGCACCGTGATCGGCGCCGTCGGCATCGGAATGACGAATACGTTGTTCGAATACTGGACGACCGCGTCGCTCGGCAAAGTGCTCGTATTTTTGTGCATCGTGGCGTTCCTGCAATGGAAGCCGAAAGGGCTTGTGGCGATGCGAACGCGCTCGCTCGACTCCTGACCCGGAAGCGACAAATGAAGAAGAGGTGATGCAGCTTGGAATTGCAAATGCGAACAATGACGCCGCAGCGCATCCTTGTGCTGATCGGCTATGCGGCGGCTGCCGTCGCGCTGTTCTGCGCGCCGCTGTATTTGAGTGATTTTCGGCTGAATCTGCTGGCTAAATTTCTGGCGTTTGCGATCGTGGCGCTGGGGCTTGATCTCATATGGGGCTACACGGGCATTCTCAGCCTGGGACACGGTGTGTTTTTCGGGCTCGGTGCCTATGCGATGGCGATGTATCTGAAACTGGAGGCGAGCGGCGGCAAGCTGCCGGACTTCATGAACTGGAGCGGCCTGACGAGTCTTCCATGGTTCTGGAAGCCGTTCGGGAGCTTCGGCTTTGCGGTGGCCGCCGGCCTGCTGCTCCCCGCCTTGCTCGCGCTTGTGCTCGGTTTCTTCACGTTCCGGAACCGGATCAGGGGCGTGTACTTCACGATCCTGACACAGGCGCTCGTCATCATCACGACGACGCTGTTTATCGGCCAGCAGGCTTTTACGGGCGGAACGAACGGCGTGACGGGCTTCGGCACGCTTTTCGGCCAATCGCTCGGCAAGGCGGAAACGAAGCAAATCCTGTATTTCGTTACGGTTATCGCGTTGTTCGCCGCTTTCGTGCTGTGCCGCTATATCGTGGGAAGCCGGTTCGGACGCGTCATGCGGGCGATCCGCGACGGTGAGAACCGGGCGCGGTTTATCGGTTATAATCCGGCGGTGTACCAAATGCTCGTGTTTTGCGTATCGGCAGCTCTGGCGGGATTGGCGGGCATGCTGTTCGTGCTGCACGTCGGCATCATTTCGCCGTCGATGATGGGGATCGTGCCTTCCATCGAGATGGTGCTCTGGGTTGCGATCGGGGGCCGCGGCACGCTGATCGGCGCCGCGCTGGGCGCGATTCTGATGAACGCCGCCAAAAGCACATTCAGCGAATCGTACCCGGAGCTGTGGACGATGTTTCTCGGCCTGTTGTTCGTCATCGTCGTCGTATTTCTGCCGAAGGGCTTGGCGGGATTATTCCCGCAGATCAAATTGCGCAAGAGGAGGGGGATGGAGCATGAAGGAGAAGGCGTCCATTATTCTGCATTGTAACGCCGTGACGGTGGAGTTCGACGGGTTCAAGGCCGTGCAAGGAATGGATTTTGAATTGAAGCGGGGGGAGCTCCGGTTCCTGATCGGGCCCAACGGCGCGGGCAAAACGACGATGCTGGACGTGATCTGCGGCAAGGTGAGGCCAACGGCCGGCAAGGTGCTGTTCAAAGGCTCGGTCGACATTACCCGCAAAAAGGAGCACGCCATCGCGGAGCTTGGCATCGGCCGCAAATTCCAGACACCATCGATTTTTCATACCCTTACCGTGTTCGAAAATCTTGAAATCGCGATGAGCCAGAACCGCGGGGTGTTCGCGACGCTCAGGGCTAGAATGCGCAACGAGGACCGCGAGCGGATGATGAACCAGCTTGCGATGATCGGCCTGGAGGCGAAGGCGCAGTGGCGGGCCGGCCGCTTGTCCCACGGTGAGAAGCAGTGGCTGGAGATCGGCATGATGCTGCTGCAGGAGCCGGAAATTTTGCTGCTCGACGAGCCGGTTGCGGGCATGACGGATAAGGAAACCGACAAGACCGGCGAGCTGCTTCATGCCATCGCGAAGAAGCGGTCGGTCGTGGTCGTCGAGCATGACATGGAGTTCGTCCGGAACTTTGCGAGCAAGGTGACGGTTATGCATGAAGGCAAGCTGCTGAAGGAAGGCTCCATGGACGAAGTGCAGGGAGACGACCGGGTGGCGGAGGTCTATCTGGGCAAAAGGCGGGATGCGGATGCTGGCCGTACAACAGCTTGAGTCGGGCTATGGCGAGAGCGTCATTTTACGGGACGTGTCGCTGAGGGTAGGGCCGGGGCAGGTGGTCTGTCTTCTCGGCCGTAACGGCGTCGGCAAGACGACGCTGATGAAGAGTGTGATGGGCGTGCTCAAGGCGCGCAGGGGGAGCATTTCCTACAAGGGGGAAAATGTGACGAAGCGGACGCCCGGCTACCGCGCGAAAAGCGGAATCGGCTACGTGCCGCAGGGCCGTGAAATTTTTGCGCAGCTGACCGTTTATGAGAATCTGCTGCTCGGTCTGGAGGCAAGCAAGTCGAAGACAACGGTAATCCCGGCGGAGGCTGTAGCGAATTTCCCGGTGCTGCCGGCGATGTACGCACGGCGGGGCGGCGATCTGAGCGGCGGGCAGCAGCAGCAGCTTGCGTTCGCGCGGGCGTTGGCCTCGATGCCGGAGGTGTTGCTGCTCGACGAGCCTTGCGAAGGCATACAGCCTTCGATCGTCGAGGACATTCGAGATGTGATCCGTTCGATCAAAGCGGAGGGGAAGACGGAGATTCTGCTAGCGGAGCAAAGCCTGGAGTTCGTCCGGAGCGTCGGGGATTACTTCTACATTCTGGAGAAGGGCTCGGTAGCATGGAAGGGCGGTCTCGACGAGCTGAACGAGGAAATCGTGCTGAAATATTTGACTGTTTAGCATTTGTGTAATAATATCTAACATAATCATTGACAAGAACGAATAATTCGCTTTAAACTAGGGTTAAATGTTAGGTTATTTTACAATCAAATAAAGCTTCCGCTTGGGGACGAGAGAGTTCTGTCGGAAGCGCAAAAGCTGTCTAGGGTTCCGTTGATCCTGCAGAAGCTGAGACTCCGATAGCCGGGTCGAGGCCTCGCGCATCAAGCTGGTCCGAGAGACGGCGTATGGGACGGGACGGCGGTCAGCCCATATAACACGGAGGGATAAAAGCCTGGGAGACGTCTCCCAGGCTTTTATTGGTTTTGCGGCAGGCAAGGAGCCGTACATTTAACCTAGGGGAGTGGTACAGATGGAGAAAGCGGGCAGGAAAATGCTTGCCTTGTTGACGATGCTGGTACTGGCTTTCACGATCGTTGCCTGCGGAGGCGGCGCGAAGGAAACGTCGGGGGCCGGAAGCGGCGAGCCCATCACGATTGCGCTCAGTCCATGGCCAGGCTGGTACATGTGGTATCTGGCCGAGGAGAAAGGATTTTTCGAGAAGCGCGGCGTCAAGGTAAAGCTGGAGTTTTTCCCGGTGTACAGCGATTCGCTGCAGGCGCTCTCTACCGGGAAGGTCGACGCGAACAGCCAGACGTTAAGCGATACGCTTGCGCCCGCATCGCGGGGAATCGGCTTGAAGGCGGTGCTCGTGAACGACAACTCGTTCGGCGGCGACGCCATCGTCAGCAAAACGGACATCAACAGCATTCAGGATCTGAAGGGGAAAACGGTCGCGACGGAGCTCGGCACCGTCGACCACCTGCTGCTTCTGACGGCGCTGGATCGGAACGGGATGAAGGAGAGCGACATCAATTACGTCAACATGACGGTTAATGACGCAGGACCGGCTTTCATCTCCGGCAACATTGACGCGGCGGTGTTGTGGGAGCCGTTCCAGACGAAGGCGGTCAAGGAGGGCAATGGCAAGGTGCTTTTCTCCTCGAAGGATACGCCCGGACTTATTCCGGACCTGCTCGTCTTCCGCGAAAGCGTGGTGAAGGAGCGTCCGGAGGACGTTCAGAAAATCGTCGACGCCTGGTTCGATGCGCTGGACTACTTCCAGGCCAATCCGGAGGAGTCGATTAAGCTGCTCGCGGGCAAAGCCGAAACGACGCCGGACGATTTCAAGCTCGGACTCGACAGCATCAAGCTGTTTACGCCGGAGGATAACGTCAAGGCATTCGAGAAAGGCGACGATTACACATCGCTTGCTTACACGGGGGCGCAAACGGCTAAGTTCCTGAAAAACCTCGATATGATCGGAGACATCAAGGATATCGAAGCGCTGCTCGACCCGCAATTCGTGATAAAATCCGCCGGGAGGTGAATCGCTTATGCACCCGCCGAAACGCCGGAAACCGCCCAGGTTTCAGATTTACAAAGACATCGGAAATAAGCCGTATGCCATAACGGCGGGCTTGTCATTCGTCTTCCTGCTGGCGGTCTGGTCCCTGTTAAGCTATACGGAAGCCGTCAACCCGGTTTTTCTGCCCCAGCCGCAACGAGTGCTTATGGAACTGATTCGCCAATTGGGCAGCGCCGAGTATTGGAATCATATCGGCATCAGCGTATTCCGGGTCAGCGCCGGATTCGCGTTAGCCTGTCTGATCGGCATTCCGATCGGCATTCTGGCCGGGACCTTCAAATTCGGCGAGGCGCTGGTCGAACCGCCGATGGAATTTATCCGCTACATGCCGGCCGTCGCCTTCATCCCGCTTATTATGGTGTGGGCGGGGATCGGCGAGTGGGCGAAAATTCTGCTGATCTTTATCGGCTGTTTTTTCCAGCTTGTGCTGATGGTGGCCGACAATACGCGCCGTGTATCGCAGGATTTGCTGCATGCCTCCTTCACCCTGGGGGCGGGTCGGTGGAAGGCGATCGAGACGGTGATCATTCCGGCCATACAGCCGCAGCTGATGAATACGATGCGTCTGATTCTCGGCTGGGCCTGGACGTACCTCGTCGTTGCCGAGCTGGTGGCGGTAAGCAGCGGTCTCGGTTTCGCGATCATGAAAGCCCAGCGGTTTCTGAACACGGAGCAAATTTTCGTTGGCATTATCGTGATCGGCCTGCTCGGCTTGATCAGCGACCGGATATTCGCATTTTTGAACCGCCGCCTGTTCCCATGGGCGTAACGATCGAGACGCAACGACGGGCGTGTGGAGCGGTAAAGGAGGGGATATGATGGATCAAGCGGCACGTAATCGCGGGACGGCGCAGCCGGAAGCGGTTCCCGGGGAAATTACGATCCTCGGGCTCCATAAAGCGTACGAGTCGAGGAAAAGCCGGTTCGAAGCGCTTCGCGACATCCGGCTTACCGTTGGAGGCAACGAGTTTTTAACCATTCTCGGTCCGTCAGGCTGCGGGAAATCGACCCTGCTCCGCATTGTAGCCGGCCTGGAGGATGCGTCCTCGGGAACCGTCCTGCTCGATGGGGAAGAAGTGATCGGGCCGGGCGCCGACCGCGGTATGGTGTTTCAGGGCTATACGCTGTTTCCCTGGCTGACCGTCCGCGAGAACATCGAGTACGGCCTGAAGCTCAGAGGTGTGCCGATCTTGGACCGTCGCGGCGTATCAAGCTACCTGCTTCGCGTCATCAAGCTCGAAGCGTTCGATAAAGCCTATCCGAAGCAGCTGTCGGGCGGCATGAAGCAGCGTGTGGCGATCGCCAGAGCTTTGGCCAACCGTCCGAAGGTGCTGCTCATGGATGAGCCATTCGGCGCCCTCGACGCCCAGACGAAGCTGGAGATGCAGGAGATGCTGCTGGACGTATGGGAGAAGGAGAAAACGACCGTGCTGTTCATTACGCACGACATCGACGAAGCGATCTTTCTGTCCCAGCGCATCGTTGTGATGGGAGCGGGTCCGGGCCGCATTCTGAAGGAGTTTCAGGTAAGGCTGCCGGCGGAGCGCACCCCGGAGGTGCGGGAGCGCCCCGAGTTTCTGGCGCTGAAACGAGAATTGGCGCAATTGCTGAAGCATTAGCACGATTGTGCAATGGCGCGCATTATCATTCATTCATCATCCTTAATCCTAATTCGAGGGGGACTGGCAGCATGGGATTTTTCGATAACCACGGAGTCAATTACCGCAGGCCGATTCAGGACGAAGCGAGCTTCGAGCGCGGGGATTTGCACGGCATTCAAGCGGCGGCAAAGGAAGCGGGATTATCCACTGCGCGTCACGACGAGGAAATCCGCCGGAATCTGGAGCTCGGCCTTGAGGCTGCACCCAGCATCGGCGACCGGACAATTTCGACCTTCAGCCGCGGCGAATTGCCGCATTATGCCGGCATCAACACGTTTTTGAAGCTGCCTTATCTGGAGGATGTCAATCGGGTCGGCGAGTATGACGTTGCCATCATGGGCGTTCCGTTCGACATCGGCACAACATACCGCTCGGGAACACGCTTCGGTCCGCAAGCGATCCGCCGCATTTCCGCGCTTTACCAGACCTATAATTACGAGCTCGGCGTCGATCTGCGCGAGCAATTGAAAATGTGCGATCTCGGCGACGTATTTACGATCGCGAACATTGAGAAAAGTTTCGACCAGATCACCAAAGCGGTTTCGCACGTCATGAGCAAAGGCACGATGCCGGTCATTCTCGGCGGCGATCATTCCATCGGCTTTCCATGCTTGCGCGGGGTGGCGGAGAACGTGGAAGGGAACGTCGGCATCATCCACCTGGACCGCCATATCGACATCCAGGAGAAGGATATGGACGAGCGGATGCATACCACTCCCTGGTTCCATGCCACGAACATTCCGAACGCCCCTGCGGTCAATCTGGTGCAGATCGGAATCGGCGGCTGGCAGGTGCCTCGCGCAGGCGTGCAGGTCGGACGGGAGCGCGGCACGACGATCATGACGATCAACGACGTCGAGTCGCTCGGCATCGACAAGGTGGCGGAGATGGCGCTGGAAGTCGCATGGAAAGGCGCTAAAACCGTCTATCTCAGCTTTGACATCGATTCGATCGACTGCGGTTTCGTGCCGGGCACCGGCTGGCCGGAGCCCGGCGGCTTCCTGCCGCGCGAGGCGCTGAAGCTGATGGGCCTTGTCGCCAAGGAAGGCATCGCGGCAATGGAGGTCGTCGAGGTTGCGCCGGCTTACGATATCAGCGACACGACGGCGCTTCTAGCCGCGAGAGCGGTGCTGGACGTGCTGGCGACAATGGTGGACAGCGGCAAGATCGGCGGTAAATAAAAGCGAGGGGCTAAACGGAATCGAGCAAGCCTTGCCGGTCACGTTTATGCTTCCCAGACATCCTGCGGCTCTTCGATGAGCAGCGGGATGTTTTCGGTTGGCGCGATGGTTTCGTCCGGCCTGCCGCTGCAGCACATTACCGGGTGAAGGCCGCCGATGGCGCCGTTTGGGTGGGAGCGGCGCCGCTTTTGCTTTTACATGGCAGGCGGGGGTGGCGGAAGCGTTCGACTGCGCGCATAAGAAAATGGGAGGGGATGAATACTATGGTCAGTAACGCCGACACACGTACTCCCATTCCCTATAGAAAAGCCGGACGGCCGCAGGCGGTCCGTAACTCCAGTCGATTCAACATCTTCGAGGAAAGTGGGGCATCTAGACATGAAAGCAACTGGAATTGTTCGCCGCATCGATGATCTCGGCCGTGTGGTGATTCCGAAGGAAATCCGCCGGACGCTGCGCATTCGGGAGGGCGACCCGCTTGAAATTTTCGTCGACCGCGATGGAGAAGTGATCCTGAAGAAATATTCGCCGATCGGCGAGCTTGGCGATTTCGCCAAGGAATACGCCGAATCGCTGAATGAGAGCACCAACCATATGACGCTCATCTGCGACCGCGATACGTTCATAGCCGTAGCCGGCGTATCGAAAAAGGAATTTCTTGACAAGTCAGTCGGTCAGGTGCTCGAGCAATGCATGGAAAACCGGAAGACGCTGTTCGAGCCGGGCGGAGGCTCGTTCGAACTCGTCAAGGATCTGCCCGACCAGTACAGCTCAATTGTGATCGCTCCGATTATAGCGGGCGGCGACCCCATCGGCGCCGTGGCGCTGGTCAGCAAGGATGAGAATGTGAAGATGGCCCAGATGGAGACCAAGATGGCGGAGACGGCGGCCGGGTTTCTGGCCAAGCAGATGGAGCAATAAGACGAATGCCGACAAAAGCTTCCCTGGATAAGCGCAAGTTTGCGCGGCAGCGGGAGCTTTTTTGCGTGCGGTTGCAGCGCGGGGGCGGCGGTTGGCTTGCGGGGCCTGTGCAGGCTTGCGCTTTGGGGTATAATGGGACATTATGGGTCCGTTCATGCAGGCGGGCGGGGGATGAACCCAGGCGGTGAATAACTTAGCGATGGAAGCGCGCAAGGAGGCGGCAGGGCCTCATATGAATACCTTCGAGAAGGGAGAAGCCGGACGGCTTGGCGGACCCGGCGGCGCTTGGGTCCGCGGAGCGGCGCTGCTGGGCGGGGCGGCGCTCGTATCGAAAGCGATCGGCACGTTGCAGAAAATTCCGCTGCAGAACGTGGCGGGTGACCGTGTGTTCGGGTTGTACAACGCGGTCTATCCGTTCTATCAGCTGCTGCTGTTTCTGGCTGCTGCGGGCATACCGACGGCGGTGTCGCTGATCGTCGCGGAGCGGATGGAACGGGGCGACGCCGAAGGGGGCAGGCGGCTGGTGAGGGCGGCCGTTGTCCTGCTCGGACTGACGGGGGCGGCCGGGTTTGCACTGATGTGGACCGGCGCCGACGGCGCGGCTGCCTGGATCGGTGACAGGGCGGCGGCGGCCGCCGTGCAAGCATCGGCCGCCGCCCTGTGGTTCATTCCGGTCATGGCGGCGCTGCGCGGATATTTTCAGGGCTTGCACCGAATGGAGCCGTCGGCCGTCTCCCAGGTGGTCGAGCAGACCGTTCGTGTGGCCGCCATGCTGATTCTGCTCGGCATCGGGTGGCAAGCCGGCTGGAGCGACGGATCGCTGGCGGCGGGCGCGGCGGCGGGCTCGGCCTTCGGCGGAGCGGCGGGGCTGGCGGTTATGGCGCTGTGGTGGCGGCGCATACGGGCGAAGGCGGTCGTTGTGTATCGCAGGGCCGACGGGCTGCAACCCAATGCTCCCCTTTGGCCGGCGAGAGATGCGGGACGCAAGGGCCGTGAGGGCCGAGCCGGCCTATGGCCGGAGATGAAGCGGCTCGCCGCAGTCGGCCTGCCCGCCGCGCTCGGGTCGATTGCCGTTCCCGTTGCCGGCATCGTGGATGCTTTTACAGTGCCGCGTCTGCTTGCGGCTCAAGGCGCTTCGGCAGCGGAGGCAATGACCGCGTTCGGATTGTACAGCCGCGGACAGCCGCTCGTCCAGCTGGTCGTGATGGTTGCGGGCGCTGTGGCCGGCGCATTGGTGCCGGTGCTGGCGACGGCCAGCGCCAGGGGCGACCTGGACGCAGTGCGGAAGCAGGCATCGCTGGCAGTCCGAACGGCTTGGTGGACCGGCGCGGCTGCGGCAGTCGGATTGGTGCTGCTGGCCGATCCGCTGAACGTGGCTTTGTATGCCGACCATCAGGCCAGCGGCACCTTCGCGGTCGTCTGCGGCACCGCTTGGGCGGCGACCGTGAGCGCCGTATCGGCCGCGGTCCTGCAAGGGCTTGGCCGCGCCGGCTTGTCGGCCGCCATGCTGCTGCTCGGCGCGCTGCTGAAGGCTGCGCTCAATCTCGCGCTCGTGCCCGCGCTCGGTATCGCGGGCGCAGCCTGGGCCGGCGTGGCTGCCTTCACAGCCGCGGCCCT
>NZ_KK082139.1:24242-39284 GCF_000598065.1 Paenibacillus darwinianus | reverse complement strand
AGCCGCTCGGCAAGCGCGGCGATCTTCCCGCCGCGGATGCCGATATCCATCCGCCTGACACCGCCTTGCGTCACCACATCGCCGGAACGGATGATTCTGTCCAATTCCATCGTTTCCGCCTCCGTTGTTCATTTGCTGGGATATGCGGTTGCCGCGAATTCCACTCGAAGCCGCTCGGCAGAACGCTTTTAACGGCTTACTGCTCCTCATTCGGCCTGAATTCCGATCGTGCTAGCGAATTTCAACTTCTTCAATCGGCTAGCTGCCCCTGTATGTGCTATAGCCGCCAGGGGCGACGAGCAGCGGCACGTGATAGTCCTCACCGGCGTCGGTAACGCGGAACCGGATAGGCACCCGATCCAGGAAGGCGTCTGCGTCCACGCCCGCTCCCCCGTTCGCCTTCCGAAAATAGTCCGCCACGTCAAACACAAGCTCATACAACCCGGCCATCAGCGGTCCGCCGTCCGCCCGCTCACCGAGCATAGCGGCTCCAACCCGGCCGTCGCCGTTCGTACGCGCTTCGCCCAGCAAAACCGGTTCGCCGGCCTCATCCAGCCGATATAACCACAGCCGCATGCCCGCCGCCGGCTTGCCCTGGGACATATCGAGCACGTGGGTAGTCAACCGGCCTTGCTTGCCCGCGCCCTCATACATAGCGCTCACGCACTCGCCTCCGCCTTCAGTTCCTCTGCGACAGCCGGCAAATCCGCGCGCGTCATCGTGAACCCTTGGAAGCCGTACGGCGGCCGAGGTTCCGTAAATACGCCTGGGCTTTCGCCATCCGCCGGCTCCACCACAGTCTCCCACGTTCGATTGTTCGATTCAAAGCCGATTTCGGCAAGCTGCGGGAAGCGTTCCATCACCCGCAAACCGATCCGGTAAATTAAAAATTGAATGGACGGCGATTTATTTTCATGAAAAACATTGTGCGCAATATCCCGGATTTGTTCGGCGGGCACGTACCGGCCGGAAGATCCGTCCAGCGCTTCCCGCACATCGGCATATCGCCAGAACAGGTTGAGAAAAATAAACAGGGGCCGGTCGTAGCTGTCGGGAAGCGTCGTGTATTCATCCCGGACGAAGCCGTAAAACGAGCTTCCGCTGACTTTGATCAGTTGAAGGTCGGACAGGACGCACTTATGCGAGACGAAGCCTGCCCCCGCTCCCGCTTCCTCTCCGCCGCGGACCAGCTCCAGCATCGCTCCGGCGCGGTCGTTATGCGATCTTCGGTAGACCAGCCCGCTTTCCTCCAGCCCCTCGGCGCCCGCCACCTGCAGCGGCTGAAAAGGGATCCGGTCGCCCCGGATTACAACCGCGTCAATATGCGGATATTTCGCCATGAATCTGTCGCCGATGTACGCCAGAAAGCCCTCCGTCGTATCTCCCTCGAAGGAAGCCGCCTCGCGCAAAATGAAATTTTTCATCGAGTCCGTCGCTATGACCTGCGAATTGTCGCCTGCGAGGAAGGAGCTTAAAAGCGACTCCCCGCTAACGGAAAAATGCACGTTATGCGCAAAAATGACGTTGCCGTCCCCCGTATACGAGGACTCCGGAATAACAGCTGCGCGAAGCGGTTTGGCATAAGTCCGGTACACATTCACGTCGCCTTTGCCATAATAAAGCATTCGTCCGGAATTTAATTTAAGCATGTCGGTCAGCCCTTTCCTCCACACAGGATTCGTCGATGAGGTCGTCTAAGCGGAAGCCGGCAATCCGGTCGATCTGCGCCAGCGCCTCCTGCCATTCCGTCTCCGGATCTTGCTCGATCCTCATGCCCATGGCGGATAGCATTTCATCCTTTGTCTTCCCGCGCACGGCCATTATAAAAGGGAATCCGAATTTGTCCGTATAAGTCCGGTTCATTGACATAAACGCTTCAACCTCCGCCGGCTCAAGGCGGTCCAGCCCGGCATCCCGCTGCTCGCGGGACGAATACTCGCCGGCTACAAGCCGCGCGGCCAGATCGGGGTGGGCGCGGAACAGCTTCAAAATTCGCTTTGCGGGAGAGAGCCGCACGATGCGCATCATTTTTTCATGCAAATCCTCCTTCGAGACAAACGGACCCAGTTCCCAAGCGCTCTCCGCCACCCAGGGCGAATGCTCCAGCACCGCGCCCAGCTTTTCCACGAATTGCACGCGGCCGTAATCGTTCAGTTCGTCAATCGACAGCTTGGACCCCGACGCCATCATGACCAGTACCCCTCATGGACGCCGGCCGCTTCGCCCTCGACCTCCGCGTACGGGCCCAGCACCTCAATCGGCTTGCTCCCCCGGGCAAACACTTCGCGGCAGGGGAGATCCAGAGTCGGATTTCGTTCATCGTTACCCGTCAGCTCCTTCAGCCTTTTCTCACTCATGGCGAACACGACCCGCCCGACATTGCCCCAATAGATGGATCCTGCACACATCGCGCACGGCTCAGCTGACGTATAAAGCGTATAAGTGCGCAGCTGCGACTTTGTGAACCGCTTCGATGCGGCTGCCATCAACGTCGTTTCCGCATGCCCCGTGCAGTCCGATTCCGTAACTTCAATGTTCCCCCGCTCCAGCAAAATGTTGCCTTCCCCGTCGGTCAACAGCGACCCGAAAGGCGTGTTCCCCGCCTCCCGCGCCAGCCTCGACAGCTCCACACAGCGGCGAAGGAGCCGAACATGGCGCATCTTTTCAGTTTCAGCCGACGTCCGCTCCGGACCCTGCTTCATTTCCGGCATGCGCTTCCTCCTTCCCCAGCTCGACCGCCCTGGCGACCGCACGCAAAATGCCGCCGTAACCGGTGCATCTGCACAGGTTGCCTGACAATGCCTCTTCAATGTCCTCGTTCGACGGTGCCCGATTAACGGCAAGCAGCGCAACGACCGAGATGACCATGCCCGGCGTGCAATATCCGCACTGATACCCGCCTTCCTCGAGAAAGGCTTGCTGAATCGGGTGCAGTACGCCTTCCTCCGCGCCGCGCACGCCTTCGATCGTCGTGATCTCTTTTCCCTCGCACTGGTACGCCATTGCAAGGCAGGCATTAACCGGCTCGCCGTTGATCAGCACCATACAGGCGCCGCAGCGTCCGATGTCGCACGAGCGTTTCGTACCGGTCAGCAGCAGATCGTCCCGGAGAATCGACAGCAGCCGCTTGGCCGGCGGCACGTCAAGCGTCGCATCCGTTCCATTCACGCGGAAAGCGAGCGGTTTGTACGCTTCCGGAGCCATTATCGATTTGTCGATCATTTGATGCTCACCGCCTTGTCCAGAAATGCCGGCCTGCGCAGAAGAAGCCTCGGCTCGATTGGAAGTCGGCTGACGCGAATGCCCGTGGCCTGCGCCACGGCTGCGGCTATCGCGGGCGCGAGGCCGACCGAGCCTACCTCGCCAATGCCGCGGGGGCCGTGTGTATCTTCGTCAGGAAGCTCCTCAATCGCGAGCACCGATACCGTGCCGCGCTGATCCGCCACCGTGGGAATCAAATAGGTGTCGAGGTTGCGGATCAGGTAATGGCCTCCCTCCATCATCGCCTCCTCCGTCAGGGCATAGCCGAGCGCCATGCTGCCGCCGCCCTCGATCTGGCCGACGAAGCCCTGCGGATTGATGACCGGACCGGCCGCCACCGCGTGAAATTGGTCGACTACACGGACGCGGCCGGTTAACGTATTGACCTCGACCTTGACCGCGACCGCCGAATAGGTGTACAGAAAGTGGGCGCCGACCGCAGCCGTTTTATCCGTCGTCGGAAAATGAAAGCTCGTCTCGGTGCGAATCGGCTTCTCCACCGCAGCCGCCAGCTCCGCATAGCCGAGAAGCGGCTCCGTATGAACCCCGTGTACAGCAGCCGTTGCTCCGGCCGCTCCGGCCATCCCGGTTCCCGCATCGTAAATGCCGCCCGGTCCAAGCCTCAGCGTATCCGGCGGCCTGTCGAGCGCTTGACCGGCCGCCTCCAGCATCGCTGCGGTAAACGGCGCGCGCATATTCCGCAGCGATTTCCACATCATGGAGGTCGCCCGGGAAGCGGTGCTGGAGCCGCTGTCCGGCACAAGATCGGTATCCCCGATCAGAATACGGATATCGTCCGCCGCGGCATCGAACGTCTCGATCAGCATCAGCTCCAAGGCGGAGAGCAGCCCTTGGCCGAACTCCTCGTAGCTGAACGACGCTTCGATCCGTCCGTCCGCAGCCAGCCGCAGCCGGCCACCGGCAGGATCGGGAATGCCGACGCCGAGACCACCGCCATGCATGATGAATGCGGCTCCGACTCCGGTTCGGAGCCAGGGTGCGTCGGCTCCGGCAGCTGCCGCGCGGGCGGACAAACCCTGCCGCTCCCTCCACAAACTGCTGTCCGCCAGCGCTCGCCACACCTGAGCAGCGCCGTCGGACTGGGCGATCGGCTGACCGAGCGGACCCGGATCGGTTTTCTCCCGCATATTAAAGCGCCGGAATTCCCAGGGGTCCATCCCGCACCGCTCGGCCAGGCGGTCCATCTGACCCTCCAGGGCAAATATCGCCTGATTGCCTCCGAAGCCCCTGAACTCTCCCGACATGCCGTTGTTGGTGTAGACGGACAATGCTTCGACCTCCACGCTTGCGAACCGGTAAGGGCCGATTACATGCTCGACGGTGAAATTGAGCACCTCCGCGCCAAGCGTTGCATAAGCGCCCGTATCGGCAACAATGCTTGCCTCGTGCGCCAAAAGCCTCCCGTCGGCGTCGATCCCCGTTTTCATCCGGAGCGTCATGGGATGCCGCTTCAATCCCGCCCTCACCGACTCCAGGCGGGAGTTGTGGAGTTTGACAGGCCTGCCCGTCTGAACCGCAAGGAGCGCGCCGTAGGGCTGAACGTTAAGCTCATCCTTGCCCCCGAACGAGCCGCCGATCGGGCTGGATACGACCCGGATGGCCGTCTCCGGAATGGCCAAAATACGAGACAGCTGCAGACGGTCCATGAACCCGTGCTGGGTCGGAGCGTAAACGGTCAGCCGTCCGTTCTGCTCCGGCACGAATAACCCGCCCTCGGTCTCCATATAGGTATGCATTTGACGGGGCGTCACATACGTTTCTTCCACGATATGCGCACACGCGGCGAAAGCCGCTTCCATATCGCCGCGCTTGTAATATCGGCGGTGCAGAATGTTCCCCTGCGGGTGAAGCGCCGGCGCGCCGGCGGCGAGCGCTTTTGCGGGACTGTCGATCACGGCCAGCGGCTCGTAATCGACCTCGATCAGACGCAGCGCCTGCTCGGCGATTTCCAGCGATTCGGCCGCTACCGCCGCTACGGCATCGCCGATATAGCGCACACGGTCCGCGCACAATACCGGCTGGTCCTGACGGGCGATGCCGAAGCCATTCAGACCCGGAACGTCCAGATGAGTCAGCACCGCGTGAACGCCCGGCAGCCGCCTTGCCCCTTCCGTTCGGATGCCGGCGATACGGGCATGGGGGTGCGGACTCCGGAGCACGAGTCCGACCAGCATATCGGGCCTTGCCATATCGGTCAGATAAGCAAGCTTCCCCGTCACCTTGCCAGGCCCATCCGGGCGAATCCTCCAGCGCCCGCCGCTTGCCGTCCGGTTCAGCAGCATGACGTCTCCTCCCCGCGCTCCGCCGGCTTCCCGCCAGATCGAAGCGGCAATCAGATTGGCTGCCGTCACCCGTCGGTAATCCGCGCCCGCGTATACATCGCCGCACGGATCGTAATCCGCCAGCACGGCTTCATACAGCGCCGCCAACGCCTCCGGCTCCGGACGCTTCCCCTCCAGCACGGCTTCGGCTTCCGTCAACCGGTGCGGAACGGTCTGTCCGCCCCCGGCCGCGATACGAAGGCCCTGAATCCGCCCCTCTTTGTCCCAGGCGCCCGTCACGGCGGCCGTAACGATTGAAGGCGTGAACGCTTCCCGGCGGCCGATTTTATGAAAAGCTCCGAATCGCTTTGCGCTCGGCGGCTGCGGCGGACCGCTGTCTTCACCGGGCACATCGGACTCCTTCGAAAGCTCGTACGGAAGTTGAATTCGCTGCAGCAGCAGCGGCGTCCCCTGGCGGAAACGAGCTTCCGACAGCCAATCCGCCGCCGCGATGTCCCGCGTTTGCGCTCCGTCGTACATTTCCAGCCGGGCACCGTAAACTAGCAACGCCGGCAGCGCGTCTCCGACGGTTGAAACGACGTTGCCGCCGATGGTCCCCAAATTGCGAATGGACGGCGCCGCGATTGAGCGAACCGCTTCCGTCAGGAGCGGAAAATATGCCGCGATCAGCGGATCGTTTCGTACCGTCGCAAGCAAGGTCAATGCGCCGATCATCAGATGTTCCGGAGCCCGTGCGATCCCTTTAAAGCCATCCAGGCCGGATAAATCGATCAAATGGGCGGGAACGGGCGCCCCTCCGGATTCCCATTGGGTGCGCAGCAGGGTGCCGCCTGAAATAAATACGCCGTCCCCGCCGAATGTATGCTTTAGCATCCACGCCTCTGCCGGGCCGCCGGGCCGCCACACCCGAGGCTGCCGCAGCGCCTTTCGTTCTTGTCCCGAATCCATCACGTTCTTCCCTCCCCTCCCGTTATCGCAGTAGGATGAGCAAGAAATACGTCACAGCCGCTGCTCGCGTATATAGGGAACGCCAAGCGCCTCCGGAGCTCCGGACGGCTTGTTTCGGCTGCGCCATCCGAGGACCATCAGGACGAGAATCGTCACAAGGTACGGAATCATTTTCAGGAAATAGGACGGGATTTCACTGCCGAGCAGCTGGATGCGAAATCCGAGCGTGTCGAGCATCCCGAAGAAATACGCGCACAGCAGCGCACGAATCGGATTCCACCGGGCAAAAATGATGAGCGCGACCGCGATCCATCCGCGGCCCGCCGTCATGCCCTCAATCCATGTCGGCGAGAATGCAAGCAGCAAATCCGCCCCCGCGAGGCCGATAAGCATGGAGCCAACCGTTACGCAGCCGTACCGGAAAGCCTGAACCCGGATGCCCATGACGTCTGCCGTCGCAGGATTGTCCCCGATCGCCCGCAGATGCAGGCCCCAGGACGTGCGGTGAATAAACAGATGCATCGCGAGAACGAGGATGAAGCTGAACCAGGTGAGCATATCAAGATTGGCGAACAAGCCGCCTGCTGCGGGTACGTTTTCCAGCCACGGCAAGTACAGCTTGGGCACCGCGCCCGGCATTGGGATGCCGCTGACCGGTTTTCCCAGATACGCGCTTAAACCGGCTCCGAACAAGGTCATCGCCAAGCCGCTGACAATCTGGTTCGCCCGCAGGGACACGGTCAGGAACGCGTGAAGCAGACCGAGGACGGCGCTAACCGCAAAAACGGCCAGCAGCGCAAGCGCCAGGCTCTCTGTACGCAGAAAAGTGAGGCAGGCGACGATCGCGCCCATCAGCATCATGCCTTCAACGCCGAGCTGGATAATGCCGGAGCGTTCGATCAGAATACCGCCCAGCGCGGCGAGCAGCAGCGGCGTTCCCGATGCCATCGCGGCCGCGAACAATTGCACGAATAAGTCCATCGTATCCGCTCCCCCCTTTAAACGTTGCGCCGCAAGCGGAATTTGCCGATCATGCCGCCTGCGATCAGGAAAAACAGAATCGCGCCCTGCAGCATGCTCGAGGTCGACGACGGCAACCCGATCGTCTGGACGCTGTAGCCGCCGACGATCAAGCCGCCGAACAGGAACGAGGAAATAATTAAGCCGGCCGGATTCAGACGAGCAAGCCAGGCCACGATAATCGCCGTGTACCCGTAACCCGGTGAAATCCCGTACATGAGACGGTGCGCCACGCCCGAAACCTCGGCCATGCCCGCCAGCCCCGCCAGTCCTCCGCTGAGCAGCATCACGAACATAATATGGCGGGACAGGCGGATGCCCGCATTGCGGGCGGCTTCCGGATTGGCGCCGATCAGTCGCCATTCATAGCCCCAACGGGTATAGCGGATAAGCAAGGCGTACAGCGCGACAGCGGCCAATGCGAACGCCAGCCCCAGATGAAGCCGGGTGCCGCCCAGCACTGGCAGCGACATCGCCTCGGTAAACACCGGCGTGCCCGGGAAGTTAAAGCCCTGTGGATCCTTCCACGGACCGAACACGACGTAATTCAGGACCAGCAACGCCACATAATTCAGCATCAGCGACGTAATCAGCTCGTTAACCTGGAAAAAGGTGCGCGGGATCGCCGTCAGCAAACCCCAGAGCCCCCCCGCCGCCACACCGGAGACGAGCATGGCCGGAATGGCGGCATACGCCGGCAAGCCCGGAAAATAGACGGTGACGGCGGTGGCGGCAATGGCGCCCGCGACAAACTGTCCCTCGGCCCCGATGTTCCAGACCGAAATCCGGTATGCGATCGATACGCCGAGACCGCAGAGCAGGAGCGGAATCGTCTTCACCAGCGTTTCGGTGAGTCCGAAGGATGAGCCAAACGCCCCTGTCAGCATTTTTGCGTAAACCGTAACGGGGTTCATGCCGTTCACCGCGATAAAGATTCCGCAGGCGGCAAGCGCGAGCAGCACCGAGACGATCGTGATCCACCACGGGCTGTCCGGGCGGGACGGATCGAATTCGAGCCGGAACGGCAGCCGCTTCGTTTTCGCTTCCGCAGCCGTCTCGCCCGAAGCAAGCGGAGCGGGAACGGTTTGCTGGTTCATACCGCCTCCCCCTCCTCGGTTAAGCCGGCCATATACAAACCGATCCGTTCGCGGTCCGCTTCACAGCCCTTTGTCTCATATACGATGGCCCCGCCGAAGATCACGAGGATGCGGTTCGACAGCTGCAGCACCTCATCGAGATCTTCCGATATCAGAAGCACGCCACGTCCCGTCTCTCTCAGCTCCACCAGCAGCCGGTGAACGCCTTGCGCCGCTCCGATATCCAGTCCCTGCGTCGGATGGACCGCAACCATCAGCTTCGGGTCGCGGCTGATCTCCCGGGCAAAAAGCAGCTTCTGCTGATTGCCGCCCGACAGCTGCCTCACCGGCGTGTCAAGCCCGGGTGTTCTGACATCGAATTGCTCGACGAGCGTCTGGGCCCATGCACGGTTGCGCGCCGTCCGCATGAAGCCAAGCGTGGAACGCTCCGGGGAACGATACGATTTGAACAGCAGATTGTCGACGATGCCGAGGCTTCCGGCGAGCCCGCTTCTCATCCGGTTCTCCGGCACATGCGAGATGCCCGCTTCCATCGCCGCCCGCACCGACGCCGTCTTGAACGTCATGCCGTCGAATGCGACGGTTCCTCGCTTCCAGCTCCGCAAACCGGCCAGCGATTCGGCCAGCTCCTTCTGTCCGTTGCCCGCGACGCCCGCGACACCGACAATTTCGCCTTCATTCACCTGCAGGCTCAAATCGCCCAAAGCCTTGCGTCCGTGCTCGGCATAAACGTCCAGATGCTTAACCGTCAGCAGCGGCTTGCCGATGCTCCGCGCTTGAGCTGGGCGTGCAGCCGGGATTTGCTTGCCGATCATCAGCCTCGCCAGCTCCCGTTCGGTCGTCTCGGACTTCGCCATTGACGCAATCATCCGGCCTTTGCGCATGACGGAAATCCGGTCGGACACCGCCATGACCTCCTTGAGCTTGTGCGTCGTGATGATGACCGTCTTGCCTTCCGATTTCATATGCGCCAGCGTTGCGAACAGCTGCTCCGCCTCGCCCGGCGTCAGCACGGATGTCGGTTCGTCAAGAATGACGATGTCCGCCCCGCGGTATAACGTTTTGACGATCTCCACGCGCTGCTGCTCGCCTACGGACAGCTCCCACACCGGCCGGTCAACCGGAAACGCAAGTCCGAACCGGTCCGCCAACGACCGGATTTCCTCCAGTTTCGTTTTCATCCAGCCCCGTCCCCGCCAGAACGGCGAGCTTTCGCCCAGGATTATGTTTTCGGTTGCCGTCAGCGATTGAACGAGCCGGAAGCTTTGAAAAATCATACCGACGCCGAGCTTCATCGCATCCTTTGGCGAGCGGATGCCCGCTTGCCGACCGTGGAGGTAAATGCCGCCGCCGGTCGGACGATACACGCCGGACAGCATGCACATCATCGTGCTTTTGCCCGCCCCGTTCTCGCCGAGCAGCGCATGGATCTCGCCTGCTCTTGCCCGGAAGTCGACGCGGTCGTTGGCCAGCACCGATCCGAATTGCTTGACGATCTGCTTCATCTCAACGGTATAACCTTCATTCATGTCGACTCCTCCTATTCCCGTTGGGGCGGATAAACCAACAAATCCCTCTGGCAAGGGATTTGTTGGTTGGTCCGTATGACGCTGCCATTATTGCGGGATCGAGCCTTCTACGCCTTTTACAAACCAGTTCATGCCGAGAATCTCCTCAAGGGGCATCGATTGGCCCTCCGCGACTTTCGCGGCTCCCGACTGATCAAGGAGCGGACCTTTGAACACCTCCAGTTTGCCGTCCAGAATTTCCTGTTTCTTCGCTGCAACGAGCTCTTTGACATCGTCCGGAACGCTCGGTCCGAGCGGCGCGATGTCAACCAAGCCTTCCGCCATCGAACCCATGTACGGCTCGTTCGTCCACGTACCGTCCATGACGGATTGCACGACCTTCGTATAAAAAGGGCCCCATACCCAGACCGGGTTCGTCAAATACGCCTCCGGCGCGTAGCGGGTCATATCGGAATCATTGCCGCCCGCCATGGCGCCCCGCTCGGCCGCCGCCTGCAGTGTCGCCGGCGAATCCTGGTAAGCCAGCAGCACGTCCGCGCCTTTGTCCAGCAGACTGACCGCCGCCTGGCGTTCTACCGTCGGATCGAACCAGGTGTTCGACCAGACCACGCTGACCTTGGCGTCTGGGTTCACACTTTGAATGCCGAGCGTGAACGCATTGATGTTGTAAATGACTTCCGGAATCGGAAACGCTCCGACGTAACCGATATGGTCGGCCTTCGTCATTTTGCCTGCCGCAATTCCGCTCAGGTAGCTGGCTTCGAAGTTTTTGCCGAAATAAGTGCCCATGTTGTCGCTCGTCTTGTAGCCGCTGACGTGCATGAATTTCACATTCGGGAACTTCTTGGCCACGTTAAGCGTCGGGTCCATGTAGCCGAAGCTCGTCGTGAAAATGATATCGTGATTCTGCGCCAGCTCGGTAATGACGCGTTCCGCGTCGGCGCTCTCGGGGACATTCTCGACGGTGTCCGCCTTGATGCCGAGCTTCTCTTCCATATATTTGCGTCCTTTGTCATGCTCGGACGTCCATCCGCCGTCGCCCGGAGGTCCAATGTACACAAACGCGACACGCGGCTTATCCATACCGGCGCCGGATGCCGCGTTGGAGCCACCGCTGTCCGCCTTTGTTTCCGAGCCTCCCTCCGGCTCGCCGCCCCCATTCACGCCATTGTTGCCGCAGCCGCCGATTACCAGAACGATCGACAGCGCCAAAACCGTTGCCAAAGCCCATTTTTTGCTGCGGTGCCTCATATGGTTCCTCCCCGACTCTCCATCTTCATCTCTGGTCGTGCAACCAATGACGTACCTCCACTATAAAATCTCCGGATGGAGGCGTCAATTTACCTGACATACAATTGGAGGGATGGCTAAAAGGAGCCGGTTAGATTGTGCACGATGCACTTTCCGCCGCGATCGCCGTTGTGCGTCCCGCCGCACGCACCGCGATGAGCTCCGCTGCGATGCTTACCGCAATTTCATCCGGCCCTTCGGCTCCGATCGCCAATCCGATCGGAGCATGAACCGCCGGCGTGCGCTTCAACCCTTCAAATAAAGCATCAATTCGTTTGCGCGAGCCCACTGCGCCGACATAGGCCGGATCCAGCGGCAGCACCGCTTCAAGCATCTCCCGGTCTTTACGCAACTGATGTCCGCACAGCACGACATAGTCTTCCGGACCCAGACGGGCCTGCCGCACAATTTCTTCAGCCGTGCCGAGCAGGACACACGATTGCGGAAAACGTCCGGCAATCGCACGGTCCGCCCGCCAATCCGCCACCGTCACTCGGAAGCCGATCCGCTGCGCCGCGTCGCAGATCGGTGCGGCATCCTCGCCCGCGCCGAACAGCAGCAGGTGAGGCCGAGGCTCAAGGCGGGTGTCGGCCATCATCATCTCCCCGGCTTCCGCGAACGGATCCGCTTCGCCCCCGGACAGCAATCGATATCGGATGCGATCCCCAATTTGCGACCGGGCCAGCCGCAGCCGTTCGCCGTTCCGCACACGCAAGCACGCCTTTTTCAACAGCTCCAGCAGCGTTCCGCTTACCGGCTCCAGCAGCACCGTAACAACGCCGCCGCAGCCGATCGATTCGCCCCATATCGCGTCCTCTCCGGGACGCATATCATAGGTGACGATCTCCGGTCGGCCGGCTTCCAGCAGTGCCGGTATTCGCTCCAGAAGATCCCGCTCCATACATCCCGGGCTGATGCTCCCGAACTTCCGTCCGTCCGCCGCAAGCAGCATCGCCGTTCCGGCTTTCCGGTACGCATGTCCGGACACATGCGTAACTGTGGCGAGCGCAAGCGGAACGTCCGACGACGCAATTCGTTCCAAAAGCTCGCTGCTCTCCATTCTGTAAGCCTCCCTCCCGTCATCCAATTCCGTGAATCGGACCGGATGCGGCGTCATGTTATCCCGTCTAACTTTATGGGTCTACAAACGTGTGAGCAGCTCCTTCAGACAGCGGTCCGCCTCCTTCAGCACATGTGCCTTATCCAACGTTCGAACGGTCTTGCCCTGCATCACAAGCTCGCCGTTGATCAGCACCGTATCCACATCGCCTCTTGTGGCGGCATATACGACCCTTGAATGCCAATCCGCGTCATAGGACGGATAGGTGTGAAAATCCTCCAGGTCGAGCAGCTGCAGATCGGCCAGCTTGCCGGGCTCAATGCTCCCAATTTCGTCCTCCATGCCGAGCACTTCGGCTCCGCCCATCGTCGCCAGCCGCAGCACCGACTTCGCGTCCATGGCCATCGGCCCATGCTTCACCTTCTGGATTAAAGCCGCCAGCCGCATTTCCTGAAACATATCCAGGTTGTTGTTGCACGGGGCGCCGTCGGCGCCCAGTCCGACCGGAATGCCGAGCGCCATCATCTCGGGCACGTCGGCGATTCCTGACGCCAGCTTCAGGTTTGAGCCCGGGCAGTGCGTAACTTTAACGCCGCGTTCGCGGATAATCCGCTTCTCTTCCTCATCCAGCCAGATGCTGTGCGCCAGGATGAGATTCGGCCGCGCCAGGCCGATGTGATCCAGGTAAACGACGTTGCGCATGCCGCGGTCGGCCTCGACGATCGCGATCTCCCCGCGGTTCTCCGAGGCGTGCGTGTGCACCTTCACCCCGTATTGCTCCGAGAGGTCGCGCACATTGACGAGCAGCTCCTCCGTGCAAGAAACGACGAAGCGCGGACAGAACGCATAGGAGATCCGGCCGCCTGCGGCGCCATGCCATTTTTCAAGCAAACGTACGCTCTCTGCCAAGGAATCCGCCGTTTTCTCCTGAAGCCCCAGTGGCACCTCGGTACCGTAATCCATCATCACTTTGCCCGACACGGCCCGAAGTCCGCTTTGCTCGATGGCGCGGAAGGCCGAGTCGGTATGGTGTACGGTCTCCATGTCAAGCACGGTGGTTGTGCCGCTCCGAATCAATTCCCCGGCGCCGAGCATAGCCGAGTAATACACCGATTCCTCGTTATGGGCCGCTTCCAGGGGCCAGATTCGCTGCCGCAGCCAGTCGATCAACTCCAGATCGTCCGCCTGCCCGCGGAATAGGGTCTGGCATAAATGCACATGCGTCTGCACGAAGCCCGGCAGAAGCACCCGGCCGCGCGCCTCCACCGTCACTTCGGCCTCCACTTGCAGGTTCCGCCCGATTTGGGCGATCCGGTTTCCTTGTATCAGCACATCTCCGCGGACGATATCGTCCGTTGTGTTCATCGTCATCATTATGGCGTCTCTTATGAGCTTCGTCGTCATCCTATCGCCTCCCCTGGTCCGGGCTACGATCAGCGGATGCGTTCGGAATCGAACGCGCCTCCGTGCAGCAAGCGGCGGAAATGAAAGGCCAGCTTAAGCCGCAGCAGATCGTTCACCTTCTTGAAGTCCACATCCAGCATCTCACCCAGCTTCTCTATGCGGTATGTCGCCGTATTCCGATGTATGAATAGCTTTTTCGCCGTCTCTCCGAGCTGTCCGTCGCACTCGACATACGTTTCCAGCGTACGGAGCATATCGGCCGCATATTCCGGATCCTTGTTCAGCAACCCACCGAGCAGACGGTCGCAGAACGTCCGCATGCGCTCGGGGGATACCTGCTCGAATACATAGGCCAGATCGAGCGTTTCGTAACGGACGACCCTTTCCGACACATCCCAGGCCGCCGCCAGCCGCATCGTATCGAGGCATTCGTTGAACGCTCCGCTGAGTCCGGGCGAATCGCGCTTACGGCTGCTGACGGCGGCGCGCGGCGGCGCGCCCTTAAGTCCTGAGAAGCAGGCGGATAACGAGGTGACGACGGCATCGGCCGCGTCTCCGGATACATCGGGAAACACGGACAGCAGGCCCTCCTCCAGCACGAGGTGCACGCCCTTCATATCCTGAACGCGCGCATGGCCGAGATAGGCCGATTTCAGTCCGTCCAGCTTCTCCGCCCTGACCGTTGACAGAGGATGGGTCGGATAATCGGTCAGCACGCAGCGAAAAGGCCTGCGGAGCAGGTCGATCTCGAAACGGTCCGCGTATTCGTCCAGGGAAGCGAGCGGCAGCCCGTTTTTTAAATGACGCTTGATCAGCAGGCCGAAATCGCGCTGAACCGACAATTCGAAATAGTCCTCATAATTGACGTTCATATGGAACGCAAGCAGCTCGGCCGCCTGTAAGTATAAACTCTCCTCGACCGGAGAAAGAAACGGTTGCGGGTTGAAAAAAAGTACGAAGCCGGTGCATTGCGATTGCTTCTTGAGCGGAACGCGAAAAGCCTGCCAGCCTTCCGATTTCATCCACCGGTGATGCTGGGGCCATGGCCACTGGCCGAGCAGCTCGGCATCCGGATGCACGGAGGAATTATAGACCATTTGGCCGCGCGAGCCGACCACGGCCATCGGATA
>NZ_KK082139.1:19820-24142 GCF_000598065.1 Paenibacillus darwinianus | reverse complement strand
ACCACGTCCGCTACATCGTCGAACAGCTTGCGGATCGGATCGGAATGGAGCGCGAAGCGCATCAGACGAACCTGCTTATCCAGCACATCCTGCAATGCCGACGTGCTCCGTTTTATTTCTTCGCGAAACAAGCCGTTCATCTGATCGGAGAATGTAAATTGAAAGGGCAGCTCGATCAGCGGAAATCCTAACCGATCGGCCTGCTCGATCCATTCCCCCGGCACGTCGGTCCAGAAGCGGCCCAACTTAATGCCAAGCCCGGCGGAGCCGCATTGGTTCAACCTGGCCAACAGCTGCCCCGCCTCGTCCGGGCTGTCTTTCAACAAATAGGCGGTTGTGAACAGCATTTCGCCTTCCTTGATCCAATCCGTAATGTCCGGAGCATCCATGACATTAACGGATTTAACGACCCTGTTCCGGCCTGCGGAACCGGCGATTAACCGTCCTTCGGACAGCGGGTACACCGACAGGGCTTGCTCGACGGTTAAGTGCATACGGCGGCACCTCCACTTGGATGATCGCGAAGAGTAATGTAAGATATACTTACATTTTATGCCTTTCGTATGATTAATGGCAATATGTATGTCATATTTTATTACATAAACACTGCCGAGTCATTCTTCTCCCGCTACCAGCCGATTACACTGCCGTCCCCGCGGGGGTCTGCCGCGCCGCTGATGACGCCGCGATCGACCATAATGCCTTGCGCCTGCCCCATAATCCCGTCCCAGCGGTTCGCGGCCTCCACCCGGTGGCCCATCTTCCGAAGCTCAGACAGCATGTCGTCGGCGGATTCCTGCTCAATCTTTAACGTGTCTCCCGAGTCCCCCCACGTCCGGCCGTATACCCATCTGGGAAGCGCAATGGCCTCCTGAATCGACAGCCCGTAATCGAGCACGCCGGTCAGCAGCGACAAACTCGTTTGCGGCTGCCCTTCTCCGCCCTGCGTGCCAAGCAGCAGGAACGGCTTGCCGCCGCGTGTAACCATACCCGGCATCAGCGTATGGAATGTGCGCTTACGCGGCTCCAGCACATTAGGCTGAAGCGGGTCCAACGAGAAGAATGAACCCCTGTTCTGCAGTACAATACCCGTTCCCCCCGGCATCCAGCCCGACCCGAAGTCAAAATATAGGCTCTGAATGAAAGAGACGGCGTTCCCCTCCTCGTCGACGACGGCCGCATAAGCCGTGTCGCGTCCCATCGCTTTCGACAGAAAAGAGCTCGCGGCCAGGGGAGCTCTGGCAATAGAAGCCCACAGCGACTCGGCATACGTTTTGGACAACAACTTCTTCAGCGGAATTTGCCGAAAAGCGGGGTCAGTCAAATACGCGTCTCTTTCCCGGAATGACCGCTTCACCACTTCCGCCATCAGATGATAAAATCCAGCCGAATGCCGCGAAACCACCGCAAGCTCCGTGTTTTCCAGCATATTCAACATCATGAGCAATGAAAATCCCTGCGAATTGGGAGGCATCTGATGCACTTCGTAGCCTCGGTAGGAAGTGGTCAAGGGCGTGACCCACTCGCCGGCATGCAAGCGGAAATCCTCCTCCGTCAGCAGCCCGCCCTCCGCGGCGATCGCAGCGGTTAGCTGCTGCATCACTTGACCTTCATAGAACGTCTCGCGCCCGCCCCTCTGAATCGCCCGCAAGGTTGCGGCCAAATCGGCCTGCCGCAGCCGGTCGCTTTCTGCCAGCCAGTTGCCGCCGGATTGATACAGCCGTTTCAACGGTACGCTTGCTTCCAATAAACACTCATCCTTAACGATCCACTGCGCGAGATTGCGGGAAACGGGAAAACCTTCTTCAGCGTACCGGATGGCCGGCTCAAGCAGTTGCTCCCAGGGAAGGCTGCCGTAACGGATCCATACGCCCCACCAGGCATCGACGATGCCCGGCACTGTAATCGCGCTGTCCGCGCCCCGAAACGGGATCGCATGTTGACCGGCATAACGTTCAGGCACCGCACGGACGCCCGATCGGCCGCTCCCGTTGTACCCCTCAACCTTGCCGCTGCGTGCATGGCAGATCATAAAAAAAGCGTCGCCGCCCAAACCGGTCATATGCGGATACACGACCGCCAGCGCGGCGCTGATAGCGACGGAGGCGTCAAACGCATTGCCGCCCTGCTGCAGGATTCGGCTGCCGACGGCCGTGGCCAAATACTGGGGCGCCGCCACCATCGCATGATGCACGTTGGGCATAAGGTTCAGCATAACAGGCCTCCTTAGTTTTGTGTTCCAATTGTATGACCGCTTCTCGCAACCGGCAACGCACCGTAGCCGCTTTTGTTGTTTTAGCTGACATATAGGCACGATGTTGGTCGCGATGCACGACTGCCCATATTGAAAGCATCAACAGCGGAAAAGGCGGCAATCCGCGTCGATTCGACATAACTGGAAAAAGTTATAGCCTGCCTTATAATAATGTGGTAACATATAGCCAATTACAGGGTTAATACTGATTAGTTCATTCCGCCTATATCTTTGGTTCTAGATTTCTCCCAAGCAATACGAAAGAGCAAACCTGTTGAAAGGCAGGGACGCAAAGCCACAGGCCTAAAGGACTATCCCAAGGCGGCTGGGTTCCCGAAATTGCGGACGCTCATGCGACGGTCAAAGACCGCTTCCGGAATTTCGGAGGCGGATTTTTATTTTTATACTACTTCTTACAGGGGGCACCTTAATGAATGCGCAGTACATCAATCCATTCCTTACTTCGTCGATTCATGTCATCGAGACTATGATACAGATCAAGCCGTCGATCGGACAGCTCGTGCTCAAGACGCTGCAAGAAAGATCCGACCTGCTGATGCTAAAGATCGGCATTGTCGGCGCTTTCCAAGGAGAAGTTATCTTCTGCTTCCCGCAGGATGTCGCCCTGAAAATCGTCTCCTCGATGATGGGCGGTTATCCCGTAGCGGAAATGGACGATATGTGCCGCAGTGCAATCTCGGAACTCGGCAACATGATCAGCGGCAACGCCAGTACGATGCTTTATAACGAAGGAATTGTCGTAGACATCACCCCACCTGACATTATGAGCGACAACCTGAGCTTTGCGGAACGCAAAGCCATTACCATTCCGTTATCTTTGAGCGATATCGGCGATTTCGACATTTTTATGATCGCTTGAGGAACGTATTAATACAAAAAGGACATTCGCGCTTGCGCGAATGTCCTTTTCGATTGCCGTGCTTTTCCGCTATCAGTCCAACACTGCGGCGATGTGCTTAGAGGTAACCGACCAATGCGAAGTGTTCCACACCGATTTGCCGTCCTTGAACAGCACAAGCTGCGGCGACGCATGCGTGACGCCGAGATCCTTCGCGATTTGATTCGATACCGGACGGGCTTCCACAACCTTGACCAGGTAATAATCGGTATCGGCATTCGGACTGCCGGCCAGGTAGCTATCGTACTCCTCAAGCGCGTTTGCGCTCACCGGGCAGCGCGTGCTGTGCTTCAGTATCAACGTGTTGCGCTCTGCGGATCGGGCCTTCAGCCGCTCCCACTCCTCAAGCGTGGATATCTCGGTCCAAGTCTTCATCGATTGTCTGCCTCCCTTGTTCCATGTGCGGAGAATGGTCTCTCAAATCCGATATCAATAATAAGGCGAGATTAACAGGTATACGATAACGCCGGTGAAGCTGACGTACAGCCAGATCGGCATCGTCACTCTTGCAATTTTGCGGTGCTTGGCGATCCGGTTGCCCAGGCCATGCGTAACAGAAATCAGCGCAAGCGGCACATTCACAATCGCCAGCGTAATGTGGGTTAACAGCACAAACAGGTAAATATAACGCATGAGATCGCTGCCGCCGAACAGCGTAGGCTCGGTTAGATAATGGTAGGTCACATAAGTAATGAGAAAAAGAAACGTCGACACGAACGCGGCCCAAATAAACGTCCGGTGCATCTTAATGTTTTTCCGTTTAATCGCGAATAAAGAAATCACAAGAAATGTAAACGTGAAGCAGTTGTAGATCGCGTTAAGCATCGGCAGGATCGTCAGATCAAAACCAACCTCCCCATCATACCCGGGCAAAAAAAACAAAGTCGTAATAATGGCTACCAACACGAACGTGAATACAAAAATAAGCGGGATCCAGTTGCGTTCCCTTGCCGTTGTCATTCGACATCCTCCCTTAGGACCTATAAGTACATAATCCGTATATGATATAGATTAGACATTTTCGGCCCGGCACACAACCGGTTTCATCGCTGGATTGTCACAATTTTTCGAACGTGCCGTTATTTTTCGAACAACACGACCAGCTCTATTATTTCGGAACGGCTGGCAAGCCGAATCGGCGGCCCCCAC
>NZ_KK082139.1:18860-19720 GCF_000598065.1 Paenibacillus darwinianus | reverse complement strand
AAGCCGAATCGGCGGCCCCCACGTTCCGAAGCCGGAAGACACGACCACGTGCATGCCGTCCTTACGCATGCAACCCCAGTCGAGCTCAAAAAGCCGGCGCGTTATCCAGTGATTCGGCGCAAATTGCCCGCGATGCGTATGTCCGCACAGTAGTATGTCAGCGCCGGCTTCCGCAGCTGCTGCAAAGGCATAAGGCTGATGATCCAGCACAATGATCGGCTTGTCCTTCGCGAGCCCGGAGAGCAGTTCGGCGACCGGCATACGGCCGATCTGATCCATGCTTTCCGCCGCCTTGTCCTTGCGGCCTACAATTTGAATGCCGCCCTGCAGGACAACCGTCTCATCGCGCAAAACCCGGATGCCGACATCCGCCATCCGTCTGACATATTCTTTGATATGGCCGCCGTAATATTCATGATTGCCAAGCACGGCATACACACCGAGCGGCGCCCGCAGAGCGGCGAGCGAATCCGACCACGTGCATGCCGTCCTTACGCATGCAACCCCAGTCGAGCTCAAAAAGCCGGCGCGTTATCCAGTGATTCGGCGCAAATTGCCCGCGATGCGTATGTCCGCACAGTAGTATGTCAGCGCCGGCTTCCGCAGCTGCTGCAAAGGCATAAGGCTGATGATCCAGCACAATGATCGGCTTGTCCTTCGCGAGCCCGGAGAGCAGTTCGGCGACCGGCATACGGCCGATCTGATCCATGCTTTCCGCCGCCTTGTCCTTGCGGCCTACAATTTGAATGCCGCCCTGCAGGACAACCGTCTCATCGCGCAAAACCCGGATGCCGACATCCGCCATCCGTCTGACATATTCTTTGATATGGCCGCCGTAATATTCATGATTGCCAAGCACG
>NZ_KK082139.1:0-18760 GCF_000598065.1 Paenibacillus darwinianus | reverse complement strand
ATTCGATTCCGTACAAACGGCTCGATGCTGTCGTCGATCACATCTCCTGGAAGCAGAATCAGATCGGGATTAATTACCTTCACTTTCTCGAGCAGCCGCGCGATGTGACGGTTCCCGACCACGTTGCCGAGATGGATGTCGGAAGCGACCGCGATCCGCAGACTCTTCCGCCCATCCGCGCTTTTCGGCAGCGCGATGTGGTAGGTTCGGACCACCGGGCTCCACGCGTTGCGGCTCCCCCAGACCATAAGCGCCGCAATCAGCAGCAGGACTGCGGTTCCAACACCGCCGACGTACACCTCCCGTTCGGCGCCGGAGCGCTTGAGCAGCCACCCGGCCAGATCGGCCAGCGGGAGAATCAATACGGCGAATTCAAACAAGGCGAAGTAGTAGGAGCCGATCACTTTCAGCAATCTTCCGGCCGGCCCGGGCAGCATCTTGGCTCTCCCGATCAGATAGGAGAATGCCAAGATCCAGAACGGAATCCAGTAGAGAACAGGGTGCCATTTCGCCGAAGACGGACGCACGAACAGCAGCCCGTTCCACCCGACGTAAAAATTCAACGCTGCAAAAAAGGCGAATATAATCGTGAATGTAAGTACGGCGCGGAGTTTCATTCGTTTATGGGGCTCCTCTTCGCTTTGGCCCGCCCGTTTTCGAAACGCGTGCCTGTTTTATGCGGATACTGTTAAGATTTTATCACAATTAACGATCAAGCTACAATTATGCCCGCGTGATTTGCGCTCGCCCTCATTCCGGAAGCGATTGCACGCTCGGTATGCTGAAGCTGGGCAAGCTGGTGACCTTCATCCCCCATTCCGTCGTAATCGGGTTCGTCAACGCTTTGGCCATTCTGATCTTTATGGCCCAGCTCGTTCATGACGAAGGTCAAAGCTGGGTCATGTACGCCCTTCTTGCGCTTACGTTAGTCATCAATTATATTCTTCCGAGATTCACCAAAGCGGTCCCGTCCGCCCTCGTCGCAATTGTCGCCGTTTCCATCCGGGGCGATTGCAGCCGGACTGAACGTAAAGACCATCGGTAGCCGCTCCTTGATCGAAAAGCTCGGATTGTCCGCAAACAGCGGACATTAAATCGTGATTTCCTAGATATTAACAAATGCTTAATTGCTTTTCCGCCCCTTTTTAGCGTATTCTTGAGACAATCAGACTCGTTGGGATGGATTTTATGGGATATGATTTGTTAACGGCTTTTATTCAAGAGCTCGGCTACGCAGCCTTTTTCTTTGCTCTGTGCTTCGGTATTATCGGTCTGCCTATACCGAACGAAGCGGTCGTCATGACCGGCGGCGCGGTTGCCGCTTCGGGATTGCTGTCCCCGGTTCCGACTTTCATCGCTGTTTTTCTCGGCATCGCTTGCGGATTAACGTCTGGCTATTTAATCGGCAAAGCCGCCGGTCGTCAATTCGCCAAACGGATTGAGAGTAAGAAGAGCTTTCATAAAACACTTAAAACATCCGAACGGCTGCGCGCCAAATACGGCAGCTTCGCGATTTGCCTGTTCGTCTTTCTGCCGCTGCTTCGGCACCTGTCGATGTATATCGTCGGCCTGAACAAAATGCCGTATCCCCGTTACGCGGCGTATACGTACAGCACCGCTGTGGTGTGGACGGCCATCTACTTCCTTACTGGCTATTTCGTCGAGGAATATATCGAAGAAATCGGCTATCGTGTCAACCGCTACGGGATAATCGTGTTTTGGTGCTTGCTCAGTGCGGTCGGCGTATACGGTATGGTCAGGTTCGCGATTTTACGCAAAAAAAGACAAGAGCGTCCCATTGATTCCTAGGGACGCTCTTTTTAATCGAACAAGAGATGGGAAGCGCGAATATCCCGCCCATCCACTTCGAGTATGCCAAAGGAGTATTTCGCCTGTCGGCGCTTATCGGTCGGCGAACCGGGATTGAACAGCAGAATGCCGTTCATCTCCTTCAGGAGCGGAATATGGGAATGCCCGAAAACGATTACATCCGGTGATTCACGCGCGAATGCTTCGCGGGCCCGCGACTCCGTTGTGCCTTTGACGCCGTGACCGTGTACAATCCCGATTCGTACGTCGCCTACCGTCACGATTTTGCGGTAGCCGAATCGCTTTATCAGCGCTTCTCCGTCATTATTGCCCGCAACACCCTCCAGGGGAGCGTACGGGGAGAGCGCATCCACCGTCGCCATGTCGCACCAATCTCCCGCATGCAGGATCAGATCGGCGTCCCTAAGCGCGTTATTCAGCTGCTCGGGCAAACCTTTAACCCTCCTGCGGGGCATATGCGTGTCTGACACCACGATGATCCGCATGCTTCCCCACCTCTTTCTTCTTATGTTCGGCCGCACAGGATTGTCGGTCTTCTCGAATAGCTGTCGGCTTCTACTTACGGCACGAATTGCTGTACGATTCGAACCGCTTTTCCGTCCCGGACGGTGATGTTCCTCGTCTTCATAGTCATGCAGCAGCCTTCTCGACAAGATCGCCCTGTTCCGTCCGCAATGATTACCGTAGCATCGTAGATCGATAGCTTGTAATGAACCAATCCTTTGGAGGCGGGCGCCGTCGATCGCGCAACCCGTTCCTCGACCCGTACCGCCCTCCTGCACACCGTGCTTGGCGCTCCATCGGATATGGCGGATGCCGTCCGGTCCGGTTCCCGACCAGATTCGCGTTTCCTGCACAGCCGTCCACTCGGACAACGTTTGTTTCCCGAAAGGGCGCAGCCTTTGAAATCGCACGAATCCATCTCTGCTCGCTGTCGACAATGTGGAACAGCGTCTTCAGAATCGAACCGTGTCCCCCGGTTCGCGGAGCAATCAATTCGACCTGCGGCACATCTTCGCATCTAACGGCATTAATTCGTTATTTTCAAAAAAAAGCTTGCGCCCGTCCAATCTTTCATGGTATGATCAGCCATGTTGTTATCCCATGGAGCCGTGGTGTAGAGGCCTAACATGCCTGCCTGTCACGCAGGAGACCGCGGGTTCGAATCCCGTCGGCTCCGCCATAACAACATTCTAATCCTTATTTAAACCGATTGAGCAGGGATAATCTCCCTGCTCTTTTTGCGCAGAGGTGAGCGAATCCATGATAAGAGGGCGTTATGCGCCGACACCTTCGGGCGAGCTCCATATCGGCAACGCCCGCACGGCCTTGCTGGCCTGGCTGCAGGTCCGCAGCACCGGCGGGACGTTTATTATGCGTATGGAGGATATCGACAAGCCGCGTTCAAAACCCGAGCTGGCCCGGGAAGCTTTGTCCGATCTCCGCTGGCTTGGCATCGATTGGGATGAAGGGCCCGACAAGGGCGGGTCGTTCGGACCGTATGTCCAGTCCGAGCGGCAGCCTCTCTATGAGGCGGCGATCGACCGGTTAACGGCAAAAGGCCTGCTCTACCCTTGCTATTGCAGCCGCGCAGAGCTGGCTGCGGTTGCGAGCGCGCCGCATGGGTTGTCCGCCGAAGGGCCTGCTTATCCGGGCAGCTGCCGGCATCTGAATGAGGGAGAGCGGCAGGAGCGCGCTCAGCGCAAAACGCCCGCGCTCCGGTTCGCGGTGCCGGATCGCCCAATTGTTTTTCATGATCGGACGGCGGGTCCGCAATCGTTCCAAGCGGGGGAAGGCGGCGACTTCGTCGTTCGGAGAGCCGACGGCATCGTCAGCTACCAATTGGCGGTCGTCGTCGATGACGCCGCGATGGAGATCAGCGATGTGCTGCGCGGCTGCGATCTCATCGATTCGACGCCCCGCCAGTTGCTCATATACGAGGCGCTGGACAAGCGTCCGCCCCGCTTTGCCCATGTGCCGCTGCTGCTGGGTGCCGACGGCAAACGTCTAGCGAAGCGTCATGGCGCCCACTCGATCCGCGCCATGCGGGAGAGCGGACTGCGTCCGGAGCTCATCGTCGGCGCCCTGGCGGCCATGAGCGGACTGCTGGACCGGATCGAGCCGATCACCCCGCTGGAATTAGCCTCCGATTTCTCTTTGACGCGAATTTCCGACCAGCCGACCGTCGTTGATGAAGGCTGGCTGCAACGACTGCGAATCTTATAGCTTCTTACTAAGGGAGAAGCCTCGCCCTCTACTGCCGCCCCAAAAAAGCCTCCGGCAGATTGTCCGGAGGCCTTCGTTCTATACAGCGCTCATCACGCCCCGGCAGGAGGTGTAAAGGTCCGCTGCGCAAACTCATTGTCCATCATGAAAAACGCGTTGCTGTCTTTCTCGATCCGCTTAAGCTTATTGATAATGCTGTCGAACATCGCTTCTTCCTCGACCTGCTCGTCAATAAACCACTTCAGGAACTGCATCGTGGCATGCTCGCGATCGTTCAACGCCAGGTCCGATAAATGGTAGATGCGCCGAGTCACGATCATCTCGTGCGCGTAGGCGTGCTCGAACACCTCCAGAACCGAACCGTAATTGTTGCGGGGATCTTCCATTCCGGTCAAATGGACGTGAATGCCGCGGTCGTTCAAGTACTTATAAATTTTCATGCCGTGGAACCGCTCCTCCTCCGCCTGAACCAGAAAGAAGTTGGCGAACCCGTCAAGGCTCTCGGCGGAGCAATAACCCGCCATGGCCGTATAAACATGGGCCGAGAAAAATTCGAAATTCATCTGCTCGTTCAGCGCTTCGCTTAACGTATCGTTCAACAAGCGGGTCACAACCTTCCGTCTGAATTTACTGATTCGCAATTGCTTAATACAAGAGTAACAGAACTGCGATAAGAATGACAAACGGAATATTCAAAGCTGCGTTTGATTCACACCGGCACGAACTCCTTCTGCCGGGACTCATCGATTAGCTTCTTCAACTGGGCATACAGCTCGTCGGGCGTTTCGGCGCAAATCAGGTTGCCCTTGCCCACCCGGGCGATGCATTGCTTATGACATTGCTTGCAATGGCCCAAGCAATCCTTCTTCTTCTGCTTTACCTCGGGATACTCGTGCTTCAAGCCCTTGTACACCGTTTTGGAGCCGAGCCGTTCGTTCCGGCAGCAGTATCTGATCGTTTTCACCTGTTCGCTCACCCGCCATTGAATTCAATCTATCGTCACGGTTCACTACTCCTTATCTTAATGAGATTCATTCTCATTGTCAACAAATACAACCAAAATACAACCAATCTTTCTTTTGGGCTTATCTCTCCCGCCTTCTGAGCCCGTCTCTCATCCATTTCACTATGAGAACAAACCACAGAACGATGCCGACGACCAAACCGGTGAGCGCGCGAGCTCGCGGACCCTTTTATCCGGACCGTTCGTCAAGCAGCAATACGTATGCTCATTAAGTCCGAAAAAGGTTTCCGGGCTCCACCTTGCGTAGATGTGCCGGTCACAATAGTCCGCTATAGAATCCGGATTGCCGGAACTCGAACATGCGCTCATCCACAAAAAAGGGCAGCGTTTCGAAGTAAGCGCCGTTCACATCGGTCGTATCCAGATAAGGCATAACGCCGGAGTCGCCGGCTGATCGATTCGGATGCGGACGGTCAGGAAGCCGAGATCGAACGGGCACACGATGACATCGACCGACAATATTTCGAAGGGCATTGAAAAATATGGCGTTTCCAGTTGGTAATTCTCGCCCTGCGCTTTTGACAGGCGTTGGAAGGCTTTCAGGTTGTGATCCCGCGGGAACAACACGTTTCCGGTAAAATGCAAATAATAACGCTCCAGCCTTTTATGCGACACATGGAAGCCCTCCTCCGTAGAAGGCTTGTTCCAGCTCCGTGTGGTCCAGGTAGAAGGGCGTATAAGCGGCGTACTTCTCCAATGCCTTAATTAATGCCTGTTTTAACGCCTGCCGACAGAAGTTAAACTCCGGTTCATGCCGGTTTGTTCATGACATTTTCGGCCATGCTTCTCAATCCGTCGAGCGCCTCCCACGCATCCCCGTCGTCCAGATACGTAAGCGACAAAGGACCGCGGAAGCCGGCATTCGCGCACAACTCCAGGCAGCGGTAGAAATCGTCCTCATCGACGATGCCGCCGGACTTCGTTTTGGCCTTGGCATGCACCGTATCGGCGTATGGCATCACATCCGCCAATTGGCGGTATTTGTCCTTGGGAAAGTTACCGAAATCGACCGTCAGTCCTACGCGTCCACCGCATGCTTCAAGCAAATGCTTCACGTTATCCGAGGTCGACAGCAGGCTGCCGATGTTCTCCGTGACGACACGAACGTTGCGCGATTTCGCATACTCAGCCGCATGGCGCAGCCCGTCCGCCGCGCGCATAATAGCAGGCCGATCCCCTGGTTCCGACTCGCCAGCGGGAATGCGTACGCATACAAAACCCCCATCGGCTGCTATATCAATCCAACGCCTGTACCAGGTCAGGTCGATACGACGCCGCAGCGAGTCGGCTGACGACAAATCTCCATAGTCAAGCAGCAGCGACGTCAATTGCACATTCTGCATGCGAGCTTGATCCCGCAGATGCTCCAGCCCTTCCTCGGACGTATCCTGCAAATGGCAATAAGGGATTTCTGCCGCCCGATAACCTCTGCGCGCAAGCTTGGCTAACATCGCGGATAAACTCATTTCCTCGGGGCGGTTCGAGACTTTAAGCACCTGTTCCTTCGTATCCTCATTCCATTCAATCAGTCGCAGCGGTCCCATATACCGCTCGAACGACCAAGCATTTAACGATAACACTGGCATGCCGGCACACCTTCCTTATAGATCGTGAGTGATAGGTCCTTACGTTTTTTTAACCAACAGCATGACTTCCGATTCAGCAGACACGATTTTCCCTCATCGGCTATCCATGGCAAGCAAAAACGCGGGATCGTCTCCCGCGCTCTATGCGCTTCCTTTAGCAGCCTGCCGTGCAAATTGCCCGCCCGGTACGATTACAGCCGCCCGCTGTTGCTGAACTCCTGAATCGGACCGTTCCATCGCTCGTCGTTCAGGTCTGTTTCCTTAAAGGCGCCCGCTGTATATTCATGAATGACGTTGCGCCAAAATTGCTGCGCGCTCAAGTTCTCCCGCTCCTGCTTCACTTCCCACTGGCCCTGCCACGTATCGAAAATTTCTTTGACGATCACCTTGCCAATCGAGCGGCGGCGCCACTTGCGCATAATGAAGAAATCCGCGAGATTGCGCGTTGATGGCGTCTGCGGCGCAAGTATGCTGAACGTGTTGATGAGCGCAAAGCCGGCAAGCATATCGTTGATCTGAATCAGAATCGGCAGACGTCCTTCTTCTTGCCGGCCGTGTTCGGTAAAATAGTGATCGAAAAACATATAATCGAACACGCCGTGTTTGTCGGGGTCCTTGCCGTTATATTCGCTCGTATCGTACAAGTAGAATTGGATCATGTTGCGGAGCACTGGCTTGTCCACGACCGACGCCTCTACAAGCTTGATGTTGTATCCGTTGTGATGGATGAAGATCATACGCTCACTCCTTCGAATGTGCTACCTAACTAGTATACACTTTCCGGCGTTCATTTGGTAAGCGTTTACTGAAAGTTATTGAATACCCTTCCTCATAAAAGACGCAGCAGCTCCCGCGATGATGTTGGACGCCTCACGAAAGCTGCTTTCAAAATCGTTGTTCGATGCCGGAACCCCGACTTCCCTGCAGGCAACACAAAAAGATGAGCTCCGAATCGAACCCATCCTCCAAAGGCAAACCTTGCAAGAAGCAAAGATTCAAGGCTCATCCGGCTCCTCGGGATTGCCTGATACCCCCTCGATCCATCCGACTCTCAGCTTGCCTCCGTAAGGGGCGAGCATGGCGCGCACAAATTCGACGATCTCGCTGCGGGAACCGCTGCGGTAAAAGCAGTCCATCGCTTCGGCGAACTGCCGCGCGACGGCGGGATTGTATTCCTCAAGCGCCCGATAAGCCCATTTTCCGACACCGAGCCAACGCTTGTTCGCGCGCAGCAGAAACAGGCCAAGCAGCTCTGAAATTTTGTTCAGAACGAACAAGTTCTCCGCCCTGCAATCGGAGTTCGCAAAATCCTCCAGATGCTCGGTAATCTCATAGCGGTATTGATCCAATTCCTCAAGCGGACGTGCGTAAGGCCCTTGCAGCCACACCTCTTTCGCCTGCGCGATCCATGCGGCGGCCTGGCCATGATCGATGACGATGACGCCTTCCACACACATTCGAACGATCGAAGGAATCCCCGATTTGCGGGCTTCCTTCAGGAAATAAGGAAACTGCTTCGGCGACAGAAGGAAAACTTCGAATATCGTTGCGAACTTCCGGTCGATGCAGCGAATCGATTCCTCTGCGCTCTCGTCGAAAATGACGAGGTCGATGTCGGAGCCCTCCCCCGCTCTCCCTTGCGCCGCACTGCCTGCCAGCAGCACGGTCCGGGCTTCCGGATAATATTTGTTTACATATTTTCTCACGACTTGCTCATGCGCGAGCTTCACTGTCCGCCCTCCTTGGCCTCGGCAGCAGCTGCCGGATATGCTTCATCCGACTTTCCGCCTGAATCAGCCGATTGGATCCGATCTGTACGACGGAAGCGGTTGACACCCCAATGATATCCAGGCTGCCTACCTGAATCAGCGGC
This sequence comes from Paenibacillus darwinianus, assembly GCF_000598065.1. GTDB lineage: Bacteria > Bacillota > Bacilli > Paenibacillales > Paenibacillaceae > Paenibacillus_I > Paenibacillus_I darwinianus. Next base: position 10,221 of record NZ_KK082139.1, on the reverse strand, counting down.
TTTACGTTACGGATCGATACCTGTACCTGCTCATCCTGAATCGGGCGCGGAATGGGCGCGGTGAATAAAGGATCGTTAAAGTTGCCCTCGTTTCCGAGGTAGGTCGGAACTTCTCTTTGCACAGCAAATACGCTGGAGCTGGGAGCAATCACAAGATTATCACCGGCTTGAAAAATAGCGGAAAACAAGATCGTTCTTATTTTCACCGTTCCCACGAGCGATAAGCGCGTCATGTTATTTTCCCGATTCCGCCGCAAAAGGTACCAGCTGCCCGATGATCAACGCTTCCGGAGGCGTGTCGAACACGGAAGCCAGACTGATCGTTTCCGTGTCTCCGATGAGTACGACGGAAGAACTGCCTACTCCGATTATGCGGATATGTCCGACCTGCAGGCTTTCGTTCACGATGTTCATTCGTATACGGTCGCTCAACGTTCCTCTCCCTTTCCAAAATGCTCGACATATCGCTGCAGGGCAGCGTCCACGTCCTGCTTCACTTTATGGAACACCTGTTCGCGGATCGTCTGAATAGGCTGGCCCTTTTCCGCTTGCATGTGTTGAAAATAAACGCGGATACGTTCATCAACCTGCTTGAGCATATCCTCGACGATCAGGTCACGGTCCTTGGGAGCCAGCGCCAGGCTGCGGGCATTCGCTTCCTTCTCCAATAGCTTCGGTACCTGCTCCCTAATATAAGCGCCCGCCTCCTTGCGGATCGGCTGCTGCGGATCATCCGAGCTATTCGTCTGACCGAACGAAACGTCCTCCTGATGCTGCTGCCCCATGTCGAAATCCTGAATAACACCGGTGTCGGCAGGAGAAATGCCGATGATGAGCGTACCGTCCAATCGTTCGACCTTCAACTGCTCGAAGCTGTACTCAATTTTCTCGATGTTCGTTCTGGGCAAGCGCTCCAGATGCTCCAGTTGAGTCCTCACGGCAGCTAATTCCTGCGTCAATACTTTTATTCTGTCGCTTTGCCACGCCAGCGCCCGATGCATTTCCTGCTGCAGGCGAACGATGTACTGGAACAGGTCCATAGGCTTCTCCCCCTATGGTACATCCTACGCTTCCGGTTGCTCTGATAGCACAGAACGTTGACCCAAGTCAGGAGGCGGAAACGGGACGATCGGTATATTGGGTTCACCCGCCTTGGGGGCAGGCCCGGTGAAGCCACCCGTATTATACAAATTGGAGAACGGTTTGATCAATCCTGCCGTACCGATCTGAAGCACGGAGGAATTGGCAATGCCGTCGACGCGCAGATGGTGGATCGTAATCGTCTGCTGAACGTTCATGCTATCCGCCCCCAATTGGCTATTTCGATCGTCTAGAACGTCTTCACAGTATCGTCAATCACATCGTTGTCCATCGTATTCGTAAGACTGACGCCATTATTCGTCATCGGTAAATCGCCTGTATTAAACGACCCGGCGCCTGCAAAGGTCTTGGACGTGCTCCTCGGGGATAGAACGATCGCATCTCCCAACTGTACGATGGAACTGGATGCTACGCTTAGAATTTTGATATTCCCCACAATAGCCGGCATGCTGATCCCTCCATAATTGCGCCCACTCTCAGCATATGACTCCCGAAGTGTGTATGTTCCGCCTGAACTCCCGATTTCTCACGGTGTGTCAATCGGGCTGACTTCACATAATATACGGTAATAGATGAGCAGGAGGTGACAACCGTAATGGATCATCAGAATCAGATGCTGGATTGGCACGAATTCGAGAAGTTTATGGTGAAGCAATTTCCCTTCATACCTGAAGGACAATTGACAACGCACGGGGAAGGACTTGATCCAGTCGGGGATTATGTTGGCAATATCATGAAACGTTTCTTCAAAAATCCGTCGATGCGGCATCCCTACTTCAACCCGTTTAAGGACGGCGGCGGTATTGATTATGATATGTTCGAATCTCATCGGAGCGTATTTGTGCAATGCCGGTTGCCGAAACAAACGTCTCCGCACGAGCTGAACTTTTCCGTCAATAAACGAAAGCTGAAAGTCAAGAACGCCGAATGCACGCAGATCATACCGCTCACCTGCGACGTCGACCCGGCCCGGTCGAAGGCGACGTATAAGCAGGGTTTGCTGGAAATCCGGCTGCCGAAAAAAAACAGCTCCGGTCCCTATCACGATATTATGCTGCGGGAGTGAGCCTTTTGATGAGACGGAGAGGCCGATGCCGGCCCTCCGTTTATTTAGTAGAAGAAGGGATGGGAGAACTGTTTCCATTCGTCGATGTCATATTTCTTAAGTACTTTGTTCTCCGGAAACGCCCCGAACAGCAGTCCCGCCTTGTTGTACGCCGTGATAGACCCGCAGCGGACACAATAGGCGGCTTGATCGTCGTTTATAAACCCGCAAGGATCATCAAGCAAATCGCCCTCATCCATACAACGGTTCGTAACAGGCGCCCCGCAATCCGGACAGTACTGGTACTGTGCTTGTACGATACGCCCGCATCGGAGACAGGCCCGACGTTTAGCCTTCTCATCCGCCATTTACAGCTCCTCCATGGGGTGTGCCTGACTCAGGTTCTCGGCATTTACGGTTTGGCCGTCTTCATTTTCCTTCTGCTTGATCCAGTTCTCCAGCTGCTTCGGATCGGACAGCGCCGTCAGTCCGATGTTCAGGGTGCCGGATAAATCGTGTACGGCCAATTCCTGAACTTTGTACGTAATATTTTCGATATGAACCGGCTTCATTTGCCTCAGGCCCTCGGTTAGCCGTCCGGATTCGATTTGCAATTCCGCCACACGTTTTTCCAGACTTTTAATCCGGTCTTCGAGCAGCCGCAAATAAGTGTACATGTCAGCATACATTTTGCCCCACCTCGATATTGCCTTCGGCTGAGACCAATTGCTGCACTTCCGGCGGCTCCGGATAGCTTCGTATAACAGATGTATTTCGGCTCAGGATGGTTTTGCCGATGTTAATCGATCCGACATGACTGATGCAGTTGATCTTAACGACGGCAATGGAGATGATCATTCTTCACATCCTCCTTACAGCTGGGAGTTGTTCTGATCGGCGAGATCAGGGTCATTGACATTGGCCACTTCACGGTTGTTCGACAATGTACCGTCGCCTACCACGGTGTACCCTCCAACTCTTTTCTGGATGAAGGAGTGTCCTTTATGAAGCGTGTTGCCGAAGTTGACAGAGCCGTTGCCGGCCACGCTGGTGATTTTAATGTTGAAAATGTTGTTTACATTAGGCATCTCCCCACCCTCCATCTTCTTCACTATATGGTTAAGTGCGGAGATTCGTTACAACCGGGACAGCCGCCCAATTCCCGGCGAAGCGGGCTATAATCCAATCTTAAAGGCTTCATTCTAAATACACTGGTCGTATGATATGAGAAAGGAGGGGAAGGACAATGAGTGCAGTAGGTGGATATGGAAGATTTTTCGGTACTTCCGCAGGCGTCATCCTGGTACTGTTTATTCTTCTCGTCATCGTTTCCCGCGCCTTCATTTACTAAGATGTCCTGACTCGTCAACCGTGGCGGAGAGATGCTTGTGCATGCCTGGAATCCGATCTATGCAGACTCGATCCCTCCGTGTCCCGGCACAACAGTAAAGGCCGAACCCTCGTGGGTTCGGCCTTTCGGCGTTCGGCGCATAACGGCAAAGGTAATGAAAATGAGAAAAGCATTATTCACCGCACTTGGTATGGGAGCCGCTTATCTGATGCGCAACAAAAGCGCCCGCGACTGGTTGATGTCGCAAATCCAATCGTTCACCGGCAAAAACAGAACGCCGCGATAAGCCATTCGGGAACCAATGACACATTCCCTCTCCTCTTCGGATCGGAGAGGTTTTGTCATGCCCGGCCGCTTCTAGTCGTGCATCAGTCTTGTAATCGTTTTTGTATGATGTTTGACCTGATTCAGCAACAGCAGCGTCTCCTGCAGAAAGGAGACGGTTTCCTTCATAAACGGCCCTTTGTTAAGCATGACACAATCAAATTCGCTTCCGAAAGACAGGTCCGCCAGTTCAGCGCGGGACGGCATGCCCTTCTTCGCCATGGTGTCCAATACTTGTGTGGCGAGGATAACCGGGACATGGGCTGCGCGGGACATCGCCAATATCTCTTCCTGAACGACGGATAATTGTTGGAAGCCGATTTCAATCGCCAAATCTCCTCTTGCCACCATCACGCCAAAACGGGCAAATGTCAGTCCCTCCAGCAGCAGGCTTGAAAAATGATGAACGGCTTCCCTTGTTTCAATTTTGGCGATGACCGCAATATCCGATTTAACCGACTCGTCCAGAAGCTCCTTCAACCGGCGCAAATCATTAGCGTCATGCACGAAGGAAACACCGACCATATCCGCATGCTCGGCTATGAATGCCAGATCCTCTGTGTCCTTTCCGGTCAACGCGGTGATCGATTTGCCCACGTTGGAATCCGGCAAATTGATTCCCTTGCCCTCTTTTAAGACGATCGGGTAGTCAGGCGCCACAACCTTTACATCAACGAAGCGCTCATTATGCCTGTATACGATGCCATGCACCTTACCGTCATCGATGAAAACGGAATGTCCTTCCCTTAATTTGGTAAATGCCTGGGGTAAGCTGACCGAGATGCAAGCAACCCCCGTAGGGGAGTAATCGCCCTCCAGCTTGTCATTCAAATAGATCCGTAAAGAATCGGATTTTTTGACGAACAGCCTTACCGGCTTCTTGGCCAGGCTTGCTACTCGTAAATTGATATGATAGTCCTCATTGTACAGCGTAGTATGCTCATCGAGATAGGCGGTCTGATCGAGACTTGCTTCCAATCCGGACGGCATAACCTGGAGAACCAGCAAGGTCCTCCTTTTCCCTCGGATGTCCCGAAACGCCAGGCGATCGCCCTCCTTCAACAAATGCAATTTGTCATGGGGCAGGATGGGTATCTCAAAATCAAACGCCTGGCTGGACTCCATGCTTGCCGCCGGCGGATGGGGACCGATAAAGCCCCGTAGCGATTCGAGCGGCTGTCCGTATTCATTTTTTTTAACGCTTATTTTTAGCGGATACCCGGTTTTGCGAATCGGGCCGACGCGGATTTTGGGACCCGCCAAATCCATATAAATTTTGCATGCTTGCCCTCTGTATTGCCCTTTGCCGCGCAATTGTTCCTCGGCGCCGCGAACGGCTTCAATCAGCTTCGTCCATATGCTTCGGTCGCCATGCGCGCAATTGATGCGGGCAATCGTCATCCCATTGGCCAAAAATTGCTCGATAACCGGAGACGCGAGCATCCTAACGTCCAGCGTCAGCATAATATGAGGCGATTCGGCATCCCGTTTGGTTCCGAACAGCGCCTCGCTCCTCATGCGAATGATTGACGGCGGGGGGGCTGCGGCCGTGATCTGGTTTGACGGCAGGATCCCTAAACGGGAGCAAATGATTTCCAAGCTGTGTGCGACATGTTGGTACGTGCTTAACCGTAGTCCCCTGACTCGCATCGCCGTCAAAAAATCCGTTTTCACGTTTTTTTTATACGTAAGAAAGGCCATTAAGTTAACCGCGCTATACTGCTGGAGAGCAGTTGGGTAAGTTACCGTGAGAAGGCCTCCCTGATCTTTAACCGTTCGATATAATGTCCAGACTTGACTAATAAATTCGGCATCCGTCATATAGCCCATACCAGCCGTCACTCCTTGAAAATGAGCTGTCTAGCTATTGTATGAACCTCCCGTTGATTTATGTTTTGGGCAAAATTTTTCATCTGATGGATGTCGTCTGATGGTCCTAGGCTCTCCTAAAGTGATAAACGTTAGATCAATCCTCACTTTGTCCCCCAAACACATCAACCAATCATCAAGTCGGAGAATCCGTTCAACACTTTTGCGTGCTCTAAGAAGGAAGGAACCGCGTTTACGAAACCTTGCGCCTTGACGACCCTTCTCACCCGATCCAAAGAACCCGTATACTCCTTGACTGCAGCGAGCACTTCAAACCCTGCTTGTCTGGCAAATTGATAACCTTGTTCGGTTGTAAAATGTTCACCGAGCTTGCCTTTCTCTTCTTCGGTTGGTCCTTTTCCTGAAATGAACAGTAGGCCTACTATAGTGCCGGTTCGAAGATGTTCCAATTCCCAATATCGACTACCCATCATTCCCCCTCAAGCCCCAGAATACGCCACTATTATCACCATCAGAGCAAACCGGTAGACTTGACTTGCTCCTGTCTGTAACAGTCATTATTCCAACGGCCCGATAATCAGCGACGGGCACCGCCTGACGAGTTCTTCGATGAACCGCTGCTTGTCCGCCGGGGACAACTTGACGCTGGTGAACCGGCCGGAACGGTAATGGATCTCGAGTGTATCCTTGGACATCGTCGCCCGGTAACCGATCCAGCGATTGTTCGCCTTCGATACCCGGGTGATGTGTCCGTAGAGTATTTTGCTGCGGAACGGGCCGACAGTTACAATCAAGCCCTCCGCATCCATGACGTAGCTGATGCCGAACAGCAGCCAGCCCATCAGTACAGTCAAGCCAAGCGCAATACAAACCACCACGACATCCGATAAGAGCGTGGCGCCTTCCGAGCGAAAATACGGTAGCAGAATTACCATATCCAGCAATCCGATGAAAAACAGTCCGCCCGCCTCGAGTCGTCCGTCTCTCTTTACGCGAAAACGCATCGTTCGCACCTCCGCCCTTACAGCCATGACTGATTTACCTCCAATCGCAGCAATTCGCCGTGATGATGTTGCCTTCCTCGTCAATCATGATACCCGACGGCGCGAAGGCCGTGTCCCCCGTAGGATACAGCGGCCAGCAGCAGAGCGGCAATCATCGGCAGCTTGATCGCGTGATTCATTGCTTTCCCCCTACGAACAAACAGCTCTCACTCACTAATTAACCACAAACAACAAAATAACGCCACCATTAAGGCGGCGTTATCTGCAAATGAAACACAATGTTGATGCCGCTCCTCTTAATAACCGACTTCCACCGACGCGATGACCACGTAGATCAGGTCGTTCACATCGTCCTTGTCCGGCAATACGACTCCGCTCGTCGTGAGCATTCCGCCATCCACAATCTCGACGGACACCTGCCCGTACGGCAGCGCCGCCTTCACCGCCGCAATGTCCAGCTTGTCCTTATCGCAAGGAACGGCAAGCTTCACATTAACCTTCATGTTGTCGAGTGTGCCGTCCGGCAGCACGGAGCGCAGCCCCGGCATCGAATTCGAATGAATCGCATTTTGCACGGCGCGGACCGACGCCTTCGTAATGTTCTGGCCGTGCAGGTCCGTTCCCATACCGATCTCGATAAAAAACAATTTGTCCATGCGCTCTATTACCCCCCATTAATGTTTAATGTCATAAATCATTCAGTCCCAAGGCGCATCATCGTCTGCTGATGACTGCCCGATCCGATCCAGCACCGTTTCAAGCGGGTCGGGGTGGAGCAGCTCAACCGGAGACATGCCGCGGTCAAACTGGAAGGAGTCGCCTTCGAGCATGACGACATATTTGCCGTTATGCTTCGTAAAATGGATTTTGGTGCCGTAATCCGCCAGCAGCCCCTTCACGGCTACGCCGTCCAGCTTGAACCCGAAGCCGAGATCGGGCTTATGCTCGATCAACTGCGCTGCGGCCTCCGTTACCGTCTCATGCGTCCAGCGCCCCTGAATGTCGCGCTTATCGCTGGCAGCCCAGAACTCCAGCTTCTGCTCGTCCTCCTGGCGCAGCTCATTGTCTTGCGGCGTATCCTGCCACTTCTCCTCCATGTGCTGGTGCACCATGCCGAGGATCTGTTCGTTCATCAGCTCCGGCAGCGGCTTGTCGTACGATACGTACTTGAGGAAGTCCTCGAAGTAACGCGCATGCGAGGCCTGATGGATTTTCAGCTCCCACGGCTCGATCATGCCCTCCTCCGGCATATGCGGATATTGGATCGACTTGATGTTGCGGGCGCTGATCGCCATCTCGACATGCGAAATCAGGCTGCGTTCGTCCGAAATGCGGGCAATTTTAGGCTCGAAATCGCACTTCATCAAAAAGACGAATGGCTCGTCAAAATGAGTCTTCATTGTGGCTGTTGCCGCGATCAAGGCGCCTCCCCGAACGGCGCTCGTATCCATATAGACGCGGACAATCTCATCGGCAAAGCCGAGAAATTGCTCGCGGTTATCGGCGGTGCGCAGACGCTGCAGCAGGTTGAAGTTCGGATTCGCGGTCAGCTCGTGGCCGGGCTCTACCTCGAAGCGCCCGATTTTGGTCGGAGCGTTCACGCTCCCGGGATTGCGCTCGACCTTCCGTTTGAGGATGCGCATGAACTCACTGTCGAGAAAGCTTTTCAGCTCGCTGTCGTAATAGGCTTCCCCGTCCAACGTCTGGAAATGCTTGAGCTGCTTGGATGCGCCGGCCTCCTCCCCGTCGGTCTGGATAACGAAAAACGACAAGTATTGAATGGATAAAGACATGTGATGCGCGGTCTCCTTTATAATCGTATAGATGGCGCCTGTCTGCTCAAAGACCGAACCGCTCGATTTGCTCCCACAGCCCTTCCCGGGCCAAAATCTCTCTCTGTTTGCTGCCGATCAGGTCGTAATGCGGATAATCGTCTCTGGCATGGATGTATTCGGGATTGAGTCCATTGCTCCTGCACCAGCGCGACAGCTTGCCGAGATCGGCGCAGCCGACCTTCGTGACCGTCGTGCTGTCCGGCCACCGCGCCTCAAGCCAGTAATGCGTCATATAGGCAATCTCTCCGGCGGCTACCCGCTTTTTCCACTCGACGAGCTCCGCTCTTTGTAATCCGAATGCCATCGGCGATTCTCCTTTGATTGTAAGTGAACAGGGTTCCTGCTATTGCTAAATCCATTATACCGGAACGGCGCGCAAGTCGGAAACCATCTTTCTATGAACTTTTGCGCCGCCGCTCCAGACGAGATTGCTTCCGGAGACAAAGCCGGCTGTTGCACGGTTTCGGCGAAAAAGCCGCCAATATCCGGCCCCGATGGCGCGTTTGCTTTATTTTCCTTCCCGAACTGGTATACTAGGGGAATCATACAAACGCAATGTGAAAAGAGGACGAATAAATGACAACCCCCTTCGACAAGCTCGGCATACGCGCGGAGGTGACGGAGCAGTTGCGCCTGCAGGGCTTAACGACTCCGACTACCGTGCAGAAAAGCGCCATCCCGCTTTTGCTGGCCGGACGTGACGCAATCGTACAAGCCCAAACCGGAACGGGCAAAACGCTCGCCTTCGCGCTGCCGATCCTGAATCGGATCGATCCGAATAATAACAACGTGCAAGCCTTGGTCGTAACGCCCACCCGCGAGCTTGCGATCCAGATTACCCAGGAATTCAAAAAGTTGAAGGATGCGGTCGGCGCCAACGTGCTGGCCGCTTACGGCGGTCAGGACGTAGACGCGCAGATCCGCAAGCTCGACGGACGGCCGCAGATTGTGGTCGGCACGCCGGGACGGCTGCTCGACCATCTGCGCCGCCGCACGATCCGGCTGTCGGAGCTTGAGGTGCTTGTGCTTGACGAAGCGGACCAAATGCTGCACATGGGCTTTTTGACCGAGGTTGAAGAACTGATCGCGCAAACGCCGGAAAGGCGCCAGACGGTACTGCTGTCGGCTACCATGCCGGATTCGGTTCGCAAGCTGGCCAAGCGTTATATGCGGGAACCCGAGGATGTGACGATCCGCACCGAGCGAGTGACGCTGGACAGCATCCGACAGATCGCAGTCGACACGACCGACCGCTCGAAGCAGCCGACGCTGATTCGTTTACTGGAAACGTACAAGCCTTATCTTGCGGTTATTTTCTGCCGGACGAAAGTCCGCGCGGCCAAGCTGAACGAAGCGCTGATCGAACACGGCTTCCTCAGCGACGAGCTGCACGGCGAATTGACGCAGGCCAAGCGCGAGCAGGTCATGAAGCGGTTCCGCGACGCGAAGCTGCAGCTGCTCGTCTGTACGGACGTTGCCGCCCGCGGCATCGATGTTGAAGGCGTGACGCACGTGTTCAACTATGACATTCCCCAAGATTCGGAGTGGTACATCCACCGAATTGGCCGGACCGGCCGCGCCGGCCAGCGGGGCGTCGCCGTAACGCTGGTAACGCCGCGCGATCTCTCGCGGCTCGACGGCATTGAGCGCGACATCGACGCGCGTCTGGAGCGCAAATCGATGTCGGAATTCGGCGTAGGCGCAGCCGCCGATGATCACGAAGCGGCGCAG
>NZ_KK082138.1:88522-110172 GCF_000598065.1 Paenibacillus darwinianus | reverse complement strand
CCTGCCGCAGCGCGTCGGCTGCGCGCCGCTCTCGTTCATGCCCGTCGAAGCCGTACGGCTTCATCGAATAATGAAGCTCATCCCGGATGCTCCGGGCGAACCATTGGGATTCACTGCGCTGCAGGGCGGCTCCGTAGCGAAGCAGCGCTTCCCGCCGTGGTTTGGCGCCGCGCCATAGCGGCTGCCCATCCACTTCGATCCGTCCGGACTTCAAGGCGCGGAGCCCCGCCATCGTCTCAAGCAGCGTCGACTTGCCAGCTCCGTTCCTTCCGACAATCAGTGTAACGGTGCCCGGCACCATGCAAAGGCTTACGCTGCGCAACAGTTCGCCGCCGCTTCCGTCACCGCCTATTTCCGTCAATTAAAAAAGAGCCGATTATTCGTTACCTCTAAATATCGGCTCTTTCCCCTATAAAATTTACTGAACGGCAGAGGTTCAAGCCGATAGCCCATTTCCCTTAACGCCAAAGCGGTCTCGACAGCAAACGGAGGCCGATAGCCGAGCCTCTCGCAAGCACTCCGCCGGTCTCCCTCGGGCGGTGCCACGTACAATTCCTTCGTCTTTCCGCCCTCAGACGCTGCTGCGCACATTCCCTCCGGCTTACCGACCTCAGACTTCGCCCCGTACGCCCCCGTCGGCTTTCCGCCCTCAAGCTCTGCCGCGTACGCAACCACCGGCATTCCGCACCCGCTCTCCGGCTCAAAAAACGATTCTGCGGTCCCGTCGAACGCAACGCATCCTTGTTGGAGCGCTATGATCCGGTCTCCAGCTTCAAGCTCCTCCAAACGGTGGGAAATCCATACCACCGTTGCGCCGGAGCGCCAAATGGCTCGGGCCCCTCCCAGCACCTCCGCGCGCGAGGCGGCATCCAGCATCGCCCCCGCCTCATCGAACACAAGCAGCGGCGCGCCGAAAGCGCTGCACCCGGCGGCTGCCAGGAGCTGGCGCTGACCGCCCGACAGCGTCTCAACCGGCCGGTGGCGAACGTCCCACAGCCCGCAGCCGCGCAGAATTTCCTCCGCTCTTATGACGATCGAGGCGGCTTTGCCCGCCTCCGCCCTTTGCTCCAGGCCAAGCAGCACATCCTCCCACGGCGTAGAGCCGACGATCGCCGCATCCGGGTCCTGCGTGACGAACGGCAGCGGTTCGGTACCGGCAAAGCCGCGGTCCATCGAGCCATCAAACAACGCCGCCCCGCCCGCAGCGGCCTGGGGATGTCCGGCGAGCAGCATCGCAAGCGTGCTTTTGCCGCTCCCGTTCGGACCGACCAACCCTACCCATTCTCCTTGATTCAGCTGGATCGATACGTTCTCAAGCAAGCGGGTTTTCCGTCCGTCGTCCCTTTCGGCATGGACAGAAACCGCCTTTATAATCAGAGGCTTCGTATTCAACGTTTGCAAAAAGTTCACCGGCCCTCTTTTCGAATCCAGGACTGTATGTTAAAATCCATTTTGGTTAACCGATATAACATAGATAGGTTAACAAAAACAAGGAGTTGATGCAATCATGTCCATTCGTCACCTGGTTTACACCGCATTGTTTGCCGCGCTATTCGTCGCCATGAGCGCCGTCACCATCCCGCTGGGCTTCTCGCCGGTGCCAATCACGCTTCAGAATTTTGCTCTTATGCTGGCCGGCGCGTTTCTCGGCGCTCGCTACGGTTTTCTGAGCATCGGCATCGTGGTCGCGCTCGTCGCGCTCGGTCTCCCGCTGCTGCACGGTCAAGGAGGAATCGGCTATATAAAAGGCGGCACCGGGGGCTTTATCCTCATGTTCCCGATCTGTACGCTCGCCGTCGGTTATTTCACGGGCAAGCTTTTCAAATCGAACATCCGCCGCCAAAGTCCGGTGCTCTTCTACTTTCTGCTGTTCCTGAGCTTCGAAGTGTTCGGATCGCTGCTCAGCTATGTCGGCGGTGTCCCGTGGCTGGCTGCCGTCTACAATTGGCCGTTCTCCAAAGCGATGGCGCTGGGCGCTTATCCTTACTTGGCCGGCGATGCCGCCAAAGCGGTGGTCGCAACCGTCGTTACAGGAGCTTTGCAAGCCTATGTGCCGGTCTGGAAACGGAAATCCTCAAGCCAGTTAACCGGTTTGCCGGCTGCGGCCGACAACTGACAACCGCTGATTCAACCCCTATATGTTCGAGTCGCCCCCATTTGCGAGTATGAATGTTCAAAGCCGCAAATGGGAGGGATCATATATGGACTATGCTGTAAAGAGCCGGCCGGGTGCTGTGAGTCTACACAACGCCCGGCCGGCTCTGTTCTTGTTGCAGGTTTCCCGCAGAGCAATCGGTTTATGCTCCGGAGCTTCGCTTATTATTCGGGATTTTTTCGCGTTACCCGATCAGTCGCTGCACTCTTCAGGCGCATCCTCGGTGTTATCCGTCTCCACGTCCAGCTTCTGTGCCACCGTATCGCGGATAACGGACATGACCAGCTGCAGCAAATAGTTGATATCCGCCTGGCTCTGCTGAAACTCGTCTACGATCGGAATGCCGTCGAGTTCCTCCTGAAGCGTGACCAGCTCGCCTTCGATCTTGTCGACCATCTTCTGATTCTGGAACGACTGGAAGGCGACAAGCTCCTTCTGCCGTTTCTTCATCCGGGCGATCAATGCCTGCACACGCTCACTTCCCTTGATTTGCGCTTCTGCCAGGCGATAATGCTTGACCTCCTCCGACGTATAAATCATGTCGGCGATTTCCTTTGCTTTCGCCATAATGTCATCCCGGATCAAAAGGTCTCGCGTATCGAACTTCGGGATCATGCAGCCGTCCGGACCGTGGTCGTGCCCATGATGTTGATCATGACCGTGGCTGTGCCCTTCATGCGCGCGCGATGCTTCGTTTGTTGCCGTATGCCGCTCTGCCATCTGTTTCCCTCTCCTTATGACGCGGTCATCGTCCGTCAGGACACCGCTTCAGCCTTATGCTTCGTAACCGGTTCCGCCTTGACATACCATGTCTGCGCCTCCGTGACCTTAACGTGAACGAATTGCCCGATCCATTCCTTCGGACCTTCCAAGTGGACCAGCTTGTTGCTGCGCGTCCGTCCGGCCAGGACGTTCGCGTTATTTTTGCTCTCGCCTTCGACGAGCACCTCGATGATCTGCCCGCGCAACGCTTCGTTGCCAATCCGACTTTGCTCGCCGATCAGCTCATTCAGCCGGTAAAGCCGCTTTTTCTTGACATCCATCGGCACGTTGTCTTCCATCTCGGCCGCAGGCGTACCCGCGCGCGGGGAGTAAATAAACGTGTAGGCGGAATCGAAGCCGACCTCCCGTACCAGCGATATCGTGTCTTCGAACTGCTCGTCGGTCTCGCCTGGGAAGCCCACGATGATGTCCGACGTCAGCACGGCGCCCGGCACGGCGGCCTTGATTTTGCGCACCAGCTCGAGATACGTTTCCCGGCTGTATTTGCGGCTCATTTTTTTCAAAATCTCGGTACTGCCCGATTGCACCGGCAGATGGATATGCTCTACCAGGTTGCCGCCTTTGCCGAGCACCTCGATCAGATGATCGTCGAAATCGCGCGGATGCGACGTCGTGAACCGGATGCGCGGGATATCGATTTTGCGGATATCGTCCATCAGGTCGCCGAAGCGGTACGTCCGGTCCGCGAAATCCTTCCCGTACGCATTCACGTTCTGGCCCAGCAGCGTCACTTCCTTGTAGCCCTGCCGCGCCAGCTCGCGCACTTCCGCGATGACGTCCTCCGGCAGGCGGCTGCGCTCCTTGCCGCGCGTGTAAGGCACGATGCAATACGTGCAGAACTTGTCGCAACCGTACATGATGTTCACCCAGGCGCGCATGCCTTCCCGCTTCTTCGGCAGGTTCTCGATGATGTCGCCTTCCTTGGACCAGACCTCGACGACCATTTCCTTGCTGTACAGCGCGCCTTGCAGCAGCTGCGGCAGCCGGTGGATGTTGTGCGTGCCGAAGATCAGATCTACGAACGCGTGCTTTTGCAGAATACGCCCGACGACCGATTCCTCCTGGGACATGCAGCCGCATACCCCGAGAATGAGCCCCGGCTTCTCGGTCTTCAGATGCTTCAGATGACCGAGCTCGCCGAATACCTTGTCCTCTGCGTTCTCGCGGATTGCGCAGGTGTTCAGCAGAATGACGTCCGCGTGCTGACGGTCCTCGGTCGCGGTATAGCCCATCTGCTCGAACAGACCCTTCATCACTTCCGTGTCGTGCTCGTTCATCTGACAGCCATACGTATAAATCAGATAATGCTTGCCGCTGCCGATCGTCCTAAGCTCTTCCGGCACCGCCTCGTCGTACAGCACCTTGACGTCCTCTTTGCCCCGCTGCTTCTCCTGCCGGTAATTCGGCTCGGAAACAATATGAATATCCCGACCGCCGATCCGGATTTTTTTGCCGGTCTCGTCTTCGGAGATGATTTTTGCGCCTTTAAAGTCGAAATATTTGGAGTAGTCCTTCGTTTCATTTGCCACTTGCGTCACCCTCCGCTATTGCAATAACCCTTAAATTATAGCACGAAAAGCACGCAGTCGCTACTTCTAGTCATTACCTCCGGCAGTCCCGAAAAGATTATCAATCCACGATTTCCGCCGTGTCGCCGGTCAATGCGCCCGCCGCGTTAGCCTCGTCCGTATCGATATGCATATCAAGCGCAAAATCCGGCGATACCCGCGCCACCACGTTCTCGAGCACCATTCCCCGTTCGCCGCCCAGCCGCACCTTCAACCGCTGCTTGTCCGCTATGCCCCAGCGCTCGGCATCCGACGTGTGAAAATGAATATGGCGCGCTGCAACGATCACGCCTTCTTCAATCGCCAATTCGCCTGCCGGTCCTTTGATCGTAATGCCAGGGGTACCGGCAATGTTCCCGGATTCCCGAACCGGCGGCTTCAACCCCAACGCAAAGGCGTCGGTGCGTGAAACCTCGAGCTGTGTGCGCTTGCGGGCCGGACCGAGTATACGAACCTTCGGAAAAGAGCCCTTCGGCCCGATTACCTCTACCGTCTCGTTGGCCGCGAATTGGCCTGGCTGAGAGAGCGGCTTCAACTCGGTCAATTCTGCGCCTTTTCCAAACAGGAACACAACATGCTCCTGCGACAAATGAATATGTCTGGCCGAAACCCCCACCGGTACTTGTTTCATGAAAATCTTCTCCCTTTCTTTGGCTGTGTCCCTTTCAATTTACCCTAAACACGAAAAAAAGCATACGGCTCATGGAGCCGCATGCTTGGTAATGATGCGGTTTAACGGAATTCCGCCACCAATTTGTCAAATTGTGCGGCATCAAGCTTCAGGTCCTGCTTGGCCAGACCTTCGGCCTGGAAGCCGGAGATCATATCCTCATACGATTTGCGCTCTTTGTTCTGATAAATAAGGCCGGTAAGCATACCGTTCGTCTCCATGATCTTGTTCATAGCGACCACGCGGTCGTGCGGGTTATAATCCGGATATTGCTCCAGATTGACGATGTTTTCCTTGAACCAGTCGTATGTGTTTACCTTGTTGAACGTGACGCAAGGGCTGAACACGTTGATCAGCGAGAAGCCTTCGTGCCGGAGGCCTTGCTCGATCAGGCTCGTCAGCTGCTTCAGGTCGCTCGAGAACGACTGGGCTACGAAAGTCGCACCTGCGGACAGGGCGATCTCCAGCGGCGACAGGGTAGACTCAATCGAGCCTTCCGGCGTCGACTTCGTCTTGAAGCCTTCCGCGCTTCGAGGAGACGTCTGGCCTTTGGTGAGGCCATAGATTTGATTATCCATAACGATGTACGTGATGTTCAGGTTACGGCGGATCGCATGAACCGTGTGGCCCATGCCGATTGCGAAGCCGTCGCCGTCGCCGCCGGAAGCGATAACCGTCAATTCGCGGTTGGCCAGCTTCACGCCCTGCGCGATCGGCAGCGCGCGGCCGTGGATGCCGTGGAAGCCGTAAGCGTTAATATAACCGGAAATCCGGCCGGAGCAGCCGATACCGGAAATGACCGCAAGGCTTTCCGGCTCAAGGCCGACGTTCGCTGCCGCGCGTTGAATGGCCGCCTGGACGGAGAAGTCTCCGCAGCCCGGGCACCAGTTCGGTTTAACGTTGTTGCGGAATTCTTTAAATGTTGCCATCTCAGTTCATCTCCTTGCAGGCTTTGTACACTTCGGAAGGCAGGAACGGGTTGCCGTCGTACTTCAGGAAGCTGCGGATTTTGTCGCCGCTGCCGACGTGCAGCTTAACTTGGCCTGCAAGCTGAGCCGTGGCGTTGTTCTCGATCACCAGCACCTGCTTCGCTTTCGCGATGTAAGGCGCAAGCTGCTCGGTCGGGAATGGGTGAATCTGACGAATCGTAATATGGTTGCTTGTGATGCCGTCGGCGGAAAGACGCTCTCTCGCTTCGTCGATCGTGCCGCCGATGGAGCCCATGCCGATGATCAGCAGATCCGGCGTTTCATGCGGCGCGTCCATGCGCAGCGCGTCGCGGATGAGCAGGCTGTTCAGCTTGCCGAGACGTTTGTCCATCATTCGTTTGCGGTTCAACGCATTCTCGGAGGGGCGACCTTCCTGGTCGTGCTCGACGCCCGTTACGTGGTGCAGGCCGCCTTTCTCGCCCGGCAGAACACGCGGCGAAACGCCGTCTTCCGTCAGCTCGTAACGCTTGAACAATTTATTATCTTCGAGCGCAGGCACGCCGCTGACCAGCTTGCCGCGTTTGATTTCAACCGAATTGATGTCGAATACCTCGCAGGATTGCTTGCCGAGCGACAGCTGCAGGTCGGTCATGACGATGACCGGAACTTGATATTGCTCCGAAATGTTGAACGCTTCGATCGTGTCGTAGAAGCAGTCCTCGATCGAGGCCGGCGCAATGACGACCTTCGGGATTTCCCCGTGTGTGCCGTATACCATCGCGTTCAGGTCCGATTGCTCCTGCTTCGTCGGCAGGCCTGTCGATGGGCCGCCGCGCTGCGTGTCGACGATGACGAGCGGCTGCTCGGTCATGCCCGAGAGGCCGATCGCCTCCATCATGAGCGACAAGCCGGGGCCTGCGGATGCCGTCATGGTCCGTACGCCGGCATAGTTGGCGCCGATCGCCATCGTAACGGCTGCAATTTCGTCTTCGGTCTGTACGACCGTGCCGCCGAACTTAGGCAGCTTCTTGATCAAATATTCCATAATCTCGGAAGCCGGTGTGATCGGATAAGCGGACATCAGGCGGCAGCCGCCCGCAACCGCTCCCAAGCCGATCGCTTCGTTGCCGATGATGAACAGCTTTTGCCTGCCGTCCGCCTCGCCGAGACGGAATGCCTCAAGCGGGCCGCCGGCTTGCGCGAGTACGAATTCCGAGCCGCGCTTGACGGCTTCGATGTTCTTCTCGACGATCGCCGGACCTTTGCGGCCGAATTCTTCCTCAACCGCTTTATTAAACACCTCGGTCGGCAATCCGAGCAGAGCCCAGGAGGCGCCGGATGCCACCATGTTTTTCATAAGGGAAGTTCCGAGCTCCTCCGCGATCGACGTGATCGGTACCGCGAACAATTGCGCGTCGACGCCTTCCGGAATCGTCGGACCGAACTTTGCGTCCGCCACGATGACACCGCCCGGCCGAAGCTCGTGCGCGTTCAAATCAATGCTCTCTTGGTCAAAAGCGACCAGGATATCCAAATCGTCCGAAATGGCACGCATCGGAGTCGTGCTGATTCTGATTTTGTTGTTCGTATGACCGCCCTTGATGCGGGATGAGAAATGACGATATCCGTAAAGATAATATCCAAGCCGGTTCAGCGCCGTGGAAAAGATCCGGTCCGTACTTTCGACGCCTTCACCTTGTTGTCCCCCGATCTTCCAAGACAATTGACTAATCAAAATGTCCAACTCCTCTTTGTGGTCGCGCGCGCCAACGCCTTTCGAGGGTCAGTTGGCCCCCAGCAAGACGGTAGTCGACACGTTTCGGCATATAAATCTTTTTAATAAGTCAAATAAATTCTATGTCTCCCGGCCTGAAATTTCAAGCCATTTCAAGTAATTGCAAACATAGTTCTTTGCGATTGAATTCATATCAAAACGAGAACGGAGTCCTTGCGGTTTATTTCGGCAGTTGCTTCAGGAAAAACCGCAGTGCATTGTCCCGCAAACAAGCCATCGCCAAGGTGTCTCCATAGCGGTGCTCCAGCTCGTTGCGAAGCGGGGAAATGCCGGTCGGATCAGCCAATCCGGTCATATGGCGGTCGATCCCGTCAAAATCGCTGCCGAAGGCCAGGGTTTTTTCTCCTCCGAGACTTAAGATCCGATCGATGTGCGGCAAGAGGTCGTCGATCGTAACGGTTTCTTTGTTACTGACGAACCATGGAACGAAGGTTATTCCAATCAGTCCGCCCATGGCGATAATCGCGCGGATCTGATCGTCGGATAAATTACGCGGATGGTCGCATGCCGACTTGGCATTGGAATGCGAAGCGATGACGGGCGCGTCCGTCAGATCGGCAACGTCCCAAAACCCGCTTTCCGACAAATGGGACACATCGAGCAATATCCCAAGCCCGTTGCACGCCTGGACCAGCTTGCGCCCTTGCCTCGTAAGGCCGCCCCCGCGCGGCTCCATCACGCCGTCGGCCGCCCAGTTGGCATAATTCCAGGTGAGACCGAGCGAGCGGACGCCGAGATAATACAAGATCCGCAGGGCGGTGAAATCGCCTTGCAGGCCGTCCGCACCCTCCAGTGACAGCATCGCCCCCAACCGTCCGCTATCTACCGCCGCTTGAAGCTCCGCAGCGGAGCGTACAAAGGCGACTTCCGCCCGGGATGCGATATGACGGTAAAACAAATCGACACATTGCAATATGGACGAGAACGTGCTCGGGTAGCTCTCCGGCAAATAGATGGCATACGTCTGCAGCCAGGCGTCGGATGCAATCAACTTCTCATAGGTCACATCCAGCTTTTCCGATCCGGTTCCCGCGAATGCCGTCGCCTCCCCTGTCAGCAGCTTGCTGAGCACGTCGCAATGCAGGTCGAACGTCCCGTTACGCATACAATCCGGCCTCCCTTTGCCATTCGTTTGCGCCGCACCGCACAAAAAAACCTGCTTACAATGTAAACAGGTCATGGAATTCCGCTCGTTCCCGTTCAATTTAAACCATTTTCTTACCGAGGCTCGACAATCAGCTTGATTGCCGTACGGTCTTCCCCGTCTATAACGATGTCGGTAAATGCCGGAATACAGATCAGATCCACCCCGCTGGGCGCTACAAATCCTCTCGCGATGGCAACCGCCTTGATCGCTTGGTTTAACGCACCAGCCCCGATGGCCTGCAATTCTGCCCCGCCGCGCTCACGCAGAACGCCCGCCAGCGCGCCAGCAACGGAATTTGGATTGGACTTTGCTGAAACTTTTAATACTTCCATGGAAAGTACCTCCTCGGGAATGATGGATGGAATCCATTACTCCATCTTATTCGAGAAGGGAAATAAAATTCCTGCTTATTCCGGACTAACTTTTTGGAATTGCGTGACGATTGACCCGTGAACAGAAGCCTAGGAGACCCGGCCGTATATCTACAGCAGCAGCCATTCATCCTCCGTCAGTCTTAATTTCACCAGCGATTTCGCCTTGCCCGTCGAATCGTCGAGCTCCGCGAGCAGCCCGTGAAACTGCCACTTGCCTTCATCGACCGTGAATCGGACCGGGAGCTGTGTCAGGAAACGATGCTCGACCGCCGAGCGCTCCATCCCGAGCACGCCTTCCTTCGAGCCAACCATGCCCGAATCCGTCAAATAAGCGGTTCCCTGCGGCAAAATAGTATCATCATTCGTCTGTACATGCGTATGGGTGCCGACAACGATCGACGCGCGGCCGTCAAGGTACCAGCCCATGGCGATTTTCTCGGAGGTCGCTTCCGCATGAAAATCGACCAGGACGCAGGGCGTCTGCTTGCGGAGCGCGTCCACCAGCTCGTCGGCTTTGCGGAACGGACAATCGATCGGCGGCAGAAATGTGCGTCCCTGCAAATTCACGATGCCCAGCGTCTTGCCGTTCGCCTTGATCAGGGCGCTGCCTCTGCCGGGCGCTTCCGGAAAATTGGCCGGCCGCACGATTCGCGGCTCCTCGTCGATCCATTCGAATATGTCTTTATTATCCCATGTATGATTGCCCATCGTGATGCCGTGGACCCCCCACTCAAAAAACTCGCGGGCAATCTGGGCCGTAATGCCGCGGCCGGCTGCGGCGTTCTCGCCGTTCACGATGATGATATGCGGATTGTATTTGCTTCTCAGCGACGGCAGCACCTGCTTGAGCGCGCTTCGGCCGGTATTGCCGACGATGTCGCCGACGAACAAAACTTTCACTCTCCATAACCTCCTCTGTATCCCACAGGGTCTCTCCAAAAAACGAAAAGCGGCTGGTAGCCAGCCACTTTTCAGTCTGCCCGTTCCGGGCCGTTATTTTGCGTATTCCACTGCGCGCGTTTCGCGTATGACCGTCACTTTGATATGACCCGGGTAATCCAGCTCTCCCTCGATCTTCTTCGTAATGTCACGCGCCAGACGGAACGCTTCCGTATCGTCGATTTTCTCGGGCTGCACCATGACGCGAACCTCGCGTCCGGCCTGAATCGCGTAAGACTTCTCGACGCCCTCGAAGGATTCGGAGATTGCCTCCAGCTTCTCCAGCCGTTTGATGTACGTCTCGAGCGTCTCTCTCCGGGCGCCTGGACGGGCGGCGGATAACGCGTCGGCCGCGCCTACCAGCATGGCGATGACGGAGGTTGCCTCCACGTCGCCGTGATGGGATGCGATACTGTTGATGACGACCGGATGCTCCTTGTACTTCTTCGCCAGCTCTACGCCGATTTCGACGTGCGAGCCTTCCACCTCGTGGTCGAGCGCTTTGCCGATGTCGTGCAAGAGACCTGCCCGGCGTGCAAGCGTGACGTCTCCCCCTAGCTCTGCAGCCATCAAACCGGTCAAGTAAGCGACCTCCATCGAGTGCTTCAACACGTTCTGGCCGTAGCTTGTCCGATAACGGAGGCGTCCGAGAATTTTGATCAGGTCCGGATGCAACCCGTGAACGCCAACCTCGAACGTCGCTTGTTCCCCGAATTCGCGAATCCGTTCATCCACTTCTTTGCGGGATTTTTCAACCATTTCCTCAATGCGGGCCGGATGGATCCTGCCGTCGGCAACCAGTTTCTCCAATGAGGTACGCGCGATTTCGCGGCGAATGGGATCAAACCCGGACAATATGACCGCTTCCGGCGTATCGTCGATAATGAGATCGATACCGGTCAAAGTTTCGAGAGCGCGGATGTTACGACCTTCACGACCGATGATACGGCCTTTCATTTCCTCATTCGGCAGCGCGACGACGGATACCGTTGTCTCGGCCACATGATCCGCCGCGCAACGCTGAATCGCGAGCGAGATAATGTCTCTCGCCTTTTTGTCGGCTTCTTCCTTGGCCTGCTGCTCGATTTCTTTGATCATCTGTGCGGTTTCGTGGCGAACCTCTTGCTCGACATTGGCAAGAATAATTTGACGCGCTTCTTCCGTCGACAGGTTCGAAATCCGCTCCAGCTCCTGAATTTGCTGTTTATAGATGGAATCAATTTGCTCCTGCGTTTCCTCGATTCGTTTCTCCTTGTTGGCCACTTGCTCTTCTTTGCGTTCCAGCGCTTCGAGTTTTTTATCCAGCGACTCCTCTTTCTGCTGTAACCGTCTTTCCTGACGCTGCACTTCATTGCGGCGCTCACGAATGTCTCTTTCGGCTTCGCTGCGGAGTTTATGGACTTCGTCTTTTGCTTCGAGCACCGTTTCTTTCTTCAGTGCGTCCGCTTCTTTTTTGGCATTTTCAACGATCTGCCCTGCAGCTTGCTCCGCACTGGAGATTTTGGCTTCGGCAATCGACTTTCGAACAAAATAACCTACCCCAAAGAAAATCGCGCCAACAACGAGAACGATCGGGATCCAGATTTCTAGCATCTTTCTCACCTCCTCGTTGTCACCAAAGCAAAAGCATTGGATCATATTTGGTTTTCAAGCCGGTTTTCATACCGATGTAAGACTTTTGTCGATAAAAATCAATTCGAATCAATTTTTGGAAGGAAAATCGATTCTAAGAATGAAGGAATACAGAATTATTTTAGCTGTATGTAAATTCAATTGTCAAGCCAATCCAAGCCGTCATTGTCTTCCTGCGAGGTTGCGACCGTCTTCAGCGCTTCGCGAACGACGCCGGACGGATAGCCGCGGCGTGTCAAAAATTGTGCCAGCTTACGCCTCCGTTCCCGCAATTCTCCCTTTAATGACGGCCAGCGTTTGACCGCGGCTTTGATCGCCGCCTCCCGCTCCATGTCGGGATCGATCGCCTCGATCGCCTCCGCCGCTTCGGACTTTCCTATGCCCCTCTGTATCAGTTCCTGCCGGATCAGCATTCTTCCTTTGGCATGGGAGCCGGCCCGCTGGCTCGTGAATATTTTGGCATAATCCGCGTCATCGATCAGCCGCTCGCTTTCCAGCCGGTCGGCCGTTTCGCGGATCGTTTCCTCATCCAGCTCCTTGCGAGCCAGATAACGTTCGATTTCCTTGCGCGTCCGCGGCTTCGCTCCCAAATACGCGATTGCCTGCGAGTAGGCGCGATGCCTGCCGTCCTCGGTTTCGATCAGGCGGAGGTCCTCTTCCGTCACCCATGCGTCTTTCAGTAAACGGAAACGGATCAACATATCTTCATGAACGGACAGGACCGGCTCCTCTTGGCCTTCCCGATAAATGAAATAACGGCCTCGCTGCTTCCTGACCTTCTCCACCGAGGAGATGCGGAACGCACCGGCCAGTGCTTCTTCCCCGGGCCCGGATAGCATAGCTCTCTCCCCTTTCTCAATTCTAAATTACTGCTGTCGGTTCCTTCTTATGTTCTCATGGACGATTGAATTCGCATCAGACTTTAACACAGTTCTAAAAAAAGGCACCTTTTCAATAAGGTGCCTTCTGCCTTGCAAACAATATGAGGCGGTTACTACAAAATGACCGCAATTAAACCAGATCTTCGAAATCCTCATCGTCCTCGTCTGCCCCGAGCGAAGCAGCGCCCGCTGCGTTGGCTGACAGGTTGCTCGACTCACGGATTTGTTTCTCGATGACGGCCGCAATGTCGGTGCGGTCCTTCAGAAACTGCTTGGCGTTCTCGCGGCCTTGCCCGAGACGCTCGCCATTATAGGAAAACCAGGCTCCGCTCTTCTGCACGATGTCCAGCTCCGTGCCGATATCGATCAAGCTGCCTTCCTTGGAAATGCCTTCCCCGTACATGATATCGATCTCCGCCTGCTTAAACGGCGGAGCGACCTTATTCTTCACAACCTTGATGCGGGTACGGTTGCCCACCATGTCGTTGCCCTGCTTGATCGTTTCGATTCGGCGGACGTCAAGCCGGACGCTCGAATAAAATTTCAGCGCGCGTCCGCCCGGGGTCGTCTCGGGATTGCCGAACATGACGCCGACCTTCTCACGAAGCTGGTTGATGAAGACGGCAATCGTCTTCGACTTGCTGATCGCACCGGACAGCTTCCGGAGCGCCTGCGACATCAGACGGGCCTGAAGACCGACGTGCGAATCGCCCATGTCGCCCTCGATTTCCGCCTTCGGAACGAGCGCTGCAACGGAATCCACGACGATGATGTCTACGGCGCCGCTGCGCACAAGCGCTTCGGCAATCTCCAGCGCCTGCTCGCCCGTATCAGGCTGCGACAGGAGCAGCTCGTCGATGTTGACGCCAAGCTTGCTCGCGTAAAGCGGGTCGAGCGCGTGCTCGGCGTCGATGAACGCCGCTTGTCCGCCGATTCGCTGCACTTCCGCGATCGCATGAAGCGCGACGGTCGTCTTACCGGAAGATTCCGGTCCGTAAATCTCGATTACCCTGCCTCTCGGCAATCCTCCGATCCCGAGAGCGATATCTAATGCGAGCGATCCGCTCGGCACGGTTTCTACCTGCATGCCGGCCTGCTCGCCTAATTTCATGATAGAACCTTTACCGAACTGCTTCTCGATTTGGCGCAAAGCCATTTCCAATGCGGCGCGACGATCTGACAACACTACCACATCCTTTTCCGTGATAAGTTAATGATACCTCATTTTAGTACCGTGAACAAGCATTTTTTCGAACATATATTCGCTTTTTCACGATCGCCTTACCACGGCAAAATAAAAACCGCAGCAAAGTAATCTTCGCTACGGTTCTTCCGTGAACTAGTTCAAATTATAGACATGAAGGCGCAATTTGACAACTGTTTTCACCAATTCGTCACACGTTCCCCATCGTCCGCCAGAGCCGGTACAACGCCTGTTTCACCGCGCGGATACGGATTGTGCTGCGGTTGCCGTTCAACTGAAGCTCGAACGTTTGCGTCGGCTTGCCCCGTGCGGCGACGGCGACGTAGACGAGCCCGACCGGCTTGCCTTCCGATTCCGCCGGACCGGCCACGCCGGTGATTGCGGCCCCATAATCGGTATTTGCGATCTCTCGGGTCCGCTCCGCCATCAACGCGGCGGTGGATTCGCTGATCGCCCCCGGCGCCCCCGGCCCTTCGAGCTGCGCCATCGGGATACCGAGCAGCGCATGCTTCATCCCGTTGGTATACGTGACGAAGCCACCCGCATACGCGCCGCTGCTGCCGACGACGTTCGTTAAAAGCTCCGCCAACAGACCGCCGCTGCAGCTCTCGGCAGTGGCGACCGTTGTCGCCGTGTTGCGCAGCAGCGTAATAACCTCCTGCTCGATCGGCACGTCCTCTCTTGCATATAAATAGGATCCCGCAACCGCCTCGATTTGGGTGACCGTCGCGTCGATCCGCGCGAACGCCTCGGCTTTATCGGCCGCTTTGGTCGAAATCCGAAGCGCCACTTCGCCTTCCTTCGCATAGGGCGCAATCGTCGGATCGCTTTGTCCGTCGATCAGCGGCAGTAAAGCCGCCTCGAGCGACGACTCGCCAATTCCCGCGAACCGCAAAATCCGCGAATACAGCGGTTTCATATCCCCGGTAATTTCCTGCAGCCAGTCGGCCGCCGGGCCTTCGAACATCGGCCTCATCTCACGCGGCGGTCCCGGAAGAAGCACGTAATGCGTGCCGTCAGCGGTAAGCGCGTTGCCGACGGCAAGTCCCGTCTCGTTGTCGAGCGGATCCGCCCCTTCGATCATAAGCGCCTGCCTGCGGTTGCTTTCCACCATATGGATGCCGCGCGAAGCGAACAGCTTCTCGATCTTGGCCATCGAAGGCTCATGCATGACGAGCCCTCGTCCCAGATACGCGGCAAGCGCATCCTTCGTCAAATCGTCCTGCGTCGGGCCAAGTCCGCCAGTAAACAGCAGCAGATCAGCCCGGGAGCGGGCGATATCGATCGCCTGACGGAGCCTTGCCTCGTTATCGCCGACAACCGTCTGAAAATAGACGTCGATGCCGAGACCCGCCAGCCCTTGAGATAAAAATTGCGCGTTAGTATTGACGATTTGACCGAGCAGCAGCTCGGTGCCGACAGCGATGATTTCCGCTTTCATGCTGTGCGCCCCTTTCGATCGGTTTCCTTCTTCTGAACCGCCTTACAATAAATGTCGCATAAAATTCCGGGCTACAAAAAACATCATTCCTTGCGGAATGATGTCGGGTCCCCCGCCGCCGCAGGTCGGCAGCGGTGGGAGGAATGGCGCGGCTGCCGTCACTCCACCGGAATAATATTTTTGTTTTTCACGAAATAATCGATACCCGAGTAGACCGTAATAATTGCCGCCAGCCAACTGGCTATCATATCAAAAGGGAAATCGACAAAGGCAAACGGAAAATTGTTGAGCAGCAGCGCGATGATCATCGTGATCTGGATGGCGGTTTTCCATTTGCCCCACTTGCTCGCGGCGATGACTCGGCCCTCGAGCAGCGCCACCTGCCGCAGTCCCGTAACGGCGAATTCGCGGCTGATGATGACAATGGCGATCCAGGACGGCAGCTTATTCATCTCCACCAGCGAGATCAGCACCGCCGCGACCAGCAGCTTGTCGGCGAGCGGATCAAGCAGCTTGCCGAGATTGGTCACCTGCTTGTTTTTGCGGGCGATGTAACCGTCGAGCCCGTCCGTGCTCGCGGCGATAATAAAGATGAGCGTCGCCAGAATCTGCTCATATGTAATCGAAAATCCGGCGAATTGAATCGGGCGTAAATTCAACTCCACCAACAGAAAGAACATGATGATCGGCACGAGGAAAATGCGCGCCAACGTGATGCGGTTGGCCAAATTCACGCGACTACCTCCCCGGACAAGTCAAACTCATAGGCATGCGTGATGCGGACCTTCTGAATCGAGCCGATTTCCGGCGTGCAGCCGGTTATGAACACTTCGCCGTCAATCTCAGGAGCATCGAACGGCGATCTGCCGATAAACACATCGCTGCGGCCGTCATAGCGTTCCACCAGCACTTCGATGACTTTGCCGATATATTTGCCGCCAAGGTCCTTGGACACACTGCGCTGCACTTCCATCAGCGTATTCGCCCGCCATTCCTTTACCTCGTCGGCAACCTGATCCGGCAGCCGGGAAGCGGGGGTATCTTCCTCGCAAGAGTAAGTGAACACACCCAGCCGGTCGAATTGCATCTCGCGCACAAAATCGCACAGCCGATTGAAGTCCTCCTCCGTCTCGCCGGGGAAGCCGACGATGATGGACGTGCGGATTGCCGCTTCCGGCATGCGGGCGCGGATCTTCGCGATCAACTCGCGGGCGTCGCGCTGGCGGCCCGGTCTGCGCATCCGCTTCAGAATGCCGTCCTCGCTGTGCTGCAACGGCATGTCGATATATTGGCAGATTTTCGGGTTGGAGGCGATCGTTTCGATCAGTTCGTCCGTGAAAAAACCTGGATAAGCATAATGCAGGCGAACCCACGAAATGCCTTCCACCGCGCTTACCCGGTTCAGCAAGCCCGGAAGCATGAACGTGTCGTACAAATCGACTCCGTAATTCGTCGAGTCCTGCGCGATCAGGCTCACCTCGCGGACACCCTGGGCGGCAAGCAGCTCCACCTCCGCCACGATCGATTCGATCGACCGGCTGCGGAACTTGCCCCGCATGATCGGAATGCTGCAGAAGGTGCAGGCATTGTCGCAGCCCTCGGCGATCTTTACATAGGCCGTGTACCGAGGGGTCGCAACCATGCGCGGCAGCGCCTGTTCGTAGTCGAAGACCGGATTGCCGACCTTGACCGGCTTCTTGCCGCGCAGCGCCTCATCCACGATGTCGTTGATGTGATGAAAATCTCCCGTGCCGACGATACCGTCGATCTCGGGCATCTCTTCCATCAACTGCTGTTTATACCGCTGGGTCAGGCAGCCCGATACGATCAGCGCTTTGAGGCGCCCCGTCTCCTTTAAATCGGCCAAGTCGAGAATCGTATTGACCGATTCTTCCTTGGCCGCATCGATGAAACCGCATGTATTCACAATGATGACCGTGGCGTCCTCCGGCGCTTCCACCAGCTCGTAGCCCCGGCCGTGGATGAGCCCCGACATGATCTCGGAATCGACCAGGTTTTTCTCGCAGCCGAGCGTAACCACTTTCACTCTTTCAGTCATGCCGCATCCCCCAAACGTTCTCCGTGAAGCTGTTTAAACAAGTATAATACAACGGTTTACAGCCTGTCAAAAATGGAAAAAACCCCGGCAACCCGCTAAAATCGCGGCATTTCGGGGATTTTATCGTCATTAACGGTAGTTCGTAAATTGCAGCTCGACACCCAGATCGGCGCCGCGCAACAGCTGCATCACCGCCTGGAGATCGTCCCGGCTCTTGCCCGTGACGCGAATCTGGTCGCCTTGCGTCTGGCTCTTCACTTTGAGCTTCGAATCGCGGATCAGAATATTGATTTTTTTGGAGGCGTCCTGATCGATGCCCTGCTTCAGCTTGATGCGCTGACGGACCGTGCCGAGCGATGCCGGCTCGATTTTACCGTATTCCAGGTTGCCGATCGGCACGCCGCGCTTCACCATTTTCCCCTGCAGGATATCGATCACGCTTTTCAGCTTGTAATCGTCTTCCGAAGCCACGACCAGCTCTTCCTTCTCCAGCTTGATGCTGCTCTTGCTGCCTTTGAAGTCGAATCGGGTTTCGATCTCCCGCTCCGCCTGCTGGATCGCGTTGTTCAGCTCCTGCATATCAACCTTGGACACGATATCGAATGAACTTTCCGAACTCATCCACGCCACTCCTTATCCGAAAGCTTTACTCACGAACCACATTATACCGGAACCGGCGCAAAAGAAAAAGCACCCTCCGCAAGCGGCGCAAGCATGCTTGTCTGCTTGCTTCAGCCTGCGCCAGCCGACGTGGCTGCCGCAGCCCCCTGGTCGGCCGCTCCCGCGGCGGGCGGCTCGATAATGAAGCGTCTGCGCGTTTTGTCGCCGTCATCCAGCAGCGCGCCGTCGATCTTCACTTCAACGTACGGGGTTGCGCCGATATTCAACCATACCGTCCCTTCGATGTCGTACGAGACGGTGAAGGGGCCTGTTTCCGTCTTAAAATGAAACTTCTGGCCCTTACTATTATTTTGGCGTACCTCGATCCAGCTCTGCTGGCCGTCGGCCACCGTAATTTCATACTTATGAACGCCGGCTGTATTGATCGCGAACTTGTCCGTCGTGCTGTTGACCGCCTCCACGAACGTAAGCGCAGTCGCCGGCCGTATTGGCTCCGGCGCGGGTGTAGGCTCCAGCTGAGTCTGCGTCTCCGCTTGGTTGCCGTTCGTCCCCGCATCCGCACCGGCACCCGGCTTGGCGGTATTGCCTTTATTGTCCGTTACGTCCGGCGGCCTGGCCTCATCGGTCATGCTCGGCCCGTTGTCCGCAGTCTCGTTTCCGGCGCCGTTCTGCCTGTCAATCGCATACACATACACCACGACCGCTATTAGAATGAGAAAAGACCACATCAACAGCCGAAAGCCCCATTTGCTTATACGGTCGCCCGATCGCGCGGAGGAGGACCGGCGTTTTTGCAGCATCGGCTGCTCCTCCATCGGCTCGGGAGAAGCGGATGGAATTTCCTTGGCATAGAGCCGCAGCACCTCTTCCGAATCAAGTCCGACCGATTCCGCATAATTTTTCACGAACGCCCGGACATAAAAATTGCCAGGAAGCATCTTATAGTCGCCGGATTCGATCGCTTCCAGGTATCTTTTTCTTATTTTGGTCATTTCCTGAACGTCTTCAAGCGAGTAGCCCCGCTGCTCGCGGGATTTTCGCAGCAGATCGCCTAATTCCGACATGCTCCTGCCTCCTTCGGGTTCGATTTACATCTCAGTGTAGTTGGCGGTGAACGTTTCGTAGGTGATTTCTTCGTCTGGCGTATTGCGCAGCTCAATGATGCAATCGAACGTGCTGTAATCATAATGGGATTCTTTGATGAAAATGTCGGGATGCTCGATCACCTTCGTTGAGGGCATCGCCATGATTTGCTGAAGCAGCAAATGATGCTTCTCATTGGAACGGATCGTGCTGACAATGCCGTCGATGATGAACACGTTGCCGGGGTGCATCTCTTCCTCCGACAGTTGGGACCGTACCGTCTGGCGCAGCATGGTGGAAGAAACGAACGTCCAGCGCTTCATGGCGCATACGCTTCCCGCAATGATCGATTCCGTCTTGCCAACCCTAGGCATGCCCCGGAGACCGACCACCTGATTGCCTTCCCTCTTAAACAATTCACCTAAAAAATCGACAAGCAAACCCAATTCGTCCCTTGTAAACCGAAACGTTTTGCGGTCGTCGGAATCCCGTTCGATGTAACGGCCGTGACGGACGGCCAATATATCAACCAGCTTGGGCGGTCTGAGCGCGTTTACCGTAATGTTGTCGACCTTCTTCAGCATTTTGCCGAGCAGCTCGATTTTCTCGTCGTCGTCGGTTTGAAGCAGCATCCCGCGCGTTCGGTCCTCCACCCCGTTGATCGTGATGATGTTCACTTCGAGCATCCCCAGCAGAGAGGCGATATCGCCAAGCAGACCGGGGCGGTTTTTATGTATTTTGTACTCCATATACCATTGCTTCAGTTCCATTAGCCACCTCAAGGATGAAATTAATAACGAGCAAAACGAACGCGACAAGCGCGCAATTGCTTCCATGGATAAAACATTCTACAAAATCCGCCAATCTCCTGCCTTAATTCGCAGAACATCGCAGAAAAGCCCCCTGATTCGGGAGGCTCTCTGCAAAACGATATTACGCGTTCGAATCCGCCAATTTAACCATCAGACGTGCGATCGTTTTGCGTTCTTGCTCGTCGCCTACATCCCACAATTCCTTCAGCACGCGTTCCTCATCGTTTTTGGGGTCGACCTTCTCGTCCAGAAATTGTCCGATTTCAAAAGCGAGCTTGCTAATTTTCTCCTCGTCCATCCCCATTTTTTTGGCCGCCTCCACGCGCTCGCCCAAAAAATGTTTCCAATGATCGAATTTCGCCAGGACCGTTGCCATGCCTTCGTCGCCTCCCTTTGATTTGGTATGTCCATAATAAAGGAATGATCAACAGTTCTAGTGTGAGCCAAGCGTACGCTTCTTATTCGACGAATAATGGCGTGAAAATGTTTCGGCCGTCCCGTCGCGACGCCCCGTCAAGTAACCCAGCCGCCGTTGGGACTTATGATTTGACCGGTTATGTAGCCGGATTCGGGCAAGGAAAGAAAATAAACGAGCGAGGCGATTTCATCGGGCTGGGCGAATCGGCCGGCGGGGATCTCTTCCTGAAGCGCCGTTTTCTCGGACAGCTCCAGATTTCCCAGCATGGCGGTATCGACGGCACCCGGCGCAACGGCGTTAACCGTGATGCCGGAGCGCGCCAATTCCTTGGCCAGCGCTTTGGTGAAAGCGTTCATGCCGCCCTTTGTCGTAGAGTACAGCACCTCGCAGGAGGCGCCGGACAACCCCCACACCGAGGAGACGTTGACAATTCGACCGTAGCGCCGGGCGATCATGGCCGGCATGAACAGCTGCGTGGTTAAGAACATGCCCCTCAAATTGACCGCCATAATATCGTCCCAAGTTTCGTCTGCGACATCCGCCAGCATACCGTAGTGGGAAATGCCCGCATTGTTGACGACGATATCTGGGACCATCCCCCGCTGCTCTAGCTTTTCCTTCATCCTCAGCAGCTGCTCCCTGGAGCGGATATCCGCCGATACCGTCATCGCATTGGCGCCGCTGGCCATGCACCTTCTGGCCGTTTCGTTCGCGGCTTCGTGTGAATGCAGGTAATGGATGACGACGTTCATCCTTTCCGCCGCGAAACGAGCGGCGATGGCGGCGCCGATCCCGCGGCTTGCGCCGGTAATCAGCACCGTCATCTCGCTAAGCGGTTTCATGCCTGCTCCTTCCTGACGACCGACACCGCCATCTGATCCCAATCGAAATGCCCGCGCATCCGCTGATTCGCTTCGTCCAATGTGATCGACTCGTACAGCTCGAGCAGCTCGAACAGGTCGCCGCCACGGAAGCGGTAACGCGTAAATTCGTTGGCGATCGATTCCGGCGAATTCAGCATCCGCAAATAACCGCCGACCCTTTTGCGCTTTGTGCGTTCGAACGCCTGCGGGTCAAGCCCTTGCCGCAAGATCCCGTCCATCGCCGTCCGAATCCGCGCCAGCAGCTCGTCGGGGAGG
>NZ_KK082138.1:85834-88422 GCF_000598065.1 Paenibacillus darwinianus | reverse complement strand
CCCGCGTTTCCCCGCCGATCACCGAAAAAGCGTAGCCCATGCCGGAGTTGTACTCGCTGCCGAATGAATCGGAAATCAGATTATCGTCATACAGCGATTGGTACAGCTCCGAGCTTGCCCCGAAAAGCGTCTCCAGCATCAGCTTCGACGTCACTTCGCGGCGCAGCAGCTCCTTCGCGGCGGTCGGCAATTCCTTCTCCTTGAAGCCAAACATGCATTTGGGAAGCGAGACGGGCAGCCTGAGCGACAGCCGTGGATTTTTCACAGAGGACGGCTCCGGTTCGAATTTTCTTCTGATTTCACCCATCTGCGGGAACGTTTTGCGAGCCTGATTGTCCCGAACAAGCGCCATGACCTCGTCCGCCTTCACGCCGCCTGCGACAAACAGCATCATGTTCGACGGATGGTAGAACGTTTCATAGCAGCGGTACAGCGTATCCTTATCGATCCGGTAGATCGAATCGACGGTGCCGGCGATGTCAATGTGAACGGGATGGTTATGATACATCGCATCGATCAACCCGAAATAGACGCGCCAGTCGGGATTGTCTTTGTACATATTGATTTCCTGCTCGATAATGCCTTTCTCCTTCTCCACGTTCGCTTCCGTAAAATACGGATGCTGGACGAAATCGAGCAGCGTGTTCAGGTTCTCGTCGATTTTCTCCGTGGCGGAGAACAGGTATACCGTGCGGTCGAAGCTGGTGAAGGCATTGGCCGAAGCGCCCTGGGAGGCGAATGTGGAAAAAATGTCGCCGGTCGGTTCCTCGAACATCTTGTGCTCCAGGAAATGGGCGATGCCGTCCGGCACGCGTATATATTCGCCGCCGTCGCCTACGCTGAATGTGTTGTCTATCGAACCGTAGCGGGTCGAAAATGTGGCGTACGTCTTCTGGAAGCCGTCCTTCGGCAGCACATAAACCTCGAGGCCGTTCGGCATCGTCTCCCGGTACACGGTCTCCTTCACGCCGGGATAGACTATCGTTTCCATCGCTTAGCCCTCCTTTTCGTCGCGCAGAAAATAAATGGTATCCAGCTGCACGCGCTGAGCGACGCGGACGACGTCCGCGACCGACGCTTTTTCCACGTCTTGCAGCAAGCCTGCGGTCGTCCGTGTCCGTCCCGACAAAACGGAGTTGAAATCGAACCCGATCATCTCGAAGGCGCTGTCCTGGATTTCGAGCAACTGGTTCCGGATCATCGCCTGGGTCTGCGTAAGCACCAGCTCCTGGATATCGCCTTGGCGCAGCTGCTCCAGCTGCTCGGCGATAATGGTATTGGCTTTGTCGTAGTTTCCGGTTTCAATGCCGGACTGAATCGTGATGATTCCTTTGTGGCCGTCATAGCGGGAAGCCGCGTAATAGGCCAGGCTGGCCTTCTCCCGCACGTTCACAAAAAGCTTTGAATGCGGATAACCGCCGAGTATTCCGTTATAGAGCAGCGCGGCGGGGTAGTCGTCATCGGCATAGCTGACATTCGCCCGAAGTCCCATATTGAGCTTTCCCTGGCCTACTTCCATCCGCTCAATGACATGTTTCGGCTCGCCTGAAGCCGGACGGATATCGGGGACAGGATAATCGGCCGGTTGGCCCGCGGGCGCTTTAAACGAACGGCTGACAAACCCGTTTGCTTCCTCAAGCGAGGTGTCGCCCACGACGTAGAGGTCGAATGTCGCCGAAGCCAGCCAGCTGCGATAATATTCCATCAGCGATTCGGGCGTGATGGCGCTGAGATCGCCGATCCAGCCGAGCGGATGAAGCCGGTAAGGCTCATTTGCGCACATCTCCTCGAGACAGCGCTCGGCCGCATAGCGGATTTTATCGTTAACGATCGCCTCCAGCCTCTTCTGCAGTGTCTTCTTCTCGGCGTCGACGTATTTGCTGCGGAATCGTCCGTCCTCGAGCGCAGGCTCGGTGATGACCTCTCCCAGAAAAGCAAGCGCCGCGTCCAGCAGCGACTCGTCTGATGAAACGAACTGATCATGGATGACATCCATGCGGAATTGTACGATTTGCGCGTCTCCGCGCTTCAGCACGTCGAAGCCGAAGCCCGCTCCGTACATATCGTCTAGCCGCTCGCGGAACGCTTTCGTTTCCGGCGTCGAGGCGGTTCCGCGGCGCAGAACGAACGGGATTAAAGCCGCAGGCGTCACGGTAGACTCACTGAGCGGTATGCCGGCATAGAGCGCGATGGCGAACGTTTTGAACCTTTTGGTCGGCAGCACGTGCAGCCTGATGCGGTTCCATTGCCCTCGTTGAAATCCGGTTTCGATCACGGCCGATAGCTCCTTTCGACTTGCTTAATAGGGTGGAGAATCCCTTACATTTCCATTGAATTCTTCCTCATTCTAACCGATCAGAAAGCGAAGAAGCAACCCGCCGAGGGTTGCTTCTTCCACGAACCGATTGATGCGCGGCCAACGTCCTGGTTGCCGTTCGCTACAAAGCAAATATATGCTTGCCGATCGTTTTGATTTGCGGTCTCGTCCAAATCCAGCCGGAGGTAGCTGTATTCGGGTTGAAATAATAGAGGGCTTCGCCGGACGGATCCCAGCCGTTGATCGCGTCGTTCACGGCTTGACGGGCGCG
>NZ_KK082138.1:82929-85734 GCF_000598065.1 Paenibacillus darwinianus | reverse complement strand
CGTTGGGCGTCAGCCATATTTGACCGTCCGCAACGGCTGTAAAGGCTCTCGGC
Organism: Paenibacillus darwinianus; assembly: GCF_000598065.1. GTDB lineage: Bacteria > Bacillota > Bacilli > Paenibacillales > Paenibacillaceae > Paenibacillus_I > Paenibacillus_I darwinianus. The sequence continues at coordinate 85,681 of NZ_KK082138.1, read as the reverse complement.
TGAAAGATGACCCCCGAGACAGTGTTCGGAAAGCTTTGCGACTGCACCCGGTTAAGAATGACCGCCGCGACCGCCACCTGTCCCTCATAAGGCTCGCCGCGTGCTTCCCCGTATACGGCGTTGGCCATAATTTTCAGGTCGTTCTCGGACAACCCCAGCCGGTTGGACTTGGCCGCGCCGCCGATGCCTCCATTGTTACCCTTGCCGCCCTTACCTCCTCCGTTTGCGCGGTTGTTGTCGGCTGCGCCGCCGGGCAGTTCGTCCGCTGTCGGGCGCCATTCCTTTGTCGCTTCCCATAACTTTAGCTTTGTTTTTGCCCCTACGATACCGTCCGACTTCATACCGAACTTCCACTGGAACCAGGTAACGGCATTGCGCGTCGATTGTCCGAACTGACCGTCTACCTCTCCGCCGTAATAACCCAAATATTTTAACCGGCCCTGCAGCTCGTAAACGTCCTTGCCGCTCGAGCCGAGCCTTAATGTGGCGTTGCTGAACGTTTCGTTCGACAAGCCTTTGCCTGCATGCTGCATCGTAAATGCGCCGAACAAGAGGCATAAGATAACTGTTGTCGCTGCGAGCAGTCGTATTTTCATGCTGTCGATTCTGCCTTTCTATCGCATATTGGTGAAGCCGGACGCCTTTGCGAACGGTTATAGTATGCGAGAGAGGTCGAAATCCTATGCCTGCTCCTTGTTAAAAAGTGACGATGCGTCCGGCTGCTTGCTCCGAACGCAACAAAAAACTCCCGAAAAAGCGCGTGGCGCGCTTCTTCAGGAGCTTATTTTGCCGGCTTGAAATTGGTCGAGCGACATCAGTACCTCGCGGGGTTTGCTTCCCTCGTATGGCCCTACAACACCGCGCGCTTCCATCTGGTCGATCAGCCTCGCCGCCCGCGTATAGCCTACCCGCATCCGCCGTTGAAGCAGCGACACCGACGCTTGCTTGGCCTCCACCACGATCTGTACGGCCTGATCGAACAGCTCATCCACAATCTCATCTTCCTCAGGCCCGTTCTCCTCGATTTCGGGAACCAGATCCTCCTTGTATTCCGCCTGAGCTTGTTCCCGGGCGAAATGGACGACCGACTCGACTTCCTGATCGGACAGGAAGCCGCCCTGTACACGGATCGGCTTCGACATGCCGACGGGAAGGAAAAGCATATCACCGCGTCCAAGCAGCTTCTCGGCGCCCACCATATCGAGTATGGTGCGGGAGTCGACCTGCGACGATACGCCGAATGCGATCCGGGAAGGTATATTTGCCTTGATCACCCCCGTGATGACGTCGACGGAGGGACGCTGCGTCGCGATGATCAGATGAATGCCCGCCGCGCGCGCCATTTGGGCCAGCCGGGTGATGGCATCCTCCACGTCATTGGCTGCCACCATCATCAGGTCGGCAAGCTCGTCCACGATGACCACGATAAACGGCAATACCGCTGCCGGGTTATCCTTCATCAGCGTGTTGTAGCCCTCGATATTGCGTGTACCGGACTTGGAGAAAAGCTCGTACCGCTTCTCCATCTCGACGACGATTTTCTTCAGCGCAAGCGAAGCGCGGCGCGGATCGGTCACGACCGGAGCGAGCAGGTGCGGGATGCCGTTGTACATATTCAGCTCGACCATTTTCGGATCGATCATCAGAAATTTCACTTCGTCGGGCGCCGCTTTGTACAGAATGCTCGTAATGATCCCGTTGATGCACACCGATTTGCCGGAGCCCGTCGCGCCGGCGACCAGCAAGTGCGGCATTCTGGCCAGGTTGCCGATGATCGGCTGGCCCGAAATATCGCGGCCGAATGCGATCGAAAGCTTGGAAGGCGCCTGCTGGAAAGCCGGCGTCTCCATCACCTCGCGCATCGTGACCATCGACACCTCCGTATTCGGCACCTCAATGCCGATCGCGGACTTGCCGGGAATCGGCGCTTCCATCCGGATATCCTTCGCCGCCAGCGCGAGCGCGATATCGTCGGTCAGGCTGACGATGCGGCTCACCTTAACCCCGGTGGCGGGCTGCACCTCATAACGGGTCACGGCCGGTCCCCTCACCACGTCCAGAACGGTCGCTTTCACGCCGAAGCTTTCCAGCGTCGATTCGAGCTTGCGCTTCGAATCCGAAGCATCTGAAGGGCCCGACTTGCCGGATTGCGGCCGGGCCAGCAGGGTCATCGGCGGCAGCAAATACGGCTTCGAAGGCTTTATGCCCGGCTGTCCATCCTGCGCTGCTGTGCCGGCTGAGGCTGAGAAGGCTTGAACACCCACGACCGCGTCAGCGCCAATTATAGCGGAATCCGCCGCATCTTCATTGTGCGTTCCATGAATCGGCGCCAACGACTCCGGCCACATTGAGGGAGCTGGCGCCGCAGCCGGCTCCGGCTCTTGCTCCCACGGCGGCGCCGTGTCGCGGTCGTCCATGGACGGCGCCAAAGCTGCGGCGCCGTCTGCAGGCAGCGCCTCGTTCCTGCCGCTCCAGACGTCCATCCCTTCCAGCGGAGACTCCCCCGCCGTTTCCTGATCCCTGTCCGCAGCCGGCCGCTCGTGTCCGAGCGCGGCTGCGGCGGAGTTCTTGCGTGGCTGCAGCCAATTGAAGAACAGCGTCTTCTTGCGTCGCGGGGCCTTTACCGGCTCAAAGACCTCATCCATATCCTCATCCAGATCGTCATCGAGCACCAGCATCGGCAGCTCGTCTTCGCCGCTTTGCTGTTTGCGGACAGACGGTGCCGAAGACGCCGAAGGCTTGCGGCCGCCAC
>NZ_KK082138.1:57238-82829 GCF_000598065.1 Paenibacillus darwinianus | reverse complement strand
CCGAAGGCTTGCGGCCGCCACCGGCCGCAAGCTTGTGCTGAAGGAGAGCCAGCATGCGGCTGCCCCGTTTGTGAAGCGCCCGCGCCAGCTCGACGTATGACTTTCCGGTAAGCAGCATGCCCCCGATGGCGAACATGACGATCACAATCAGATACGTACCGATATATCCGAACAAGCCGTAAAGGATACGGTATTCAACGTGTCCGACAAAGCCTCCGCCAAGATTTCGCTGATTAAACCCGGTATCGAAAACAGGAGTCGATTTAAATGCCTGCCATAAGCCGTTTGCCGGCTGCATAATCAGATCTCCGCTCAATGGAAGGCCCAGAAACTCCGTTCGCTGGCTGACTTCTTTAATAGCCGCAAGCAGCGTCAACGCAAGAACCAGAAGCAGGACGCCCGACTTGCGGTTCGACCAGCCTGACGGCCAGGCCCTTTTAATCATGACAGCCATGCCCACATAAATGCCGACCAGCGGGACGACGAAATAAAATCCGCCCAGCAGCAAAGCGAACAGCTTCGATAACGAGCGTCCCACCGCAGCCTCCCCGGAAAGGGCGATGACCGAGACGGTGATGAGCAGGATGCCGTATACCTCATATTTCAGCTGTGCGCCGATCGATTTGTTTTTCCGTTTGCGTTTCGCCAAACTCGGTCACCTCTCGGTATACGATTATACCATAAGAGGACAGATGTTCCTATGAAAACGTCGCGCCGTCCTCGGGCCTGCCGTAAGCAAACAGCATGCCGGGCGCAAGCTCCGGACGAAGGTAATCGTTCAGGGGACCGTCCACAAGACGGACGATTCGGCCCACACCGGGGTATACCGGCTCCAGCTGCAGCCGCAGCCGGCCGCTCGTAATCTCGACGTAGGTACGTTCTTCCGCTTCTTGCCCAAGCCCTTGGGTCACGATGTCGAGCGGAATAATCGTATGCAGCGTCATTGCAGCGCCACCCCCTGTATCATCCGCTTACGCTCCTCGATTCTCATGTTCAATTCGCGAAGCGCGGCGCCGATCCCGCCGATGGCGTCGATCAAGCCGTACTTGACCGCATCGGGCCCTACGACGCTCGTGCCGATATCGCGGGTCAGCTCCCCGGTTTTGAACATCAGTTCCTTGAACATCTCATCCGTAATGTTGGAATGGGAGGTTACGAACCGAACGACCCGCTCCTGCATTTTCTCCAGGTACTCGAACGTTTGGGGAACCCCGATCACGAGACCGTTCAAGCGGATCGGATGAATGGTCATGGTAGCCGTTTCAGCGATGAACGACTTGTCGCCGGCTACGGCGATCGGCACCCCGATCGAATGCCCGCCGCCCAGCACGAGCGTAACCTTCGGCTTTGTCAGCGATGATATCATTTCGGCAATCGCCAGACCGGCCTCGACATCCCCGCCGACCGTATTCAGCACGATCAGAATGCCTTCGATTTTCGAATTCTGCTCCGCCGCGACCAGCTGTGGGATGAGATGCTCATATTTCGTCGTTTTGTTCTGCGGCGGAAGCACCAAGTGTCCTTCCACCTGTCCGATGATCGTCATGCAATAAAGATTGGATTCCGTGGCGGGCGTGGTCGTCTGTCCGAACTGCTGAATACTTTGCGCAACCGGATTGCCGGTCAGAGGCTCCCCCGGTACGGGCAACGGAGGCTCTTCCATCCGGCCTCCCTGGTATCGGTATTCCGTCATTCGCTGTCATTCCCCCTTCATGGACATACTCGTCATAGTATGGAAAAAGGAACACGTTTTATTCCACCGCCTGCGAGTTCAATACACAGGCAGCATGAAAAAACAGCCCCGAGCCCATCCTGGCGGACGGGACACAGAGCTGTTCGTTTTCGGGTGCTTGGGTCGTGCGGGTGTTACACTTCCATGATGATCGGCAAGATCATCGGACGGCGGCGGGTCTGCTCGTACAGGAACCGGCCAAGCGCATCCTTCACATTGGTTTTGAGCGAAGCCCATTCGTTGACGTTGTCGCTCATCAGCTTGTTGAGCGTGGACGTTACGATCCGGTTCGCTTCCTCCAGCAAACCTTCGGATTCGCGTACATAAACGAATCCGCGTGATATGATATCCGGACCGGATACGATTGCGCCGTCCTGCTTGCTCAGCGTGACGACGACGACGAGTATTCCGTCCTGGGACAGAAGCTTGCGGTCCCGCAAGACGATGTTACCTACGTCCCCGACGCCAAGGCCGTCAATCAGCACATTGCCCGCCTGTACCTTGCTGCCTTTGCGGGCCGCGCCGCCTTGAAGCTCAACCGTATCGCCGTTGTCGAGCATGAAGATGTTTTCTTTCTCCACGCCGACTGCTTCCGCGAGCAGCGCGTGCTGCCGCAGCATCCGGTATTCGCCATGAATCGGGATAAAATATTTCGGCTTCATCAGATTGAGCATCAACTTCAATTCCTCTTGGCTGCCGTGACCGGAAACGTGAACGCCCGATACCGAACCGGGACCGTAAATCACGTTGGCGCCAAGCCGGAACAGCTCGTCGACCGTACGGCCGACATACTTCTCGTTGCCCGGGATCGGCGTCGCGGCAATGATCACCGTATCCCCCGGCAGAATGTCCACCTTGCGGTGTGTTGAGCGGGCCATGCGCGTCAGCGCGGACATCGGCTCGCCCTGGCTGCCCGTAGACAGAATCACGACCCGGTCGGCCGCTATTTTGCCAACTTCCTCCGGCTCGATGATCATCCCTTCCGGAATGTTCAGATAGCCGAGCTCTGAAGCGATGGAGACAACGTTCACCATGCTGCGTCCGATGACAGCGAGCTTTCTCTTCGTTGCCATCGCGGCATTGATGACCTGCTGAAGCCGGTGAACGTTCGAAGCGAACGTCGCCACGACCACACGCTGCTGCGATTTGCGGAAAATGTCCTCAAACTCCCGTCCGATATTACTTTCCGACGGGGTAAAGCCGGGACGTTCCGCATTCGTGCTGTCGGACAGCAGGGCCAATACGCCGCCGCTGCCGATTTCCGCCATACGCTGCAGATCCGCATATTGATTATTGACCGGCGTATGGTCGAACTTGAAGTCGCCGGTGTGAACGACACGTCCCTCAGGCGTGTCCAAACAGACGCCGACCGCGTCGGGAATGCTGTGGTTTACCTTGAAGAAGCTGGCTTTGATCGCGCCGAGCTGCACTTCGGAATCCGCGTTGATCAGAATGCGCTTCGTGTCGCCGAGCAGCCCGGCTTCCTTCAGCTTGCCTTCGATAAGGCCGAGCGTCAGCTTCGTACCGTAAACCGGAACGTTCAGATGCCGCAGTACGTAAGGCAATCCGCCGATATGGTCTTCATGTCCGTGGGTGATTAGAATACCGCGAACCTTGTCGCGGTTATCCGTTAAATACGTAATGTCGGGGATGACGATGTCGATGCCAAGCATGTCTTCCTCCGGAAATTTCAGACCGGAATCCACAACGACAATGTCATTCCCATACTGAACCACATACATGTTTTTGCCGATTTCACCGACGCCGCCCAATGCGAAAATGAGCAGTTTATCTTGGTTGTTCTTTTTAGACAAGTAAATCCGTACCTCCTGAATGTGTTGGACGTCGATCCAAACGTTATTAGATTTTCAAAGATTTGCCGCACCCAGTCACTTAACCACATTATACATGAAGAAAATAACAAAACACAAGCCGACCTGCAAAATCCACCGTACCCGTAGCCTCTCCTAAAACACAAAAACCGATGCCGAGTGCACACCGGTTTCCGTATCGTCTGCTTCATTCCGGACTGTGGTCACAGCAATTTGCTTATAAAAGCGGCTTCCGCCTCGGTCGGCTCAACGAGCGGCAGCCGAACGCCGCCGACCGGAATCCCCTTCAGTCCGAGCGCATATTTGACCGCCACCGGATTCGGCACAGGATGCGGACATTCGAAAAGTCCCTTGAAGACGGGATAACATTCCTGATGCAGCTTGGCCGCCTCCGCCGCGTTGCCGGACAGATGTGCTTCGATTAGCCGTTTCATTTTGCTTCCGATTAAATGGCTGGCCACGCTGACGATGCCGTAGCCCCCCACCGTAAGCACCGGCAGAGTTGCGCTGTCATCGCCGCTGTATACCCGAAAATGCTCCGGCGCTGCGGCTGCGATCGCCGTGATTTGCTCAAGCGGGGCGCAATCCTTCGTCGCGACGACATTCGGGAGCTCGGCGAGACGCAGCGTCGTCTCGGCGCTGATGTTGACCCCAGTGCGGCCGGGTACGTTGTACAGCAATATCGGCAGCCCGGTCGACTCCGCGATGGCGCGAAAGTGGCGGTACAGCCCTTCCTGGCTCGGACGGTTGTAGTACGGTGCTACCAGCAATATGCCGTCGACGCCGCAGGCCTCGGCCTCTTGGGTCAAATGAATCGAATGGGACGTATTGTTGCTCCCGGTGCCCGCAATAATTTTGCAGCGGCCGGCCGCCCGTTCCACGGAGAAACGGAACAGGGCAAGCTTCTCCTCGTCGCTAAGCGTCGGCGATTCGCCGGTTGTGCCCGACAGGACAAGGCTGTCGCTTTCCTGATCCTCAATCAAGTAATCGATCAAACGGCCGGTCGCTTCCCAATCGATACGGCCTTGCGCATCGAACGGTGTGACCATTGCGGTGATTAGTCTGCCGAATTCCATAGGGACGCCTCCATCAACGTTTTGATTTTTGGGCTCGGGCCAATGGCATGGCCGCTTCGCGGAAAATCAAAACATGATTATATAGTAATTGCAAAAACCGGTTCCGTGGATGATGGAACCGGTCAATGGTTATGATTCGGAACCTGCACGCTATACGGATCAACAACTACGTCTGCATTATACCTTAAGAGCAGGGTATTAAAGCAATAAGATATGAAATGGCCGTCGGAAAACCGTAGTTGACAAGCAATGGATGCTTAGCGGACGTCTACGTTATAAGTGCAATTCGAATTTATTGTGCAAGGCGCGGACGGCGGCGGTCATCTGCTCCTGACGCACCAGGACCCAGATGGTGGCGTGGGAATCCGCCGATTGAAGAATCGTGATGCCTTCCTCCGTCAACGCCTCGACGATGCGGGCCATAACGCCGGGAACGCCGTGCATCCCGCTTCCGACTACAGACACCTTGGCGCAGCCGCGCACCGCGGCCGGCGTATAGCCGAGCTTGCCGAGCACCTCCAGGGCGCGGTCCGCATCCTCATCGAATACGGTATACAAGGCGCCACCGGGGGTCACGTTAATAAAATCCACGCTGATCCCATGCTTAGCCATCGATTGAAAAACGTTGAGTTGCATGTCTTTGTGGCCATCGGCCGTCACCGATATTTGGGTCACCTTCGGCACATGGGCGATGCCTGTCGCAAGACGGTCGCGAACCTGCGATTCGGAGACCGGGTCGGCCGTGACGAGCGTGCCCTCGCCGTCTGAAAATGTCGAGCGCACGCGCAGCGGAATGTTGCTCTGCGCGGCGATTTCCACCGCCCTCGGATGGATGACCTTGGCGCCTTGCCGCGCCAGATTCGTGATCTCGGCGTAGCTGACCGTGTCGAGCGGCTTTGCGTCCTCGACAAGCCTCGGGTCGGCAGTCAGAATGCCGTCGACGTCGGTATAGATGTCGATGCGCTCGGCCCGGAGCGCCGCACCGATCGCCGTAGCTGACGTATCGCTTCCGCCTCTGCCAAGCGTGGTAAAGTCACCTTGGTCCGACTGTCCCTGAAAGCCGGTGACGATAACCACCTTCCCTTGCTCGAGCTGTCGCATGACAGGGTCCGGATCGATGCGCATAATGCGCGCTTGCCCGAAGCCGGCGTCCGTCCGGATGCCGGCTTGACCGCCCGTCATCACAATCGACGGAACGCCCTCGCTTCGGAGCAATCCGCATAATACGTTGGCCGAAATAATCTCGCCGCAGACGGCCAGCAGGTCCTTTTCTCTCGGAGGCAGCGACTGCGCGGAGCCTCCGAGAGACAGCAGCGTATCGGTCGCATAGGGATCTCCCATCCGTCCCATTGCGGAAACGACGACGACGAGCGCGTAGGAATGGGCGCGCTCACGTTCAATGTGCCCCAGCACGCGTCGGCGCGCCTCTTCGCTGGCAAGCGACGTGCCGCCGTATTTCTGTACGAGAATGGCCATGCGGTTTGATCTTCCTCTCTCCGCCGGATTGACGACCGGCATTTCCTTTCGGATATACCCGGTTAGAGGATCGGTTAAGCGGTTAGTTCTGTTCGATCGCGATATATTCGGCGATTTGCACGGCGTTCCAGGCCGCGCCCTTCAGCAGGTTGTCGGATACGATCCACAGATTCAGGCCGCGGGGTGCACCGAGGTCGCGGCGGAGGCGTCCGACGAACACGTCCGGCTTGCCGGCCGCATCGGTGGCGAGCGGATACTGCTGGGCATCCATGTCGTCGACCACGACGATACCCGGCGCGTCCGAAAGCAGCTTCCTGACGTCTTCGAGCTCGTAGTCGTTTTTCAGCTCGACATAAACGGATTCGGAATGTCCGTAAACGACCGGTACCCGCACGCAAGTAGCGGTAACGTCGATCGCGTCATCACCCATGATTTTTTTGGTTTCACGGACCATCTTCATCTCTTCGAGCGTATATCCGTTGTCCTGGAATTTATCGATCTGCGGAATCGCGTTGAAGGCGATCTGATGCTTAACAGGAAGCGAGCCTACCGGCAAAATATCCGGCTTGACGTCGTTCCCCTCGAGAGCCTCGCGAGTCTGACGCAGCATTTCGTCGATGGCCTTGCTGCCCGCGCCCGAAACCGCCTGATAGGTGGACACGATAATGCGCGAAATGCCATATCGGTCATAAAGCGGCTTAAGCGCAGCGACCATCTGGATCGTGGAGCAGTTCGGATTGGCGATAATGCCCTTGTGTTCGCTTACTTTATCGATGTTCACTTCAGGCACCACAAGCGGCGTCTCCGGGTCCATCCGGTAGGCGTTCGTATTGTCGATGCATACAGCACCGCGCTCGACCGCATGCGGCGCAAGCGCCTTGCTGACATCGCCGCCGGCGCTGAAGAGAGCGATTTCGACCCCTTCAAAGCTTTCTGGCGTCGCTTCCTCAACCGTAAGCTCACGGCCTTTGAACAAAATTTTGTTGCCGGCCGATCTCGCGGAAGACAACAGCTTCAGCTGGTTGATCGGGAAGTCCCGTTTCTCGAGCAGACCGATGATTTGTTCTCCTACCGCGCCTGTCGCCCCGACAACGGCGACGTTAAACAATTTTTGTTCCGACATGATTCCTAATCTCCCCTCAATTTGAAACGGCTTGCCCGGTTACGCCATGCGTCCGTCTATTATGGGTAACGTTCGATCAGTACAGGCTGAACCTGCTTGCCCTGAAGCGCCGCTTCACAGGCTTCCATCAGCAAATCCATCCGGGCGACAAGCGAATTCGGCTTCTGCTCCGGGTTGTCTTGACCGAACGGTACGAAATAAATGTTCTTGGTAATGAGCAGCTTCGCGATGTTGGCCGCATTAAGCCCGAGGCCGTCATTCGTCGAAATCGCCAGCACGAGCGGTCTGCCGTTGCGCATTTGCGCTTTGGCCGCCATTAATACCGCGCTGTCCGTCATCGCGTTCGCCAGCTTGCTGGTCGTGTTGCCCGTGCAGGGCGCAATCAGCATCACGTCGAGCAGCTTGGACGGGCCCAAAGGCTCCGCTTCCACGATGGTCGAGATCATCTCGTTGCCCGTAATTTCCTTAAGCTGTTTCTGCCATTCCGCCGATGTTCCGAACCTCGTGTCAGTCGTCATAATCGTCGAGGTGACGATCGGAATCACCCGGGCTCCGGCGTCGACAAACCGTTTGATTTGCGGCATCACTTCTGCAAACGTGCAATGCGAACCGGACAATGCGTATCCGACCGTTATGCCATGCCAATTCATTGCTCATCCCCCCGTACTCGTAAATCCTCCATGATCAACCGACTCAAGCAGTCCGCTATGATACGTCCGGCTGTCTTGGGAGCTACGATTCCGGGTAATCCCGGGGCGAGCATCGCTTTGATTCCGCGCTTCTCCGCGAAGCGAAAATCAGTGCCGCCAGGTTTCGACGCCAGGTCGATAATGACGGCGCGCGACGGCAATTTCGCTATTATTTGCGCTGTGACTATCATAGTCGGAATTGTATTAAAAAGCAAGTCGAGATTGCCTGCGTAATGCAGTAAATCCTTGATATAGAGCGGTTTGAAGCCCATCTCCTCGGCGCGCGCGAAATGCTCCTCGCGGCGCACGCCGACCAACACGCGGGCCCCCATTCCCTGTAGGGTACGGGCAAGTGTAAAACCGGTTCTGCCAAGTCCGAGCACGAGCGATGTCGAGCCGTGGATCGTAATGTCGGTGTTCTGGATCGCCATCATGATCGCGCCTTCCGCCGTCGGAATCGAGTTGTAGATCGCCACGTCGTCCCGCTCGAACAGCTCGATGACCGCGATGCCGTACTTGCCGCACAGCTGCCTCAAATACGGTTTGGCCAACCCGGTGTACACCTTGCAATGTTTCGGCAGCCGGTCGACATGCTCTTCCAGCAGCCGCAGCTCCTTGTCGCTGAAAACGGCTGTGACGACGCCTTCGTCGTCGGTCCCGACCGCCGGCAGAATGAGCGCATCCGCATCGTCGAACAGTTCCCCATGCAGCTCGGCCTTAACCGCCCCGTCCAGCGGCGAATGCAAGCCGTCGAATCCGGCCACCACCACCGTCGCATCGAGCTCCGTCAGCTTGCGGATCACCTCAAGCTGACGGGCGTCGCCGCCCAGCAGCACGACATTCACTCCTGTGAGCAAACCGCCTCACTCCTCTCTGAGCCAATCCTGCATAGACCATCTTATGCATGCGCCCAGATGAGGGTGAGAGCCCCCGCGAAAAACCCGCAGCAGCCTGCCTTGGGACGCAGGCTGAGCGCCGTCCTCCATTCCGTACGCTCGCTTCATCCGTAACAAAAACCGGAGGCGGCCGCCTCCGGTTCGTTATCGATCGATCCTCATCTGAATTTCCGGGTTGCCCTGACGGCGTGACTCCTCCGGCAACGCTAGGTCAGCGACCCGTATGCCCGAACCCGCCGACACCCCGCTCCGTATCCGGGAGTTCTTCGACTTCGGCGATTTCGATCTGCGGCACGATCTGGAACACCATCTGCGCAATCCGCTCCCCGCGCGCGATCATGAACGGTTCCTGCCCCAGGTTCGCCAGCAGCACCTTCACCTCGCCGCGATAATCGGCATCGATCGTGCCGGGCGTATTCAGGCAGGTGATGCCGTTCTTGTAAGCAAGGCCGCTGCGCGGCCGGATTTGCGCCTCCAGTTCCGGCGGCATCGCCATGGCGAAGCCTGTCGGAACGAGAACACGCTCACCGGGCTGAAGCGTAATCGGCTCGCTCACGGCGGCATGCAGGTCGAAGCCGGCCGCCCACTTGGACATTTTAGCCGGAAGCGGAACGTCCTCGTTACCCGGGAGCTTTTTAAATTGCACGTGATACAAGACAATCCCTCCCCAGTGCGGCAGCCGCCTTATCGCTCGTGCCGACCATCGCCACCGCGAACGGAACCTCCAGCATGCGGCGCGTAATGTCGCGGATGTCGCTCATGGTGACGGCATCGATTCGCTCCAGCATCCCATCAAGCGTATAATGGCGTCCGAGCATAAGTTCGTTTTTGCCGATCCTGTTCATACGGCTGCTCGTGCTTTCGAGGCTCAGGATAAGGCTGCCCTTCAACTGCTCCTTGCCGCGGTGAAGCTCCGCATCCGTTAAACCGGACACCGCCAGCTCGCCGAGTTGTTCAATCGTCAGATCGAGCACTTGCTTTGTCTGCTTCGGCGCCGTTCCGGCATAAATCGTAAAGAGGCCGGTATCGGCGAACGAGGTATGGTAAGAATAAACGGAATAGGCCAATCCCCGTTTCTCCCGGATTTCCTGAAACAGCCGGGAGCTCATGCCGCCGCCGATCGCATTGTTGAGCAGCACCATCGCGTACAGCTGGTGATCCGCAATCGAGCAGCCAGGAAACGAGAGGCACAGATGGTTTTGCTCGGTTTTTTTCTTATGGAAAATATATTCTCCGCTAAAGCCGGGCGTCGGATAAACGGCGGCGTTCTCGCCTTTGCGGTCAAAGCGGGCGAAATGCTTCTCCAGCAGTTCAAGAACCGCCGCATCCTCCACATTGCCCGCAACGGCAATGACCGTATTGTCTATTCTATAATGATCCTTCATATAACTTTGCAGATCCGACGGACCCATTGCGGTCAAACGGTCTTCAAGCCCCAATATCGAATAAGCGAGAGGATGGTCGCCGAAGGCGGCGCGCGACGCTTCATCGTGAACCTTGTCGTCCGGCGTGTCGTCGTACATGGAAATTTCTTCGAGTATAACGTTCTTTTCTTTGCTGAGCTCCCCTTGATCAAACTGCGAATCGAAGAACATATCGGCCAGCGCTTCAATCGCGATCGGCAGGTGCTGATCCAGCACTTTCGCAAAATAACACGTATATTCCTTGGATGTGAAAGCGTTGATGTTGCCTCCGATGCCGTCGAACAAATCGGCGATATCCTTCGCGCTGCGCTTGTCGGTTCCTTTAAACAGCATGTGCTCGATAAAATGGGAGATGCCGTTGTTGTCCGGCCTCTCGTAACGCGAGCCGGTTCTCACCCAAATGCCGAATGACACCGACCGACACGTAGGTATATTCTCGACCACTACTCGTAAGCCGTTCTGCAGCGTATATCTGTTCACCGGGTCTCCTCCTAGAAAATCAATGATTTCACTATATCAGAATCGGGCTTCCGCCTCAACCGGAGGCCATCGTTTGGCCGAGAGCGTCTCGGAGACGGTGCCGAGCGCCAGTCCCTTTTTCCTGATCGCGGCGATCATGCCTTCGAGCGCGTCCCGCGAAGAGGCTGTCGGATGCATCAGAATGAGTGAGCCCGGCCCGGCTTCACGCGTAATTTTGGCCACAATCGCCGAAGGCGCCGGCTTTTGCCAATCAACGGTGTCAACGGTCCACAGCACCGTTTTTAGCCCTAGCGCCGCCGCGGTGCGTACGGTCGTCTCATTATAGGAGCCGGAAGGCGGCGCGAACCATCGGTTGTTGACGCCCAACGTCGTGCGAAGCAGGTCTTCCGTCCGCTCGATTTGCCGCAGCTGCTGCGATTGGCTGAGTCGGCTCATATCCGGATGGGAGTATGCGTGGTTGGACATCTCATGGCCCCGAGCCGCAATCGCCCGCGCCAGTTCGGGATTTTTCGAGAGCCAGGAGCCGTCGAGGAAAAAGGTGGCTTTGACCTTTTCCCGGTCGAGCGTATCGAGAATCGGCAGCACATATTCGTTCCCCCACGCGACGTTGATCATAATGGCCGCCATCGGTTTGCTCGGATTGCCGCGGTAAATCGGCTGCGGACCGAGGCTCTCCAAGCCGATCTTCGGCTTCAGCTCCCGGTAAACGAACGCAATCGGCGCCTCCGCCGGCAACCCCCTCATTCGTAAGTAGGTCTGCTCAACGTCGACCTCTAAGCCGTTATAGCCGGGAATCGCCTTCCACACCCGGTCGACGACCGCATCGATCGGCTCTTCCCTCCGTTCGGACGCTTCCTTCCGGATTCGCGCGAGAAGAGGGTCCTCCTCCCGACTCTCCGCTAGAACGCCGTATGCCACCGCATCTCCGCCGGCCCGTTGTTTGATGTCATACACATATCGCCCGACATCGCCGTTCCAGGCGGCCAATCCGACGACGGCCGCCAGGCAGGCGGCCATCGCGGCCGCTTTTTTCCGCATCGCCCGCACCTCTTCCGCTATATTGCTACCAGTTTATGACGGCCGGGACAAGGATATGAGAATGCGGACAAAACAAAAAGAGACAGATGTAACTCTGGCTCTTTGTTGGTCATGATTCGATTTGCGGATGCTGCTAGGACTGCGCGGGCTCCTGAGCGGCAAGCACAGCTTTGCGGGACAGGTTGACACGGCCCTGCTGGTCAATCTCCGTCACTTTGACCGTAATCTGGTCGCCGATCTTCACTACGTCTTCCGTCTTCGCCACGCGCTCGGAGGACAACTGCGAGATGTGGACAAGTCCTTCCTTGCCGGGCAAAATTTCGACGAACGCGCCGAACTTCTCCACGCGCTTAACCGTGCCGAGGTAAATCTCGCCGACCACGACTTCCTTCACAATGCCTTCGATAATCTGGCGGGCACGGACAATCGCCTGCTCGTCCGACGAAGCGATAAATACTTTGCCGTCCTGCTCGATGTCGATTTTCACACCGGTTTCCTCGATGATCTTGTTAATGATCTTGCCGCCGGCGCCGATAACGTCGCGGATTTTGTCTGGATTGATCTGCATGATGACGATCTTTGGCGCATATGGCGACAGGCTTGTCCGAGGCGTCTTCATCACCTCGAGCATTTTGCCGAGAATATGCATGCGGCCTTCCCGGGCTTGCTCAAGCGCCTGCGTCAGAATCGCGCGGTCGATGCCGTCGATTTTGATGTCCATCTGAATGGCCGTTACGCCCTCGGACGTTCCCGCCACCTTGAAATCCATATCGCCGAGATGGTCTTCCATCCCCTGAATGTCGGACAGGATGGAGAAATGCTCGCCGTCCTTGATCAGCCCCATCGCAATGCCGGCTACCGGCGCTTTGATCGGCACGCCTGCATCCATCATCGCCAGCGTGCTGGCGCAAATGCTTGCCTGCGACGTCGAACCGTTCGACTCCAGCACCTCGGATACGAGACGGATCGTATACGGAAAATCCGCTTCGGACGGAATCACCTTCGACAATGCACGTTCGCCCAGCGCGCCGTGTCCGATTTCGCGGCGTCCCGGAGCGCGCAGCGGACGGGCTTCCCCTACGCTGAACGGCGGGAAGTTGTAATGATGCATGAACCGTTTCGATTCCTCAAGGCCGATGCCGTCCAGAATCTGAACGTCGCCGAGCGCGCCGAGCGTACAAATGCTGAGCGCCTGCGTCTGGCCGCGCGTGAACAGGCCGGAGCCATGTGTTCTCGGCAGCAGGGCGACGTCGCATTCGATCGGACGAATCTCGTCCAGCCCGCGGCCGTCCGGACGCACCTTGTCATGCGTAATCAAGCGGCGCACTTCTTCCTTCACAATGTCATAGAGCACTTCCTTGACGTCCCCGATCAATTCCGGCGCATCGGTGTACGCTTCTTCGAAATGGGCGACCGCATCGGCGTTAACGGCATCGATCGCCTCCTGGCGGGCGTGCTTCTCCGGAATGCGGATCGCTTCCACGAGTCTGGCGGATGCGAAGGCGCGTACATCGCGGTTGACGTTCTCGTCGACCGCATGCAGCTTCACGTCCATTTTCGGCTTGCCGGCAGTCTGCACCAGCTGCTCGATGACGGCAACGATTTTTTTGATTTCGTCATGCCCAAACATGATTGCTTCGAGCATCACCTGCTCCGCTACTTCGTCGGCTTCCGCCTCCACCATCATGATCGCGTCCTTCGTACCGGCGACCACGACGTAAATGTCGGAGCGCGACTCCTGCTCGACCGTCGGATTGATGATGAACTGGCCATCCACACGGCCGACGATGACGCCGCCTATCGGTCCGTTAAACGGAACGTCCGAGATGGACAGCGCCGCCGACGTGCCGATCATGGCCGCGATTTGCGGCGAGCAATCCTGATCCACGCTCATAACGAGATCGACGATCTGCACGTCGTTGCGGAATCCCTCCGGGAAAAGCGGGCGAATCGGACGGTCGGTCAACCGACTCGCCAAGATTGCCTTCTCGCTCGGACGTCCTTCTCTTTTAATGAAACCGCCCGGAATTTTGCCGACGGCATAAAGCTTCTCCTCATAGTTTACGGTAAGCGGAAAGAAATCCAAATCCTTCGGACCCGGCGAAGCCGTTACCGTACAGAGCACGACCGTATCGCCATAGCGGACGGTTACAGCAGCATTGGCCTGCTTCGCAAGCCTGCCGGTTTCGAGCACGAGCGTCCGTCCACCGAGCTGCATTTCCACGCGTTGTGTCATCGTGAACCTCCCATATCATTTATGTAACATAGTACCATAGTTACCCATTCGACAACATTCTCGCCATTCCTGCTAACCCGCTACATGGCAAAAAGCAACCGGGTGCCGGCATGCCGTCCGGTTAACCGGACCGCTTGACAACCAGGTTGCTTTTCTTCCGCATGATTATCGGCGAAGGCCGAGTTTTTCAATCAGAGCGCTGTAACGTCTAACATCTTTATTCTTCAGGTATGCCAGAAGCTTACGGCGTTGGCCGACCATCTTGAGCAGACCGCGGCGGGAATGGTGGTCTTTCTTGTGCTCCCGCAGATGCTGAGTCAAGTTGGTGATGTTCTCCGTCAGGATAGCGACTTGAACTTCCGGCGAACCGGTATCGTTCGCATGTGTTTTATGCGTGTCGATCACTTCGTTCTTGCGTTCTTGTGTGATTGCCATCCTTATGTTCACCTCCTTACTTGGAATCGCCGATGGCCTCGCCGCCGACGGTGAGGGCGAACGACCAAGCCATGGTTATGAAACGGCCTTTCAGCTGCAACGTGTTCAAGTATAGCATACCCGAACGGTTAAAGTAAACGTCCACTTCCTCGACGCTGTAAAGCCGCATTATTCCGTCTTGTTCAGAAGCTCCTGCGCGGTTGCCGCATCGCGGCCGATCTGCTCGACCAGCTCGGATACGGAGCCGAATTTGCGTTCAGGACGCAGGAAAGCGTGGAAGTCGAGCGCCACCCGGCTGCCGTACAAATCGCCTTCGTAGCCGAAAAGATGGGCCTCCAGCTTCGGATCCATGCCGTTCTCATGAAAGGTCGGCTTCACGCCTACATTCATGACGGCCGGATAGGCCGCGCCCGCTGCGTGAACGGTGACTGCGTAGACGCCCAGTCTAGGCAGCACGTAGGCTCCGTCCGGCTGGACATTCGCCGTCGGAAACCCGATCGTCCGGCCCCTGCCTTCCCCATGAACAACGGTGCCGGATATGTGGTAAGGCCTACCGAGCAGACGCTCGGCCTGCCCGACATCGCCCTGTTCAAGCGCCGCTCGAATACGTGAGCTGCTGACTTTGCCGCCGTCCAGCTCAAGCGGTCCCATGACATGGACCTCCAACGAAGGTGCGGCAAGCCGGGCAAGCAGTTCCGGCGTTCCCGCTCCGCGGCTGCCGAACGAGAAATCGAAGCCGACGATGGCTTCCTCGATCCGCAATCGGAAAAGCATGTCCTGTACGAACGATTCGGGCGACAAGGCCGCAAAAGCACGGTCGAACCGAACGACATAAACGAGATCGACGCCCAGCTTTTGAAAACGGCGCAGCTTTTCGTCTAGGGGCGTCAGCGATGTGGCATACTGTCCTCCCTGCCCGAGCACCTCCTTCGGGTGGGGATGGAACGTCATGACGGCAGACAGCCGTCCGGCGGCTGCCGCGCGTTCGACGGCCAAGCCTATCACCTTCCGATGGCCGAGGTGCACGCCGTCGAAATAGCCGATTGCGATCACTTTCCCCCGATCCCCCCCGGATAAGGCGCCATGATCGAACGGAAAGTCCAGATAAATGATTTCCAATGCCGTTACACCTGCAATTCTATGTTTGCTGCGGTCGTCACGAAAAAACTTTGACGGGTACGAGCAGGTCCGCTTCGTCATCGGTCCGGTACAGGCCGATAAACTTGTCGTCTTCACCGAAAAGCCGGACCAGCCCGTCCGATGCCGAAGCACCAGCTGCTGGCCCGGAGTACGGCAGCTTGCGTCCCTGCAGTGCCATCTGCGCCGTCCGGCTGTCCGCCGTAATGCGCGGCAGATGCTCCAGCGCCCGCTCGGCCGGCAGCAGCTTCTCTTCCAGCAGACCCTGGGGCTGCAACGCTTCAATCTGCTCAAGCGTGACGCAGTCCGATTCGGTAAGACCGCCGGAAACGGTGCGCTTGAGCTCCGCCATGGCGGCGGGAACCCCGAGGACCTGGCCGATATCGACGCAAAGTGTGCGGATATACGTGCCTTTGGAGCATGTGACCGCAAAGCCGATCCGCGGCAGCGGAATATCCAGCTCTGCGAACGTCAGCTCGATGCCGTAAACGGTCACGCGTCGCGCCTTGCGTTCGACCGTCTTGCCTTCACGAGCCAGCTCATACAGTCGTTTGCCGTCGACCTTGACGGCCGAATACATCGGCGGGACCTGTTCGATCTCCCCGGTAAACCGCACGAGCGCTTCTCTTATCGCTTGCTCCGTGACGCGGATGCCTTCGCGCCGCTCGAGCACGCTGCCTGTCATATCCTCGGTGTCGGTAGAAATGCCAAGCTGCAGTACGGCTTCGTACGCCTTCGGCAGCTCCTGCAAATATTCCACGACACGGGTCGCTCTGCCCATGCACAGCGGGAGCACCCCCGTCACTTGGGGATCCAGCGTACCGGCGTGTCCGATCCGCTTGATGCGAGTCAGCCGCCTGACCTTCGCGACAACATCGTGCGACGTCCAGCCCGCCGGTTTCCATACGGCTAATATTCCGTCCATTACGCAATCATGCCTTTCCTGCTTGCTTGATCAAACCCGGTCCAGCGCTTTGCGCACGGAGCCTACGACGGCCGTCATCGCATCCCCTATCGGACCGTCCACCCGGCATCCGGCCGCGCGGACATGTCCGCCGCCGCCGAAAGACTGGGCGATAGCCGCCACATCGGCGGCGCCGGCCGAGCGCAAGCTGACCTTCACTTCCCCGCTTTCAGTCACCTTGAACAACATCCCGACTTCGACGCCTTCAATGTTCCGCGCATAGTTGACAAGCCCCTCCAAATCTTCGCCGGCCGCGCCCGTTTCGGCCATATCGGAGGGCTCGATATAGAGCCAGCCGATTCTGCCGTCCTCGCTGAGCGCAAGGCGCGAAAGTCCGCGCTGAAGGACCCGCAGCTGCGGCAGCGACATCTGTTCAAGCAGATGATCCGCGAGACCGAAGCCGTTCACCCCTGCATCAAGCAGTCTGGAAGCAATCGCCATCACATGGGCGGTCGTATTCGAGTATCGAAATCCGCCGGTGTCCGTGAGCAATCCGGTGTAGATCGCCGTGGCGACCTCGACATCCAGCGGAATGCCCGCATGCTCGATCAAATCGAACAGGATTTCGGCCGTCGCCGCCGCATCGAACCGCAGCAGGTTGGTGGAGCCGAATGCGTCGTTGGTCGGATGGTGATCGATATTAAGCAGGGCGTATTCTGCAGAGAACAGTTCTTCCGCCCGCCCTACCCGCCGGAAATCCGCGCAATCCACCGTCACGATTCTGCTGAATGTGCGCTCCGGCTTGTTCTCGGATAAATTAACGATGAATTCGGAGGACCGCAAATATTGCAAGCGGGGCGGTATACGGCCCTCATTGACGAGCACCGCCCGCTTGCCCAGCTTCTCCAGCAACCAGTGAATAATTACTGTAGAGCTGACCGCGTCGCCGTCTGGCTGAACATGGGAGACGACCAGATAATCGTCTCCGCCCTTCAGGAAGGCGAGCGCTTCTTCAAGCATGCGCACGTATTCGATGCTGCGAATCGTCATACGCCGCCGTTCCCCCGGTTCACCTGATCGAGCAGCGCTTCGATCCGGCTGCCGTACTCAATGCTGCTGTCAAATTTGAAAATGAGCTCCGGCGTGTGGCGCAGTTGAATTCGCTTGCCCAGCTCTGAGCGCAAAAATCCTTTCGACCGCGCCAGCGCGGCGAGCGTGTTTTCTTTCTGCTCGTCGCTGCCCAGCACGCTCAGATACACCTTCGCCTGCGACAGGTCGTTTGTCACTTCCACGCCGGTTACCGTAATGAACCCGATCCGGGGATCTTTAAGCTCCTGCTGGATGATCAGACTGATTTCTTTCTTAATTTGCTCGCCGACACGGCCTACCCGGACTTTCGCCATGCTTGATCACCTCTCAACGGTTTCCATGATGAACGCTTCGATCGTGTCCCCTTCTTGGAGGTCGTTGTAGCCGTCCAGCGTAATTCCGCATTCGTAGCCCTGAGCAACCTCTTTGGCGTCATCCTTGTAACGCTTGAGCGATTCGATCTCGCCCTCGAAAACGACAATGCCGCCGCGAATGAGACGCGCCTTGGCCGAACGGGTGATTTTGCCCGACGTAACCATACAGCCGGCAATCGTGCCGACTTTGCTGACCTTGAACAGGTTGCGGACTTCGGCATGGCCGATAACAACTTCCTTGTATACCGGATCCAGCATGCCCTTCATTGCGTGTTCAATCTCGTCAATCACTTTGTATATGATGCTGTGAAGACGGATGTCGACCTTCTCTTGATCGGCGTTCTGCTTCGCTTGCGGCTCAGGACGAACGTTGAAGCCGATAACGATCGCGTTCGAAGCCGATGCAAGCGTAACGTCGGATTCGGTGATGGCTCCCACCCCGCTGTGCAAAATCTTGACGCGCACGCCTTCGATTTCGATCTTCGCGAGCGATCCCTTCAGCGCTTCCGCAGAGCCTTGAACGTCGGACTTGATAATGACGTTCAGGTCTTTAATTTCGCCATCCTTGATATGTTTATACAAATCGTCCAGCGTGACGCGCGAATTCGAGCCGCGCTCCGATTCGCGCTGCTTGATGGCGCGGCGGTCGGCGATCGCACGAGCCTTGCGCTCGTCTTCGAACACCATGAACGGATCACCGGCCAGCGGCACTTCCGTTAAACCGGTAATTTCGACCGGCGTGGACGGACCCGCTTCCTTCATGCGGCGGCCCTTGTCGTTGACCATCGCCCGGATGCGGCCGAAGCAGTTGCCGGCCACGAACGCATCGCCGATTTTGAGCGTGCCGTGCTGCACCAGCACGCGTGCGACAGGCCCCTTGCCTTTGTCCAGCTCGGCTTCGATGACCGTGCCGCGCGCCCGCTTGTTCGGATTCGCCTTGTAATCGTTGACCTCGGCCACAAGCAGAATCATCTCCAGCAGCTCTTCGAGGTTCATGCGCTGCTTTGCGGAAATGTTGACGAAAATCGTCTCGCCGCCCCATGCTTCCGGCACCAGCTCATACTCGGTCAGCGCCTGCATGATTTTGTCGGGGTTAGCGCCTTCCTTGTCAATCTTGTTCACGGCCACGATAATCGGCACGCCTGCCGCTTTCGCGTGGTTGATCGCTTCGATCGTCTGCGGCATGACGCCGTCGTCTGCGGCAACGACCAGAATCGTAATGTCGGTTACCTGGGCGCCGCGCGCGCGCATCGTCGTGAAAGCTTCGTGGCCCGGCGTATCGAGGAACGTGATTTTCTTCTGATTGATTTCAGCCTGGTACGCGCCGATATGCTGCGTGATCCCGCCTGCTTCGCCGCCGGTGACGTTCGTCTCGCGAATGGCGTCAAGCAGGGTCGTTTTGCCGTGGTCGACGTGGCCCATGATCGTGACGACAGGCGGACGCGTTTCCAAATCCGCATCTTCGTCGTTCTCTTCGACCGTTTCGAACGAGTCCTCATCGACCGGAAGCTTGATTTCGGCTTCGACGCCGTAATCGCCGATCACAAGCTGAATCGTATCGAGATCGAGTTCCTGATTGATCGTAGCCATAACGCCCATCAACAGCAGCTTTTTGATCACTTCCGAAGCGTCTTTATGCAGCAGCTTCGCCAGCTCGCCGACCGTCATGCTTCCGCGGACGATAACCTTCTTCGGCGTATTGTCGATCTTCTCGCGACGTTCCTGGTTCTGGTTGCCGCGCCCGCCGCGGTTGTTTTTGCCGCCGCGGCCGCCTTTGTAGTTGCGGTTGTCGTCGAAACGGCCGCCGCCCGGCTTCGAGCGGTTATTGTTGTTTCTGTTGCGCGAACTGTCGCCGCCTTCGCCCGGACGACCTGAGCCCGGCTTCGAATCGTTGAAGCGGTTCTGCTGCGGACGAGCGCCCCCTTGAGAGACGCCTGCACCGCCGGGTCCGCCGCTGCGGAAGCCGCCTTGGCCTGCGCCGACCGGACGGTTGCCGCCTTGGCCGCCTTGACCTCCGCCTTGAGCCTGGCCGCTGCGGAAGCCGCCTTGGCCGCCTTGACCGGCCGGACGGTTGCCGCCTTGCGGTCCGCGATTTTGGCCGCCTTGGCCTCCGCCTTGCGCTCCGCGGTTCTGGCCGCCCTGACCTTGCGGACGGTTATATCCCCCGCCCTGCTGCCCTTGGCCGCCTTGGCCTTGCGGACGTCCGCCGCCTTGCGGACGGTTGTATCCGCCACCCTGCTGTGCTTGGCCGCTTTGGCCTTGCGGACGGCCATTGCTGCCGCCTTGCTGCCTGTTCGCATTATTCTGAGGTTGCGTATTCGTTGTGGTTGTAGTTGAATTCATAGTCTCCTGCTTTTCTGTTTGATTTGGGTTTATACGGTTGACCTGATCGTTCGGGCGTTGTCCGCCGGACTGCTGCCCCTGCGCCGGGCGCTCCCCGGACTGCAGCGTATTGGAGCGGAGCGACGCTTGCGGCTCATTCGACCGCGCGGCCGCCTGCGGCCGGTCGCCGGACGGCTTGCCCGCCGCCTGCTGACGGCCGGCCCCGCTGCCCTCCTGCGCGCGCTTGGCCGCGGCGTTCTCCTTGATATTGCGGAAGAAGCCTTCGACCCTGGACACCATTTCATTTTCCATGACGCTCATATGATTGTTGACGGGCAAATCGAGCCGCTTCAGAATCGTAATGATTTCCTTGCTGCTCATATTGAGTGATTTGGCGTATTCATAGACGCGCAGTTTATCCTTGTTGTCCTGTTTAGTCAATATTCCTCCACCTCCGAATGTGTACCAAGATGATCGCGTATCATCCGGGCAAAGCCATAGTCCGCCACCCCGACGATCACACGCTCCTCCTTTCCGATCGCAGCGCCGAGCGTGAACCGGTCGAACACTTCCAGCAACGGCACGCCGTAGGAAGCGCACTTGTCACGGTATTTCTTCTTTGTATTGTCAGAAGCGTCACCGGCTACAAGCACAAGCGCCGCTTTACGCTGTTTAACGGCTTTCAGCACCGTTTCATCGCCGGTCACCAGCTTCCCGGCCCTCATCGCCATGCCAAGCGCCGACAACGCCTTAGGATTCGTCGTCATCGTCGTCCCGCTCCTTGGCGGCGTTGAATTCGTCCTCCACCGCAATGAAATCCTGCTCCAGCTGATCGTAAATGACCGGATCGACGGTCAGCTTCAACGCGCGGTCGAACGCTTTGCTTTTCTTGGCCAGCTTGAAGCAGCCGATCTTGCCGCACAAATAGGCGCCCCGGCCGGCCTTTTTGCCCGTCAGATCAATGAGCACGCCGTCATCGGGCGTCCGGACGACCCGGATGAGCGCCTTTTTCGGCATCATTTCCTGGCAGGCCACGCACTTGCGCAGCGGCACTTTTCTAGGCTTCATCGTCATCCCTCCGTCCTCCTTATCCTCAGGCCGGCAGTCCGCCGGTTACCCGTCGTAGGAAACAGAGTCCTGATGCATCGCGCCGCCCTGCGTTCTTGGCCGGTCGAATTCCTGCTCGGCTTGCGTTTCGCTCTTGATGTCGATTTTCCAGCCGGTCAGCTTAGCCGCAAGACGGGCGTTCTGCCCTTTGATACCGATCGCGAGGGAGAGCTGATAATCCGGCACGATGACCCGCGTCATTTTCTCCTGCTCGTATACGATAACCTCCAGCACCTTGGACGGGCTGAGCGCGTTGGCGACATACTCCTCGACGCTGTCCGACCAGCGGACGATATCGATCTTCTCGCCCTTGAGCTCGGTCACGACCGTCTGAACGCGCAGTCCCTTCGGACCTACGCACGAGCCTACCGGATCAACCTCGGGATTGCGGGAATGCACGGCGATTTTGGAGCGGAAGCCCGCTTCGCGCGCTACCGAACGGATTTCGACGACGCCGTCGTAGATTTCCGGCACTTCGAGCTCAAAAAGCCGCTTGAGAAGACCCGGATGCGTGCGGGACAAAATAATCTGCGGTCCCTTCGTCGTATTCTCAACCTTGGTAATATACGACTTCACGCGGTCGCCATGCTTGAACTTGTCGGTCGGCATCAGTTCGGCAAGCGGCATAGCCGCCTCCACCTTGCCGAGATCGATGTACAGATTGCGCGTGTCCTGACGCTGCACGATCCCGTTCACGATGTCCTCTTCCTTGTCTACGAACGCGTTGTAGATCAGCCCGCGCTCCGCTTCGCGAATGCGCTGCGTTACGACCTGCTTGGCGGTCTGCGCCGCGATGCGTCCGAAGTCGCGCGGCGTCACCTCGATCTCGGCGATGTCGTCAAGCTGGTAATGCGGATTAAGCTCGCGCGCGGCCTCCACGGAAATTTCCAAACGCGGGTCAAGCACTTCCTCGACGACTGTCTTCCGCGCGTACACCTTGATGACGCCCGTATGGCGGTTAATGTCGACGCGCACGTTCTGCGCCGTGTTGAAATTGCGTTTGTAGCTCGAAATCAATGCCGCCTCGATCGCTTCAAGCAGCACGTCCTTGCCGATACCCTTATCCCTCTCGATTTCCGAAAGCGCCTCGATAAAATCCATGCTCATTGGAAAACTGCTCCCCCTCTCAACTGGTTAAAACACGACGGCCAGCCGCGCGCCCGCAATCTTCTCGTACGGAATCGCCTGCCGTTTCTTGCCGACCTCCACGACAGCCTCTTCGCCGTCAAAGGAAACAAGCTTGCCTTCGAATTCCTTTGCACCGCCGACCGGCTCATAGGTCGTAAGAAATACATGCTTGCCGACCGCCTTTGCCATGTCCTCGGGTTTCTTGAGCGGACGCTCCGCGCCGGGTGACGACACCTCGAGAAAATAAGCGTCCGTGATCGGATCGTTCTCGTCCAGACGCTCGCTGACGTATTCGCTGACCCTGCCGCACTCGTCGATATCAATCCCGCCTTCCTTATCGACGAAAATGCGAAGAAACCAGTTGCCGCCTTCTTTGACGTACTCGATGTCAACCAGTTCAAATCCGTTCTCCATCAAAAAAGGCTGCACCATTTCTTCGACTACGGCTTTTATTTTGGATGTGCTCACGGCACCTGACCCCCCGAACCAATGATGTTTTGTCCGCAGACAAAACGTAAAGAGTGGGTTTCCCCACTCTTCTTCTGCAGACACCATATCAACAGCATTACCAGAAAAATTATAGCATAATCGGGGAGAAGTGACAACATCAAATGAAAACGGTCCCTCCGTTTTCACCCCCCCGTGTGCTAAAACAACGATAATTGGTTCGACTCCGGCAATCCCCGGAAACAGCCCATGGCGCCGAGCAGCTCCACGATCGTCTTCGACGCCCGGGACTTCTGCTGGAAATCCTCGACGGACAGGAAGTCACCCTGCTCGCGGGCCGCCGCGATGTTGCGCGCCGCATTATCGCCGATGCCGCCGATCGCCGCGAACGGCGGGATGAGCGAATCGCCGTCGATCTGAAACTTCGTCGCGTCCGAGCGGTACAGATCGATCGGCTTGAACGAGAAACCTCGCGCCGTCATTTCGAGCGCCATCTCGAGAAGCGACGTCATGCCCTTCTCCTTGGTCGTCGCGTTGAAACCCTTCTCCTCGATCTCGATCAGCTTCTTCAGAATCGCATCATAGCCCTGGCACAGCAGCTCCAGATCGAAATCCTCCGCCCGGACCGTGAAGTAAGTGGCGTAATATGCGATTGGATAATATAGCTTGAAGTAGGCGGTGCGAACGGCCGAGATGACGTAAGCGGCGGCGTGCGCCTTCGGGAACATATACTCGATCCGCAGGCAGGAATCGATGTACCATTGCGGCACCTTGCACCGCTTCATCTCCTCGATCCATTCCGGCGTCAAGCCTTTGCCCTTACGCACGCTCTCCGTAATTTTGAACGCAAGACCCGCATCCATCCCTGCTTTGTAAATAAGAAACAGCATGATGTCGTCGCGGCAGCCGATAACGGTCTTGATGTTGCAGGTGCCCTTCTTGATGAGTTCCTGCGCATTGCCGAGCCAAACGCCCGTGCCGTGCGACAGGCCCGAAATCTGCAGCAGATCCGCAAAGCTGGACGGCATCGTTTCCTCGAGCATCTGGCGGACGAACTTCGTTCCCATCTCCGGCACGCCGTACGTGGCGACGGGCGTCCGGATCTGCTGGGGGCTGACGCCAAGCGCCTGCGTCGAGTTGAACAGGCTCATGACCTTCGGATCGTTCATTGGAATCGTCGTCGGATCGACGCCGGTCAAATCCTGCAGCATGCGCATCATCGTCGGATCGTCATGGCCCAGTATATCGAGCTTGAGCAGGTTCGCGTCGAATGCGTGATAATCGAAATGCGTCGTCTTCCACTCCGCGCCTGTGTCGTCGGCCGGATACTGAACCGGCGTGATGTCCTCCACCTCGATATAATCCGGAACCACCACGATGCCGCCCGGGTGCTGGCCGGTGCTTCGCTTGACGCCGGTACAGCCCGCGGCCAGCCGGTTCAGCTCCGCGCCCCGCCATTTTTTGCCCTGGTCTTCCTCGTATTTCTTCGTGAAGCCGTAGGCCGTTTTCTCCGCGACGGTACCGATGGTGCCGGCCCGGAACACGCTTTTCTCCCCGAACAGCACCTTCGTATAGTTGTGCGCATGCGGCTGATATTCGCCCGAGAAGTTCAAATCGATATCGGGAACCTTGTCGCCCTTGAAGCCGAGGAACGTTTCGAACGGAATATCCTGACCCTCGCCCTTCAGCGGACGCCCGCAATCCGGGCACGCCTTATCCGGAAGGTCGAAGCCGCTCGGCACACTGCCGTCGAGAAACCATTCGCTGTGCTTGCAATCCCTGTTCAGGCAGATGTAATGCGCCGGCAGCGGATTCACCTCGGATATGCCGAGGAACGTCGCGACAACGGACGACCCGACGGAGCCCCGCGAGCCGACGAGATAGCCGTCCGCGTTAGACTTCTTCACCAGCCGCTCCGAGATCAGATAGTTCGCGGAGAAGCCGTATTTGATGATCGGCACGAGCTCCTTCTCCAGCCGGTCGACGACGACCTGCGGCAGCGGCTCGCCGTACATCTGCTTGGCGAAGTCGTAGCATGTATTGCGAATTTCCTCGTCCGCCCCTTCGATGATCGGGGTGAACAGCTTGTCCGGAAACATCTCGAAATCCTCAAACCGCTCCGCCAGCGTGACCGTGTTCGTGACGACGACCTCGCGCGCCTTCTCCTCGCCAAGGAAGGCGAACGCGTCCAGCATCTCCTTGGTCGTGCGGAAATGGGCGTCCGGCTTCTTGATATCTTTCAGCGGGCTGAAGCCGGTAATGCCATGGATCGTAATGTCCCGGAAAATTTTGTCGCGCGGATTCAGGTAATGGACATTGCCCGTCGCGATGACCGGCTTGCCGAGCTTGTCGCCGATTGGCGAAGTCGTAGCATGTATTGCGAATTTCCTCGTCCGCCCCTTCGATGATCGGGGTGAACAGCTTGTCCGGAAACATCTCGAAATCCTCAAACCGCTCCGCCAGCGTGACCGTGTTCGTGACGACGACCTCGCGCGCCTTCTCCTCGCCAAGGAAGGCGAACGCGTCCAGCATCTCCTTGGTCGTGCGGAAATGGGCGTCCGGCTTCTTGATATCTTTCAGCGGGCTGAAGCCGGTAATGCCATGGATCGTAATGTCCCGGAAAATTTTGTCGCGCGGATTCAGGTA
>NZ_KK082138.1:54725-57138 GCF_000598065.1 Paenibacillus darwinianus | reverse complement strand
TGTCGCCGATCTGGCATACCCGCCGCAGCGCTTGTTCGATCTCCGCTCGGCTGCCGACGAACCCTTTCTCGACCAAATGCATGTAGAAGTCGACCGGCTGGATTTCCAGCACGTCATAGAATTGCGCCGTATCCTCGGCTTCGTCCATGGTCTTGTTCAGCACCGTCTCGAAAAACTCGCCCTTCTCGCAGCCGGAAATGACGAGAAGCCCCTCGCGCAGCTCGACCAGCTTCGACTTCGGGATGCACGCAACCCGCTTGAAATATTCGGTGTGCGACATCGATATGAGCTTGAACAGGTTTTTTTTGCCCGTCGCGTTGAGCGCATATATATTGCAATGAAAAGGACGCGAGTTAGAGAAATCTAAGCCCACGTAATCGTTCAGCTGGTGAAGACCGGTAATGCTGCGCGCCGCCGCGTCGCCGATCAGACCGAACAATACGCCTCCGAGCGCGACGGAATCGTCGATCGCCCGGTGATGGCTCTCCAGATTGGCCTTATACTTATCCGCCAGCGTATTGAGCCGATGATTTTTGAGCGATGGATGGATGAAGCGGGCCAGTTCCAGCGTATCGAGCACCGGATTCGTCACCTCAGGCAGACCGAGCGCCTTGCAGTTCGCCTGAATGAAGCCGATATCGAACCGGGCATTGTGCGCCACCAGCACGGAATCGCCGATAAATGCGATAAACTCGCGCAGCTTCGGCTCGAGCTCCGGCGCATCCTTCACCATATCGTCCGTAATGTTCGTCAACTGCTGAATATGGTAAGGAATTTTCTCGTGCGGGTTGATGAACGTCTCAAACCGTTCGATTTCTTTTCCTTCGCGCATCCGGACGCCGGCAAGCTCTATGATCTTGCTGTTGATGATCGACAGGCCGGTCGTCTCGATGTCGAACACGACGTATTCGCCGGTCTGCAGGTCCTGCTCGCGCGGATTCAGCACCAACGGCACCGCGTCGTTGACGACATTCGCTTCGATGCCGAACAGCACCTTGATGCCGTTCTTTTTGGCCGCCTTGAACGCATCCGGATAACATTGCACGTTGGCGTGGTCCGTCACGGCGATCGCGGGATGGCCCCATTTGGCCGCAGTCTTGATATAAGCGTCGACCGGCGTTACCGCGTCCATCGTGCTCATCGTCGTGTGCAGGTGGAATTCCACCCGCTTCTCCTCCGCATCGTCCTTCCGGTCGGGAGGGGACATGACCTCGTGAAGATCGTTCGGCATCATGACAAGCTCGGGCTCCGTCATGAACCGATCGTACTCAACGCGTCCGCGGGCCCGAATCCATTTGCCGTTGGACAGCAGGCTGAGGATTTTTACATCCTCCTTCGTCTTGGCGAACATTTTCATCATGATCGAATCGGAGAAATCGGTGACGTTGAACGTGAAAAGCGTGCTTCCGTTGCGAAGCTCCTTCTGCTCAAGGCCGAAAACGGCGCCCTGCACGGTCACCTTCTTCTCCTCTTCCGTCACCCGCATGATCGGCACGGGCTCCTCGCGGATGTCATAGCCGACAATCAGACGCTCGTTCTCGGGGCCCGAGGCGGGCGCGGCTTCCGATACGCCGCTTGCCATCATCGCCTGAACGACCTCGCGCTCCTCCTGCTCCCGCTTCTGGTTGAACGCCTCATACACTTCCTGCCGCGATTCGCCGGCTTCGCCAACGGTCATCTTGATCTTGCACGTCCGCTTGAAATGGCGCTCGAAAAACCGCACCGCAGCCTCGTCGACTTTTTTCTTGCGCGCCAGCTCGAGCCCCATATTGTCCAACAGGATCAACGTCAGCAGATCGCGCTCCGCTTCCAGCCGCGCCTTGCCGAGCCAGCCGTTTACCGACACCATCTCCGTCGTCGCCCATTCGACGAAATGCTCCCAATAGGCATGCGCGACCTCATGCGTTCCGACCTCCGGATCGTAATCGAACACAAAGGCGATGTCGGCAATATGGCCGAGCTTCGACCGGACGCTCTCGCAGAACATCCGGTATATCTTGTAAGGAAGCAAGGACGTTTTGCGGATGCAAAACGTCCATTCCCGGTTCGTCGCGTTCACGGCGACATGGTCGATGTATCCGTCCGAAAAATAGGTAAGTATCACATCGTCCGCCACGTTCGCAAGCCTCAACAGCAGCTCGAACCGTTGGCGTTTCTCCCCCGTGCTGCTCATGCCTGTCCTCCCCATGGATAACCCCAAAGAAATCCGAAATCAATTCCAAAAAACAATTCCCCCAAAAGCGACATACACTTTTGGGGGAGTCCCCGTTGCTATTATTCTATCATCAATACGCTCTCGCGAAAACTACCGTGTGCGCCGCCTTATCGCCGCAAACGAGGCAGGACTCCTGATGCGCGGTCGGCTGGAACGGAATGTTGCGGCTTGTTGCCCCCGTCTCTTCCTTCACCTGAC
>NZ_KK082138.1:40655-54625 GCF_000598065.1 Paenibacillus darwinianus | reverse complement strand
TTCCTTCACCTGACGCTCGCAAGCCTCGGAGCCGCACCAGCCAGCCTCGACGAATCCGCGCTTCTGCTCGAGGAACGCCTTCATCTCGTCGAGCGTCCCCAGCGCCTTGAAGTTCTCTTCCTTGAACGACTTGGCCTTCTCAAGCATGTTGTTGTGGATTTCGTCCAGCATGCGCTGCACTTCCTCCACCAGATTGTCCTGCGCCACAACGCGCTTCTCGCCGGTAGCCCGGGAGACCAGCACGACGACGCCGTTATCCATATCGCGCGGTCCGAGCTCCAGACGGAGCGGAACGCCGCGCATTTCATATTCGTTGAACTTCCAGCCCGGACTGAGATCGGCGCGGTCGTCGACGCGCACCCGGATGCCGGCCGCCTTCAGATCCTTATAAAGCTCGTCCACCCGGCCGACAACCTGCTCCCGGGTTTTGGGAGGGCCGATCGGAATCATAATGACCTGCGTCGGCGCAACCTTAGGCGGCAGTGCGAGTCCGCGGTCATCCCCATGCACCATGATGAGCGCGCCGATGAGCCGCGTGCTTACGCCCCAGGAGGTCGTATGCGCATGCTGCAGATTATTGCTGCGGTCCGAAAATTGGATATCGAACGCCACCGCGAATTTCGTGCCGAGGTAATGCGACGTTCCCGCCTGCACCGCGCGGCCGTCCTTCATCATCGCTTCGATCGAATACGTATCGACCGCGCCCGCAAACTTCTCGGAAGGCGTCTTCTGACCGACAATGACCGGAATGGCCAGGAAATTTTCAACGAAGTCACGGTAGATGTCCAGCATCCGCATCGTTTCCTCGCGCGCTTCCTCCTCGTTCTCGTGAGCCGTATGTCCTTCCTGCCACAGAAATTCACTCGTGCGCAGAAACGGCAGCGTTCTTTTCTCCCAACGGACGACGTTCGCCCATTGGTTGATCAGCAGCGGCAGATCTCGGTAGGACTGAATCCATTTCGCGTACATGTGGCCGAACATCGTCTCGGACGTCGGTCGGATCGCCAGACGCTCCTCCAGCTTCTCGCCCGCAGCCTCGGTCACCCAAGGCAGCTCGGGATTAAAGCCTTCGACATGCTCCTTCTCCTTCTGAAAGAAGCTTTCCGGAATGAACAGCGGAAAATAGGCGTTGCGGTGGCCGGTTTCCTTGAAACGACGGTCCAGCTCGCGCTGCATATTCTCCCACAGCTCATAGCCCTCCGGGCGGAACACGATGCAGCCTCTTACCGGCGAATAGTCCATCAGCTCCGCCTTCTTGATGACGTCGATATACCAACGCGAAAAATCTTCGCCCTGCGGCGTAATTTCCGTTACGAACCCCTTATCCTTCGACATACGCGCCTCCCAATCGACAGTTAGCCTATCCCTGTATCAAATTCAAAATATCGTTGTACGTCACGGCCAGCATCAGCAGCATCAGCATCGCAAATCCGATGAAATGGACCATGCTTTCCCGGTTCGGATCAACCGGACGTCCGCGCACCGCTTCCAGGCCGAGGAAAATCAGACGGCTTCCATCAAGCGCCGGAATCGGCAGCAGGTTGAAAATACCCAGATACAAGCTGAGTACCGCCGTCCACGACGTCAGCTGCTCAATGCCTTGGGCCGCGATCTGGCTTGTGACCTGCGCCGTCTTGACCGGCCCTCCGAGATCGTCGAGCTTGAATTGGCCTAATATCAGCTTCTTGAACCCTTCAAAAATATTGATCGTCATGTTTTTCATCGCCTTGGCGCCGAACGTGAACGTTTCGGTAAAGCTGGCCGGACGGGTCGGATATGCCGGGAAAATACCGACTTTGCCGGTCTTCGACTCCGCGTCCAAAGCCGGCGTAATGGTAATATTCACGGGCTGGCCGGCCCGCATGACGATCCACTTCATCGGTTTATCGGCCGACTCGCCGATCAGCGAAAGCATTTTATCCACATTGAAACCGATCCGCTGTCCGTTGATCGTCTGAATTTCATCGCCGACTTGAAGTCCGGCTTTGGCGGCGGGCGACTGCTTGTCGTCGACCAACGAACCGACAAGGATCCGGTCGGGATTCTCCATCGGCACGCCGGACATCTGGATGTATGCCATAAACAGCACGAACGCGAGGATAAAATTCATCAGCGGTCCCGCAAAAATCGCGAGCGCCCGCTGTCCGACGGTCTTACTGCCGAACTGCCGGCCGACCGGCGCAATCTGCGTGTCGCGTCCGCGCGCGACGATAATCGCGGCCGGGTGGACGGCATAGCGCTCCCGCTCTCCCTCGACATGCAGCGCAAGCTTCAGGCTCCGCTCGAGGTCAACCGATTCCACCTCGCCCCGAATCACGTTGCTGCGCTCGTCCAGCCGATCCAGGTATAGCCGCGTCACCTGATCGTTCTCAAGTCTGACCGCGATCGTCTGCCCCGGCTGAATTTCCACGACCTCCGGGTCCTCCCCGGCCATGCGCACGAAACCGCCCGCCGGAATAAGCCGCAGCGTATAACGGGTTTCTCCCCGCTGCAGCGAGAACAATTTCGGTCCGAAGCCGATCGCGAATTCGCGGACCAGAATGCCCGCGCGTTTGGCAAAATAGAAGTGACCCCATTCGTGAATCGATACGATCACGAAAAAAACGAGCACGGTCAAGAGCACAATCTCAACCATTTCCATCTCATGCGCCCTCCTGTTCGTAACGGCCTGTACTTAGATTATCATTATTCTCCCGACCGATACAAGAGAACCGAAGGTACGGCACATCCGTCACATCATACTGCGGATGCTTCAAGGCGCGCACGCTCGTCGACTTCAGCGATCGCCGCCAAATCCGGCAGCTCGCAAACGGCATGTGCATCCAAAACCGTTGCAATCACCCTCTCAATATCCAGAAACGCGATCTCGCCTTTCAGAAAGCGGGCGACGGCCACCTCGTTCGCCGCATTATAGACGGCAGGCGCCGACCCCCCGGCGCGTCCCGCCTCGTAGGCTAGACGCAGACACGGATAACGGGCATAATCCATCTCCCGGAAATGCAGCTTGCCGAGCTTCGCCAGATCAAGCGGAGCGGTCGGCGTCGGTCGGCGGTCCGGATAGGACAGCGCATATTGAATCGGAATGCGCATGTCCGGCCACCCGAGCTGCGCGATGACGCTGTGATCGACGAATTCGACATAGGAGTGAATAATGCTCTCAGGATGCAACAGCACATCGATTTGATCGTAAGCGGCGTTGAACAGCCAATGTGCTTCGATGACCTCCAGGCCTTTGTTAACCATCGTCGCCGAATCGATCGTAATTTTTGCGCCCATCGCCCAGTTCGGATGGTTCAACGCCTGCTCAACTGTGACGCCCTCAAGCTCCGCGCGCGTTTTATCCCGGAACGAGCCGCCGGAAGCGGTCAGCGTTATTTTGCGGACCGTCCGCCGGCTCTCGCCGTTCAGGCATTGAAAAATCGCGGAATGCTCGCTGTCGACCGGCAAAATCGCGACGCCCTTCTCGGCGGCGCGGCGCATCACCAGATGCCCTGCGGTCACAAGCGTTTCTTTGTTGGCCAGGCCAATCGATGCGCCGGCTTCGATCGCCGCCATCGTCGAGCGGATGCCTTGGCTGCCGACCAGCGCCGTCACCACATAATCTGAGCCGGTGCCTGCCGCAATTTCATCGAGACCTTCGCAGCCGTGAAGCACTTCAATGCCGGGCGGCAGCAAGACGGCGGCTTGATCGGCCGCAGCCTTCGTCGCCAAGCACACTTTAGCCGGACGGAAAATCTGCGCCTGCCTGACAAGCAGGTCCACATTCGTGCCCGCCGCCAGGCCGGTCACCCGGTATTGCTCCGGATCGTTCGCAATGACGTCCAGCGTCTGCGTGCCGATTGACCCGGTTGAGCCGAGTATAGCTATATTTTTCAAGCAAGCTCCCCCTAAATCGTAGCCGATAACTAACTATGCCAGTATCCCGGTGAGCGTCAGAAGCGGAAAGACGATCAGCCAGCTGTCGCAGCGGTCGAGCACGCCGCCATGCCCGGGCAGCAGCGATCCGGAGTCTTTGACGCCGCGCAACCGTTTATAAGCAGACTGAACAAGATCACCCAGCTGTCCGGCCACCGAGGCGATGAGGCCGATCGTGAAAGCTTTGCCGACCGTGATCCAGTCGGGGGCCGCGAGCGCGCCGATCACACAGACAAGCAGCGCCAGCAGCACCCCGCCGAGCGCGCCCTCAATCGTTTTGTTCGGGCTGATGGCCGGCCATAGCTTATGGCGGCCGATCGCTTTGCCGACGAAATAAGCGCCGGCGTCGGATGCCCATATCGCGCCGAACGTAAGCGCGGTCAGAAAAAGCCCGTTCGGCTCGATCCCGCGAACCGTCATCATTTCCGAGAAGCCGAAGCCGACGTATACGGCTCCTAACAGCATCAAGGCCGCGCCGTCAAGCGCGGCCCGGTTTTTGGTGAAGACGGTGACGGCGAGCACAGCGAACATCAAGCTCCAGACGATCGTCTCAGGAGGCGCCTGCGGCAGGCCCGCATCGCGCCAAGGCACCGCAATCGCAAGCATACCGATAAAACCGAGCAGTGAGAGCGGATCGCGCAGGCGATAGCCGTTCAGTCGGATATATTCATAAAAGCCGATAAGAGCCAATACAAGCAGCAATCCTTTGTAGTACCAGCCGCCGAGCACGGCCAGCAGCGCAAAGGCCAACCCGCCGAGCACCCCCGTCACGATACGCTGTTTCACAGCTCAGCCACACTCCTATATCCGTTAAAGTCCGCCGTACCGCCGCGTACGCCTTTGATATTCCCCGATCGCTTCGTGGAAATGGGCTTCGGTGAATTCCGGCCAGTATACATCCGTGAACCAGAGCTCGCTGTACGCAAGTTGCCACATCATGAAGTTGCTGATGCGCAGCTCGCCGCTTGTCCGGATCAACAGGTCCGGGTCGGGAATGCCATTCGACAACAGCCGCGCTTCGAAATGTTTCTCCGTGATTTCTTCGGGACGGATCAAGCCGGCCGCCGCATCCTCGCAAAGCATGCGTACCGCGTCCGTCATTTCTTTGCGGCTCCCATAGTTGAGCGCGAAATTCAGCACCAGACCGGTATTGCCTGCCGTTCGGCGAACGGCCTGTTCGACCGCGTCCAGTGTGTAATCCGGCAGATCTTCCTTGTAGCCCATCATGCGCACCTGCACATTATTCTCGATCAGCTCGTCGAGCTCGATCGCCAGAAATTCCTGGGGAAGCTTCATCAGAAACTCGACTTCGGCTTTCGGACGCTTCCAGTTTTCCGTAGAGAAAGCGTACAGAGTCAAATATTCGACCCCGAGCTCGCTCGCCGCCATCGTGATCCGCTTGACCGTTTTCATGCCGGAATGATGGCCTGCGACGCGGGGCAGGCCGCGCGTTTTCGCCCAACGCCCGTTGCCGTCCATAATAATGGCTACATGACGTGGAATATTGCCTTCCGCAACGGCTGCGCCGGTCTGCTGCGATCCCCGGCCGAGCCGGGATCGAATCCGCTCGAACATTCGTTTTCCTCCCAAAGGGACAAAGGATAATAGAATAGAACAAACCCCACCTGTCCGGAGGGGCGGTTCAATCCTGCCGTTTTTAGACTTCCATGATTTCTTTCTCTTTGCCGGCCAATATTTTATCGACTTCCCCGATAAACCGGTCAGTCGCCTTTTGAATGTCTTCCTGATGGCGTCTGGATTCGTCCTCTGAAATGTCGGTCTTCTCCAGCTTCTTGATATCGTCGTTCGCGTCGCGGCGAATGTTGCGGATCGCTACCTTCGCTTCCTCGCCGAACCGTTTGGTCGACTTGACCAGCTCCGCGCGGCGCTCCTCGGTGAGCGGCGGTATGCCGATCCGGATTTGGGTGCCGTCATTCGACGGGGTCAGACCGAGATCCGATTTCTGGATCGCCTTCTCGATCGCGCCGATCGACGTTTTATCCCACGGCTGAATGATCAGCGTGCGGCTATCGGGCGTGTTGATGTTGGCCAGCTGGTTAACCGGCGTCATCGCCCCATAATATTCCACTTGAATGCGGTCAAGCAGAGCCGGGGTGGCTCTTCCCGCGCGGAGCGTCGACAAGTCGCGGCGCAGCGCACCGAGCGCTTTGTCCATACGTTCTTCCGCACTACTCTTTATTGATTGCGGCATTAGCCCACACTCCCTTTCACAATGGTCCCGATCTTCTCGCCCATCACGACCCGCTTGATATTGCCGGCTTCGGTAATGGAAAAAACGATGAGCGGGATGTTGTTGTCCATACAGAGGGAAGACGCCGTCGAATCCATCACTCCGAGATTTTTGTTGAGCACATCCATGTAGGTGAGCTGTTCGAATTTCTCGGCCGAAGCGTCCTTGAACGGATCGGCGGAATATACGCCGTCCACTTTATTTTTAGCCATCAGAATAACTTCCGCCTCAATTTCGGCTGCACGCAGCGCCGCCGTCGTATCGGTGGAGAAAAACGGATTGCCCGTGCCTGCCGCAAAAATGACGACACGCCCTTTCTCCAAATGCCGAATCGCGCGTCTGCGGATATAAGGCTCCGCAATCTGCTGCATCGCAATTGACGTTTGCACCCGGGTCGGCACATCGATCTGCTCCAAAGCATCCTGCAGCGCGAGCGAGTTCATAACGGTGGCCAGCATGCCCATGTAATCGGCGGTTGCGCGGTCGATGCCTTTGGCCGAACCGGCAATCCCCCGCCAAATGTTTCCTCCGCCGCACACAATCGCGACTTCCACACCAAGCTCAACGACCGACTTCACCTGCTCTGCGATCGATGCGATCGTGCCTGCTTCGATGCCGTATCCGTTCTGTCCTGCCAGCGACTCGCCGCTGACCTTCAGAACGATGCGTTTATACACGGGACGTTCCAATCGATTACCTCCATCCGGCGCCTCACCTCCGAGGCCCGCCTAATAAAATCACCCAAAAAGCGCCCCGGCAACAATTACCCGCACAAGGTCAAGCAATGCTTTCCATCGTATCCCGATTGCCTGTCAGGAACCCGCGCAGGGATATAAAATCCGATTAAGTAAAAACGGCGGGGCGGAAGTACCGCCCCGCCGTCTGCGTTCGGATTACAATTTGGCTTGAGACATAACTTCTTCGTAGAAGTTGTCCTGTTTTTTCTCGAGGCCTTCGCCGAGCTCGTACCGAACGAAGCGACGAATCGAAATGTTTTCTCCAATGGCGCTGATTTTTTCATTTAGGAGTTGGGACACCGTTTTGTCCGGGTCTTTGACGAAAGGCTGCTCAAGCAGGCAATATTCCTCATAGAACTTCGCCATGCGGCCTTCGACCATCTTGTCGACGATATGAGCCGGCTTGCCTTCGTTCAGCGCCTGGGCTTTCAGAATTTCGCGTTCTTTCTCGAGATCCTCTTGGGGCGCTTCTTCGCGTCGTACATATTTCGGGGCCGCAGCCGCGATCTGCATCGCTACGTCGCGTACGAATTCACGGAACTGGTCGGTCTTCGCAACGAAGTCGGTTTCGCAGTTGACTTCAACGAGCACGCCGATCCGTCCGCCGCCGTGGATATAAGACTCAACGATGCCTTCGGTTGCGATCCGGCCCGCTTTGTTCGCCGCTGCGGAAAGGCCCTTCTCACGAAGAATTTCTGCCGCTCTCGTCAGGTCGCCGTTCGCTTCCTCCAACGCTTTCTTGCAATCAAGCATGCCCGCTCCGGTTTTTTCGCGCAATTCTTTCACTGCACTCGCATTAACTGCCATTAGTTTGACCTCCTGAATATTCGGTTCTCTTTATGTAGCAAAGCCCGCTATCGTTTTAAAAAAAAGGCGGTGAGAGGTTTTCACCTTCCAACCACCCTTTTCGTTTCTATCATTATGCCGTCGTTTGTTCGCCTTGATGCGCTTCAACGATTGCGTCGGCCATTTTGGACGTGAGCAGCTTAACGGCGCGAATCGCGTCATCGTTGCCCGGAATCACATAGTCGATCTCGTCCGGATCGCAGTTCGTGTCGACGATGCCGACGATCGGGATACCGAGCTTGCGGGCTTCTGCAACAGCGATGCGCTCTTTACGAGGATCGATGATGAACAGCGCGCTTGGAAGGCTGCGCATGCCCTTGATGCCGCCGAGGAATTTCTCGAGACGATCCTTCTCTTTGTTGAGAATAATGACCTCTTTCTTCGGGAGCACCTCGAACGTGCCGTCTTCCGACCACTTCTCAAGCTGGCGCAGACGATCGATCCGTTTCTGGATGGTTTGGAAGTTGGTCAGCGTGCCGCCGAGCCAACGTTGGTTGATGTAGAAATTGCCGCAACGTTCCGCTTCTTCCTTCACGGAATCCTGTGCCTGCTTTTTCGTGCCGACGAACAAAATCGTGCCGCCCTCTTCGGCGACGGAGCGAACAAAGTTGTACGCTTCCTCGACTTTCTTGACCGTCTTCTGCAAGTCGATAATATAAATCCCGTTTCTTTCGGTGAAGATATAACGATCCATCTTCGGGTTCCAACGACGGGTCTGATGACCGAAATGAACCCCAGCCTCAAGCAGCTGTTTCATGGAAATAACCGCCATCTCCACAACACCTCCAATATGGTTTTTTTGTTGACCTCCGCCTGTCGCATCTTTCGTCAAAACTTCCGCTTCGCGGGAGCACCCTTGACGAAATTGACCGGCGTGTGTTTTTAACACCGACAATTACTATACCATATTCGACTAACCGGCGCAACCGCTAAGAAGTTCTCCGCGAAGCACCGCACGAAAAAAAACGCCGTTCAATAATCGAACGGCGGGCTTGTTATGATCCGTTTCACATCCGCGGGAGAAATTTCCCCATCAAAATAATAAAAGCCGGCCACAATCTCCTTGCTCCAATCCGACATGAGCGCCAGAAACACCTTTTCCTCGGCCAGCACGCCTTTGGACTTGAGATGCGCCGCGACTTGCCCCAGCGTCATGCCCGGTCTGATGCGAACCGGCAGCTTGTCGACGCGCACCGTGCCCGGCGAGGCGGCTGGTGTCACAGTGTCGGACGGCCGATCACCGGCAGGAGCTTCATTCTGCACGGTGCCGCCGTCCACCGCTCGCCGCTCGCCTTGGATCTCAAGCTCGCCGCGAACACGTTGTTCCGCAGCGGCGACCAGCTCATCCACCTCGGCTTGTGTGTAGTTGCCCGCTTCGCCGGTCAAGCGGTCAAGCTGATCGGTGCGGCCGGGCTGCTGCCCGGCTACTAGCATCAGTTGCAGAAGCAACGCCCCGGATATGATTCCCACGCCCAAGCCGAAAAGAAACGGACGTTTGTCAAACACGGCGTTCCTCCTCCTGCTTGGCCAACTGCAGAATAAGCATGACCTCGCCTTTGTTCATGCCGACCTTCTTGGCGATCGCCTCGATCGATTTGCCTTGGTTATGCATGTCGAACAGCTCGGCGTAACGTTCGCGAATCGGCGGAGCCACCGCCTCGACATCCTCTTCCTTATAGGGTCCGCCAGCTGTCGGATGTTTGGCCGCGACGGCGGCCCCACTGGTAACGGCCGCATTGCGGACCTGATCCAGACGCTCCTCCGTACGCGCCTCGAAACGGGAGAGTTTCCCCTCCAGTTCGATAATACGCCGTTCCAAGGAAGCCAACCGCTCGTCGCGCTCTGCGTTGTACTGGCGCTGCTGAAGCTGAGCGCGGGTAACGGTCTCGATCAGCTCGCGGTTGTCCGCCTCCATGTTTTCCATAAACTGCTCCAACGCGGTCTGCATCCCCTCGGCATTCGAAGCCGGCCCGGCTGCCTTGCCGCGACGCGGCAGGATCAGAGCGCCCACAATCGCGAACGCCCCCAACAAAACAACGAGCTGCCATGGTGCCAAAGACATTCACCTGCCATTTCACAAAATAAGGCCGCCTAAGCGGCAAAGGTTAATCTACTAATCTAATAAGTTAGGTCGATGTGTTTTCCTTTGTAAGGATGATTGCTTTCGGGCTTCGCGGCATGCGCATCGGCTTGCAGCCCCCGGCCGCGCCGGCCGCCTTGCCCGCCTGGCTGCTGCCGGCCCTGACGGTCCTTGATCGTTTGTCCAGCCGTTTCCTCGACGCCGGTGTTCCGGTGTCTCTTCATTTCCGTTTGTTTCTCCGCCGCGGTCGCCAGCTGTTGTTGTTCGGCAACCTGTTTCTGCAGTTGCTGG
Source organism: Paenibacillus darwinianus (assembly GCF_000598065.1). Taxonomy (GTDB): domain Bacteria; phylum Bacillota; class Bacilli; order Paenibacillales; family Paenibacillaceae; genus Paenibacillus_I; species Paenibacillus_I darwinianus. The sequence goes on along the minus strand of NZ_KK082138.1, from coordinate 44,505 downwards.
GCCTGTATAGCGCTTGCTTCGGGGGTGCGTGGAATGGACATTTGCAAATCGAGCGATTTGAAGGTCATTCGTCATCTCCCTTTCACCAGAAAATCGACTGTCTTCTATCATTATACCAGCGGCGCCATATTAATGTCGCCTTCCGAGTATCTGAAGCAGACGCGCTGCACAGGATCCTTGACGAAGCGGGTATAGCGGCCAATGACGATTTTGGTTCCGCCGTACACCGTATTGATTACTTCCACCTTGGCGCGACCCGTATCTTCAAGCATTTTCTCGATCGCGAGAATCCGCTCCCCACCGACGTTTTGTTCATCCAGTACCTGACGCTTGGTGGCGTTCAGCTTGACGCGAAGCGCCAGCTTGTCGGGAGACAACTGCCCGGCTGCGGCCAGCTGATCCAGCAGCGTCAGCGCCTTGTCCATTTTGTCGAGACTCTCCGACATCTCCTTTAATTGACTGCGCAACTCATTAAGCTCGGCGCGCAGCGCGGGATGAACGCCGACCTCGATGGCGGTGGCAGTAGACATCGTGTTGCCGATCGTCCGCGCCGTCACTTTATCCCCGGCTTGCGCGATTCCGCCGACGAGCAGCCCCTTGGCCCCCGAACAAACGATGCTTTGCGCCGCTCTGACCTGGGAATGCATAATGCTTTGGGTAACGACGATGTCTTCGCCTGCCAGAACATTGCCATCCTGAATGAAAGAGCTCCGCACCGTCTTCCCCGCTTTGACGAAGCCCTTGTTGCCGGCCAATATGCCGCCCGTTATTTCAATCGATCCATCCGCTTCAAGCTCGGCTCCTTCTACGCCTCCGACAACGCGAATGTCGCCCGCCGCTTTGACCCGAAAGCCCGTAAGCACGTTGCCCCTGATCACGACCGTACCGACGAAGTCGATGTTACCGATATTGTAATCGACGTCGCCGTTCACTTCAAACACCGGAAAAACGTTGATCTTGTCCTTGTCCGTCTTGGCGATCATGCCGTCGATTGCCGCGTACATCGCGTTCTGCTCCGGGTTAAGGACAACGTTCTTGCCTACCTTGAAACGGACCGTCTTGCCGTGCTTGGCGTTAAGCTTTTCGCCCGTTACGGCAGTGCCCGGATGTCCTTCCTCGGCAGGAACCAGCTCGGCGATGAGTTGTCCCTTGATAACGTTTTTCAGCTGGATGACTTCCTTGTAATCGACTGTGCCATCCTCCAGCAGAGCCGGCTTGAGCGACTCTTCCTCCATATTGAATGCGTAGTGGATAAACCCGTCTTTACCGTCGAGCGGCGGATTGCCCGTTGCGATGACAGTCTGTCCATAAAAGTAATGTTTCGGATTGAGCGCGATGCTGGCAAGCACGTCATTATGGATGCCGAAAACGACGCCATGGCTTTTCAAAAATTGCTCCAGTTCCTCCGCAGTGAAGGCGAATGCTTCATCCGCCTTGTTAAAATGCAGGATCGCGGATAATTGGTCGGGCGCCAGTTCGATTCCGATGTTCGTTTCCATTGCGGCGAGATTTGACATCGCAGTTTCCTCCTTGCATCAGTTTTGCATCAATTGATTTTTTTGCTTGTCGAGCGCGCCGCGAAGCCGCAGAATCGCTTTGGAATGAAGCTGGGAAATACGCGAAGGCGAGAGCGACATCACCTCGGCGATCTCGCTGAGAGACAACTCTTCATAATAAAACAATGAAATGACGATCCGCTCCTTTTCGGTGAGCCTTTCGATGCCCTTGACCAAGGTTTCCTTCAGAAAAAACTGCTGGACCGTTTGATCGGGATTTTTCGCCTTCTCATCGATCAGCATCGACATCCGCGTCTCCGATTCTTCTTCTCGGATCGGGTCCTCCAGAGAGACGACGGTCGTTACGGCGATTTCCTGCACCATCGTCTGGAAGTCCCGTTCGCTGATATTCAGATAAGAACTGATTTCGGCGTCCGTTACCGAGCGCAGATATTGCTGCTCCAGCTGTTGGTAGGCTTCCTCTATTTTTTTCGCTTTTTCCCGCACGGAGCGCGGCACCCAATCGCCTTGTCGCAGGCCGTCGATCATCGCGCCCCGGATGCGCCAGGAAGCGTAAGTTTCAAATTGGAGTCCTCGCTGGTAATCGAACTTCTCGATCGCGTCGATCAGGCCCATCGCGCCATTGCTGGCAAGATCGTCTTTGGAGACGTTTTTGGGCAACCCGATCGCCATCCGGTTCGTCACATAATCGACCAGCGGCAAATATAATTCAATCAACTGCTTTTTAGCCTCTATATCCTTTTGTTCTTTCCACTTCCGCCACAACTCAATGTTGGACAAATGAGGAGCTTTCGGTTCGATCATCATCGTCTCACCCTCCCAAACCTTTCCTTAAGGAAAACCGATCATGTTGAATGATTCCCGTTTTTCTTAAGGAAAGCATTCCAGATAACCGCGGTCGGTTATTCCTTGCTATCAGACAGGTGACGTAGTGCATTTGCCAGTTCTTCAGGGTCCAGGTTTTGTGTGGAAGCCAGCTTTTTCGGTTGAAAAGGCGCAAAACCGACCGCCTCGCCGGAAGCATTATCGCTCCCATCCAACTGCGCTCTGAGAAGCCCGTTAAGATCTTCCCCTTCGTCCGGCGTCGAGAAATCGACTTGTCCGCCGACGGAGGGATCGGCCTGAATATCGGGCCAGTCCTCCGACGGCGCTGTCCCCACGATCCCGCGCAATACGACTCGAATCAAGTACCCTAACATAAAAAATGCAATGAATGCGTACAAGCCTCGCAGGCATGAAACGGCAAATCCGTTGTTTCCGAAGGAAGCCAGAAACGTGAGAAGCATACCGGAGATGCCCGATGCCAGATTCCAACGCACAGATCCCAGCATTCTAAAGCTCCTTTATCCCATACTGAACGCTGCGGATAGTCAGCAGGCCTGTCCCGCTGTCAAGCTCGATGGTACGGCCATAGCTTGCGCCAGTGTCCTCTGCGACCAACGGTATGCGGTTGCCGACGAGCAGCAGCTTACATGTTTCGACATTTCGCGGACCGATTCTCATCGTATCGCTCTGTCCCGCGAAAATGAACATTTGGGCTCCCCCGGCCAGCTTGGCCGTCAATCTTCTGGCGGAGGCTCCTGCCTTGGTCATAAGCTCGATCAAAACCGGAAGCGCCGTATCCGCATATTTAGCCCGGTTGAAGGCGGCCTCTTTGGCGATTTCGGACGAAGGCAGCATAATATGCGCCAGCCCGGCCACACGCGCCCCGGCGTCATAAAGCGTCAGCCCGACGCATGAGCCAAGACCGGTCGTCTTCAGAATCTCGCCCGAGGCCGCGATCTTAAGTTCGGCCATTCCCACCTTGATATGCTCCGTCATTCCAAAGGCACTCCCAGCGCACGGAATATCTTGTCGAACGAATCCGGATCGGGAATCAGGAAAAAGTGGCCTTCCACCTCGTCGTCATCTTCCAGAAACGTCGTCTCGATCAGCATCGCGCCATCGCCCATCTGGCCGAATTGCAAAAGTCCGTAGCTTAAAATGGCGCCCGCCATATCGACGGCGAGCGAAGGAACCGTCGGATGCATCGACAGGTTCGTAAAGTCGGCAAGCGAAGATAAATAGGAGCCAGCCAATATGTTGCCGATTTCGTTCAATGCCGAGAATTCCATCTCCGTGTACGCCGCCCCGTCCTCCGGCTCGATGGACAACAGATTGCCCAGCAGGCGTTTAGCGGAATTTTCCTGAATGATGAAAAACATGTTGCCGGGAGCGTCTCCCTCGACCCTGAGGAAGACGGCCACGACAACCTGTTCGGAGCCGCCGACCAGGTCCGCAATCTGCTCGAAGGGAACCAGGCTTACCGTCGGAACCGCCATATCGATTGGCTT
>NZ_KK082138.1:34731-40555 GCF_000598065.1 Paenibacillus darwinianus | reverse complement strand
ATCGATTGGCTTGTCGAGAAGCCGCGAGAGGGCTGTGGCCGCATGTCCCGCTCCGATATTCCCCACTTCCTTCAGCACGTCCAGCTTAAAATCGTCCGCGAATTCGCTAAATAGACTCACACGCTATTCCTCAAGCTGCTCAAGCTGGATGATTTCGTCCTTATTCAACACTTCGACCAAATTCAACATGATCAGAAGACGCTGCTCGTCAAGTTTCGCAACGCCTCTTAAATACTTCGCTCTAATGCCTCCGACCACTTCGGGCGGCGTATCGATCGCGTCGCTGTCGATATCGATGACGTCGTTCGCCGAGTCGACGATGAATCCGACCTCGAGATCATTCGAGGCGACGATGATGATGCGGGAGTTTTCAGTCGCCTCCGTTTGCTCCAGCCCGAAGCGGCCGCGCAAATCAATCACCGGGATGACGACGCCGCGGAGGTTGATGACGCCTTTGATGAAAGCCGGTGTTTTGGGGACGCGCGTGATCGGCATCATCCGCTCGATCGTGCGGACTTTGTCGACTTCAATTCCGTAATGCTCATTGGCAAGCGCGAATACGATTACTTTTAACTCCTCGCCCATTGGTGGACCTCCTCATTGTTCGTCCGGTAAATTATTTAATCAGTGCGTTGGGGTCTATAATCAGCGCAACCTGTCCGTCGCCCAGAATCGTAGCGCCGGATACTGCCGGCGAGCCGTTCAAGTAATTGCCAAGAGGCTTTAGCACGATGTCGCTCTGGCCGATAAACTCGTCGACCATCACGGCCGCCCATTTGTCGCCTTTCCGAATGATAACGACCTCCGTCTCCGTCTCCTGCGATTCGTCGAAGTCCGGCGAAGCGAGCAACCGGCTGAGGGAGACGATCGGAATGATCGCGCCGCGGAATTCGATCATCTGGCTGCCGTGAATGTGATGGATCTGCTCCCGGCGTATGATCGACGTCTCCATGATCGAAGACAAAGGAATCGCGAACTTCTCGGAGCCCAGCTTGATGAGCATGGCGGATATGATGGAAAGCGTGAGCGGAAGCTGGATGGAAAACACGGTTCCTTTGCCGAGCTCCGACTGGATGCCAACCGCGCCGCCGAGCGAGTTGATTTTCGTTTGGACGACGTCCAGGCCGACGCCGCGTCCGGAAATATCCGATATTTTCTCCGCCGTGCTGAAGCCCGGGGCAAACAGGAGCATATATACCTCTTCATCGCTCATCGACTTGCCCTGATCAGCCGTCACGACGCCGTTCTTAATGGCCGTGGCCAGCACGCGCTCTCGATTGATTCCGCCGCCGTCATCTTCAATCTCGATGAAGACGTTGTTGCCGCTGTGAAACGCGCGCAGGTTGACGGTGCCGGACTCTGGTTTGCCGGCTTGCAGGCGCTTCTCGGTAGCCTCGATGCCGTGGTCGATCGAGTTGCGCAGCAGATGCACGAGCGGATCGCCGATTTCGTCGATTACCGTCCGGTCCAGCTCCGTTTCCGCTCCGGTAATGACCAGATCGACTTTCTTGTCCAACGTTTTGGCCAGATCGCGGATCATGCGCGGGAACCGGTTGAACACCGACTCGACCGGTACCATCCGCAGCTTAAGCACGATATTCTGCAGATCGCCGCTGACGCGCGCCATATGCTCGACCGTTTCCGTCAGATCGCTGCGGCGGATTTCGCCCGCCAGCTGCTCCAATCGGACTCGGTCAATCAACAGCTCGCTGAACAGGTTCATCAGCACATCCAGCCGCTCAATGTCCACACGGATCGTCTTTGTGACGGCTCCTCCGCTCTGGGCCCCGCTCGTGCGCAGCTTATTCTCATCGGCAGCGGGACGCTTGTCCTCGGCGGGTCGGTCGGCTGCCGGTTGCGGCTTGGAGGGCTGCGAGAGAAGCGAAAGCGACTCTTCGTCGAGAAGGGTCATCTGTGCGGATTCGATCTCGGAGACGTTCTCGATCTGGGTTTTCAGCTCTTCCATCGGCTTATGCGTGATCAGATAGACCGAGAAGGAACGGTCGAACTTCTCCTGCTCGATTTCCTGCACCGACGGCTCCGATTTGACGACTTCCCCGCTTCTTTCCAGCAGCTCGAATACCATGTAGGCCCGAGCGGCCTTCAGGACGCAGTCCTCCCGAACCTTGACGATAATATGGAACACCTGATGGCCGGTCTCCATCGATTGCTGAAGAACCGATATCTGGAATTGATCCAGCTCGATGCCCCGAGGTTCTCCATCCATGCCCGTCTTGGCCGGCGCGCCTGCAGCCGCATCCGTTCGGTATTCGCCGCTGACGATCGCTTTGAGCGAAGCGACGATATTGGATACGTCCGCCTTGCCCGTTCCGCCTCCGACAATGTCCTGCACCATCGAATCGAGCACATCCAGGCTTTTGAATAACGTGTCGAAAATGAACCCGTCCATCTTAAGCTTGTTGTTCCGGACGAGATCGAGCACATTTTCCATTTCGTGGGTAAGCGACGCCAAATCCTCGAAGCCCATCGTTGCGGACATGCCCTTCAGCGTATGCGCAGATCGAAATATGACCTGTACGATGCTTAAATCCTCAGGAGCGCTTTCAAGCCGCAATAAATTTTCATTTAATGATTGAAGATGATCATTCGATTCGTCGATAAACATCGACAAATACGCATTCATATCCATTCCCTTGCACCTCCTGTGTGAACTGCCTCGTTCTAGGTAATCAGTGCCGTTATGTCATCACCGCTCCCGCCAATTGCGGAGCGATGCCGGGCAGCGGCAATACGGTTTTGGCGGCGCCGAGCTCTATGGCGGAGCGCGGCATACCGAATACGATACAGGTTTCCTCCGATTCGGCAATCGTCGTAACCGCGCCGCTTTCCGCCAAAGCCTTCATGCCTTTTGCACCGTCACTTCCCATCCCGGTCATGATGACTGCATGCCGGGCCAGCTCAACAAAAGGTACAAGAGACTCGAACAATTGGTCGACGGAAGGCCGATGGCCTCCGCGCGGTTCGCCCAGCGAAAGGTCAATCCGATATTGGCCTCCCGTCCGGACAAGCGTCATATGATAACCGCCTGGAGCGATGTAGACCGTGCCCGCAGCAACCTGTTCGCCGTGCTCGGCTTCCTTCACGGACAGCGCCGAGAATGAATCGAGCCGCTGTGCGAGAGAATGCGTGAATTTAGGCGGCATATGCTGGACGATGAGCACCGGTGCCGGAAGATCGCCGGGCAGGGAACTGATCAATTGGTGGAGGGCGCGCGGACCTCCCGTCGATGTCCCGACCGCTACCACATGCCGGAACGCCGTACTCCTGTTCGCCGGCTGCGGAGCGGCCGAGGCCGCCGGAACTCCCGCGGCGACAGGTGCTCCCGGGGCGGCCGGGGCCACAGCCGGTTTCCGGCCGACACGGGCTGCTGCCCCCGGCGCAGCTCGTATCGCTTGAGCGGATGCGGCATCCTTGAGCAACCGGTTATCGGGCGGCTTGGAGGCCGGCTGGTCGGGAAGCGGCAGCAAGACTGACCGATGCTTGGCGCTGACCGCGCTTCGCAGCCGCACGAGCAGCTGCTCGGCAACTTGATGAATGTCGGCAGTCAAGCCGGTCGGCTTTCGGATGAAATCGAATGCGCCGTACTGCAGCGCCGCGACCGTTGCGCGCATGTTGTCCTCGCTGACGCCTGACAGCATGATGACCGGCGTCGGCTTTTGTTCCATAATGACCTTTAATGCCTCCAGCCCGTTCATGTCGGGCATTTCCATATCCATCGTGACCGCGTCCGGCTCGACGCTTGTGAGCAGTTCGACCGCCTGCGCCCCCGTCGCTGCCGTCCCTACGACAGTAAACGAGGGATCGCCGTTGATAATGTCGGAGAAAAGCTTGCGCATGAATGCGGAATCGTCGACTACCAAAATGCGATAAGGCTTCATGACGGCTACCTCCACAAGAATCAGTTTCTTATCGTCTGAACATCCGCTGCAGAAATCCTCTGACTCCGCCCTTCTCCCCGCCCGTATCGACGGCCAGGAAGCGCTTGGCAATGTCCTCGATGCTTTTTGCCGCATCGCCGCCCGGATAAGCGAGCGTAAAAGGAACCTGCCTTTTGACCGCTTTCGTCACATTGGCGTCGTCCATCACGACACCGAGCAAGGGAAGCTCCATTTGCAGGAACTGCCTGGCCACAAGCCCGATTTTGTCCGCCGTCTGCTTGCCCTCCCGTCCATCGATAGCCCGGTTGACGACCAGCTTGAAATCGACGTCATGGTTCATCGCTTTGACCATTTTGATCAGAGCATATGCGTCGGTAATCGAGGTCGGCTCCGGCGTTGTGACGACAACCGTCTCTTGGGCTGCTACGATGAACTTCACCGTTTCCTTGGAAAGGCCCGCACCCGTATCGAACAGAATCAAATCGTAATGGCCGTGAAGCTTACCGATCTGGTCGCCGAAGTAATCCAGCTCTGCATCCGACAAATCGATCAAATCCTTGAAGCCCGAGCCTCCGGCGATAAAATGGATGCCGAGCGGACCTACGTGAATAATGTCCCAAATCGATTTTTCCCGCTTCAGCAGGTGGTACAGGTTGTATGGAGTGGATGCGCCCATGAGAACGTCGATGTTCGCCATTCCGATATCCGCATCGAACACGAGCACGCGCTTGCCCAGCCTCTGAAGCGTTAAGGCGAAGTTCAGGCTGAAGTTCGACTTTCCCACGCCTCCTTTCCCGCTTGTGACGGTCAGGATGCGCGTCGTGCGCCCGCCGCCGGCCGTTTCCTGTGTCTGCACAAGATTACGCAGCGCTTGCGCTTGATCATTCATGATCCGCCGCCCCCAATAGCTGTTGGACGTAGATGTCTGGCCGGAAAGGCTCGATATCGTCCGGCACGTTCTGCCCATGAGTCATATATGCGGTTTTGAAGCCATGCTCCATCGCCATATTGAGAACGGCGCCGACCGTGTCGGTTTCATCGAACTTGGTGAAAATAAGCTTGTCTACGCCATATTGGGAGAATCTTCCCGCAACGGCTTCCATATCCTTCGTCTTGCCGGTCAGGCTGAGCACCAGATATGTATCGCTGTTCTGATCCGTCTGCAGCAGGCTGTTAACCTCCGACACGTACAGATCGTTCCGGAAATTGCGCCCTGCCGTATCCATGAAAATAATGTCGCGATCCTCCAGCGATTTGAATGCCCTGGCCAGCTCGAGCGGAGAAAACACAACTTCAAGCGGAACATTCAGAATGTTCGCATAGGTACGAAGCTGATCGACGGCGGCGATCCGGTAGGTGTCGGAGGTAATGAAGCCGACTTTCCTCTTGCCTTTCAACGACTGCTCCGCCGCCAGCTTGGCGATCGTCGTCGTTTTGCCGACTCCTGTCGGTCCCACGACATGCACCATCCGTTTGGATCGGCCGATGCCGGGCGCCGCGAACGGACTGATCCATTCATGGAGCGTTTCGGCTGCAATCCGCCTGACCGTCGTCTCATCCTCCGCAAAGTCAGGGCGCTGTCGCATCGTCTCGAACAATCGGTCGATCCACTTATCCGCCACTTCCTGAGCGGACAGCCGTTCGCGCAAACCGGAGAACGCTTCGGATTCGCCTTCTCCATCCTGCCGCTTGGCCAGCTTGGAGACCAGCTCTTTCATTTGTCTGATCTCTTCCAGTACCATCGCTTGATGTTGCGGCGCTGCCGCGCCCGGCTTCGGCGACGCTTCCCCCGTAGCATTCGACGCTGCGCCGGGAATGTCCGAGATTGCCGTGCCAGCCGACGCATCCAATTCCTTTGCGGCCTGCATGACCGCTCTGGCGAATTCCGGCGTCGAGGAGACGGGCCGCTCCGCCGGCGCGGCACC
>NZ_KK082138.1:2893-34631 GCF_000598065.1 Paenibacillus darwinianus | reverse complement strand
TCCGGCATGGTCTGCGCCAGGGCGGGCCGTGATACCGAGCCTGCCGGCGCCGGTGCAGCGTTCGATATGGACGACGCACCGGGACGTTTCTGCGCATTCGGCTGCTGCTTCTGTGACGGGGAATTCGTCTCGACGGCGGCGATAACCTCCATCTTCTTCTTGCGGAATAAGCCAAGGAAGCCGCCAATATGAATCTCCTTCGTATTCAGAATGACGGCATCCTTGCCAAGCTCGCTTTTGATTAGCGGCAGGGCTTCAGGCAAATCGTTTACGACATATCGCTTGACCCTCATAAATTCACCACTCCGATGCTTTGAACTTCAACACTCGGCTCCAGTTCGCTATAAGACAGCACTGGAACATCCTGCATAGTGCGCTCCACGATTTGCCGCAAATACATGCGGATGGTCGGGGAAGCAAGAACGATCGGTTGCTGGCCGGACTGGATCTGCCGGTTCACCTGCTCGTTCAGCTTCTGGTAAATGTGCTGGGTCGATACCGGATCGAGAGCAAGATAGCTGCCTTGGTCGGTTTGCTGTACCGATTCGGCGATTTTTTTCTCCAGTAACGGTCCTACAGTGATGACTTTCAGCGTGTCGCTGCCGGACGAGAATTGATTCGTGATCTGTCTGGAGAGCGCTTGGCGCACATATTCCGTCAATATATCCGAATCCTTCGTGTAGTTGCCATGATCGGCCAGCGTTTCGAAAATGGTGACCAGATCGCGAATCGATATTTTCTCTCGGAGCAGCTTGACCAGCACCTTCTGCACCTCGCCGATCGAGAGGATCGAAGGGATCAGCTCGTCGACCAGCGCCGGATACGATTCCTTGACGTTCTCGATCAGCGTTTTCGTCTCTTGACGGCCGATCATCTCATGCGCATGCTTCTTGATGATTTCGGTTAAATGCGTCGCAACGACCGAAGGAGGGTCCACGACCGTATACCCGGACAGTTCCGCCCGCTCCTTCGTCGCTTCGTCGATCCAAAGCGCCGGAAGGCCGAATGCCGGCTCCTGCGTCTCGATGCCGACGACCGATTCGTCGTCGTAGCCGGGACTCATCGCCAAATAATGGTTAAGCAGCAATTCGCCGCGCGCGACGGTGTTGCCTTTGATTTTAATGACATATTCGTTCGGCTTCAGCTGAATGTTGTCTCGAATCCGGATGACCGGAACGACAAGACCGAGCTCCAAAGCGCATTGCCGGCGGATCATGATGATCCGGTCGAGCAGATCGCCTCCTTGCTGTGTGTCGGCGAGCGGAATCAGGCCGTAGCCGAACTCGAATTCGATCGGATCGACCTGCAGCAGATTGATGACGCTTTCCGGGCTGCGCACCTCCTCAATCTGCTGCTCCTCCACCATGAGCTCCTCTTCCTGCCTTTTCAACGCCAGGTCACGCGACATCCTCCGCCCGGCAAATACGAGAATGGCGGCGATCGGCAGCGTAGCTAGCGGACCGATCGGGGTTGCAAGGCCAAGCAGCGTAACTGTGCCTGCGACGATATAGAGCAGCTTTGGATATTTGAACAGCTGATTCGTCAAATCGAAAGCCAGGTTGCCCTCTGAAGCGGCTCTTGTTACAATCAGGCCCGCCGCGGTCGAGATCAGCAGCGCCGGAATCTGGCTGACGAGACCGTCGCCGATCGTTAAGACGGAGAACGTTTCGAGCGCCTCTCCGAAACCCATGCCGTGAACAGCCATACCGACAATGAAGCCGCCCAGCAGGTTGACGACCAGAATGATGATCGATGCGACCGCATCGCCTTTGACGAATTTGCTTGCGCCGTCCATCGCGCCGTAGAAGTCGGCTTCCTTTTCGATTTTTTCCCGGCGCTGCTTTGCCTGCTGCTCGTTAATGAGCCCGGAGTTGAGATCGGCATCGATACTCATCTGTTTGCCCGGCATCGCATCGAGCGTAAAACGGGCGGCCACTTCCGCTACCCGCTCCGAACCCTTCGTAATGACGATGAACTGCACAATGACCAAGATGAGAAACACAACAAAGCCGATCGCAATTTGGTTGCCAGCCACGAACCTGCCGAATGTCTCTACCACATGGCCCGCTTCGGCTTTCGACAAGATGTTGCGGGTCGTCGATACGTTGAGCGCAAGCCGGAACAAGGTCGTGATCAGCAGCAGCGACGGAAAGATGCTGAAATCGAGCGAATCGTTCGTATTCATCGCGATCAGCAGGATCATTAACGCGGCCGAGATGTTTATGACTAGCAGGACGTCGAGCAAGCCGATCGGTACAGGAATGACCATCATGAGCACGATGCCGATAATACCGATCAGTACGGATAAATCTTTGATCTTCATGACGTTCCCTCCGTTCTACGCTTTTTTGACGCGGCCTTTCATCCTATAGACGTAAGCCAGCACCTCCGCCACCGCCTGGAACAAATCGGCGGGAATGGCCTCGCCGATTTCCGCCCTATCGTACAACGCTCTTGCGAGCGGCTTATTTTCCATAATCATAACGTTGCTATCCTTGGCCAGCTCGCGAATGCGCAGGGCGAGGTGATCCATCCCTTTGGCGAGCACGACCGGAGCGTCCATTTGGGATCCGTCGTATTGCAGCGCTACCGCAAAATGAGTCGGATTCGTAATGACGACATCGGCCTTTGGCACGTTCTGCATCATCCGCTGGATCGCCATCCGGCGCTGCTTCTCGCGGATTTTGCCCTTGATGAGCGGATCGCCTTCCGACTTTTTGTGCTCATCCTTGATGTCCTGCTTGGACATCTTGATGCTTTTTTCGTATTCATACTTTTGGTAGATGTAATCGAATATGGCGAGCACCACCAGCAAGGCGGCAATTTTGACGCCTAGCGACAGCGTGATCGACGCGGTGAACTGAAATATTTGCAAAGGCTCCATATGACCCAAGGCGAGCAGGGTATCCTTTTGCCCCCACAGGGACCTGTAAACCATAAAACCGATAATGATTAGCTTCAGAATGCTTTTCAGCACTTCCACCATCGAGCGCAACGACACTAATTGCTTCGCCCCGGCTATCGGGTTGATTTTACTGAGCTTCGGCATGATGGGTTTGGCTGTCAGCAGAATGCCGACTTGATAATACGAGCTGATCAACGCCGTTACGACCGCTATGATGAATACCGGTGCTATGATCATCAGCAGTTGAATGAGCAGACTGGAGAATAACGGCATCAGATTGCCTGTCGTCAAGTCATAAGTGAGCCAGCTTTCGAACAAGTCGCCGAAAATGCGAAGAAAGCGTTCGGCGTAATAATCGCCGAGCATCGTGAAGCTTAGGAATATGAACAGCAAAATGAACGCCGCAGGCAGCTCCTGGCTCATCGCCACTTGCCCTTCCTGTCTGGTCTCTTGCCGTTTCTTCGGCGTGGCCGGTTCCGTTTTCTCCTGGTTGAACAATTGCAGATCCAGCCTAAAGCGGAACGTTTGCACCACCGCACCTCCTTGAAACCGACTGGGCTTTATCCGGGACCGGCGTTCACAATCGCGAGCAGGCGGTTGACGGACTCGAACATGTCAGCGAAAAGATTGCCAAACAACAGGGTCAAGCTCGGCAGCGTCAACGCCAAAATCATGAACCCGACGAGCAGCTTAATCGGTACGCCGATGACAAAAACGTTGAACTGCGGGGCCGTCTTGGCCAGAAATCCGAGTCCTACGTCCGTCAGGAACATGGAAACGACAAGCGGAGCCGAGAGCTGAAGCGCCAGCGAGAACGTAGTGGCAAGCGTCCGGGTCAGGAATTCGGTGACACCGCCCTCCTGAATGCGGGAAAACAGCTCGTTGCTGAGCGGAATCCAGTCATAGCTCTGCATGAGCGCCAACAGCATATAATGGTGGCCATTCATCGACAAAAAGAGCATCAGCATCAAGTAATACTTGAAATTGCCGGTCATGGGAGCCGACGCGCCAGTCAGCGGATCGATGATGTTCGCCATCGCCAGACCCATTTGCAGATCGATGAAAGCCCCGGCCGTTTGAACGACCGTAAAAAACAGATAGACAATGAATCCAAGCAGCACCCCGGTTAAAATTTCACGGATAACCAGCAGCGGGTAGGCCATGTCAAACGAGGCCGCCTCGCCGACGCCGTAGCTTAAAAACACGATCACAGAGATGAAAAAACCTAAGCCGACCTTGAACGTGTTCGGCACTCCCCGCGTCGAGAACAGCGGCGCAACGACAAAAAATGCCGTTATTCGACAAAAGATTAGCAAAAAAACAGGAAGCACCTGCAGAAAAGTATTCATCTTTCCACAGCCTAACCGATATATTTGTAAAGGTTATTCAAAAGGTTGTATGTAAAGTCAACCAGCGTATTCAGAACCCATGGACCGAAGATGAGCACCGATGCGAGCACGGCAACGATTTTGGGCACAAATGCCAGCGTTTGCTCCTGGATGTGAGTCATAGCTTGAAATATACTGATGACCAAGCCGACTGCCAAGCCGATTGCAAGCATGGGCGCACTGGCTTTCAATACCGTATACACCGCTTTCCCTGCCAGTCCGATGACGAAATCGGCGTCCATTTCTGTTCCCTCCAATGCGTGTAAATCAGTCATATTTCTTTCCTTTATGCAACCGTATTGAAACTAAGCAGCAGCGACTTCACAATCAGATACCAGCCGTCCACGAGCACGAACAACAGAATCTTAAACGGCAAAGATATCATGACTGGCGGCAGCATCATCATCCCCATCGCCATAAGCACACTGGCAATGACCATATCGATGACAAGAAACGGTATAAAGATCATGAAGCCCATTTGAAACGCCGTTTTCAATTCACTGATCGCGTATGCCGGAACCAGCACGGTAAGCGGGATATCCTCATAGCTGGATGGTTTCTCACTGCCGGTATATTTCAGAAACAGCAGCAAATCCTTCTCCCGAGTATGGGACGCCATAAACTTTTTCATCGGCTGCGCTGCGGCGCTCAAGGCTTCCGTCTGAGAAATTTCACCCTTCATGTACGGCTGCAGAGCCACCTCATTCACCTGTGTCAACGTAGGAGACATAATGAAAAAGGTAAGAAACAACGCCAGTCCGATCAGCACCTGATTCGGCGGCATTTGCTGGGTTCCGAGCGACGTTCGCACGAATCCAAGCACGATCACGATACGGGTAAAGCTCGTCATCAGCACCAGAATAGCCGGCGCGATGCTGAGCACGGTAATCATTAAAAGCAAGGAAACCGCCGACGTGTTCGATCCCGTATCACTGCCGTTGCCGATTTGGATATCGATATTCGGCAGCGGCTCGGCGAATACCGTCAGCTGCATGCCAAACGACACGAGCAACAACAACATGAAAGAAATGGCGACTTTCCTGCTCATTCGTCCCTCAACCGATCTTTCGATGAATTCTCGTTCAGCAGCGTTTCAACCTTATGTTTCGTTTCCGCCTGGCGCTGCAGCTTGTCCTGCAGAATCGTGCGGAATGCGTCGTCTTCAATCGTCTCCGTTTCCCTCAAGCCGCCGACTGCCGTCCGGTTGCGCAGCCGGTTCATCAGCGAGCCGACCGCTGCCGTGTTCCACATGAGCTGCGACGTCTGATCCAGCAGCCGGATAATCGCTTGCGCCTGCTCCGGATCCTCAATTTTATCGAGCAGTCTGACATCTTCACCGACTCCGACAACATAGAGCTGCCCGGCTACATCCACGACCTGCAGCGATTTGTTCTGGCCCAGGGCCACTCCGCCGAGCGAGCGGAGAGACCGGTTCGCGCCCCAAATTCGACTGCGGCCGGCTAAAAACTTAATGACGAACACAATGAGTCCGATAACAAGGATCAACGATACGATCACCCAAATGAGACTGCCGGCCATACTCGTACTGCCCACAATCTCAGCGGGCGGCCCGTCCAGATTGTTCATCGTGCCGTTGGTATCGCCGGCGGCCCGCACCGCTGACGGCATGACCGTCAGGAAGGCGAGAGAGGACAACGCGAGATGAACGGAATAATTACTCATCGCTCTCAACCGCTATCCCAGTGTCTTCTTGATCGCTTCGATAACGCGGTCGGCCTGGAACGGCTTGACGATAAAATCTTTCGCGCCTGCCTGGATCGCGTCGATAACCATTGCCTGCTGGCCCATGGCGGAGCACATAATGACTTTGGCATTGCCGTCCATCTTCTTGATTTCCTTAAGCGCCGCAATGCCGTCCATTTCCGGCATTGTGATATCCATCGTAATCAAATCGGGCTTCAACTCTTTGTACTTCTCAACCGCCTGTGCGCCGTCCGGCGCTTCGCCGACGACCTCGTAGCCGTTTTTCGTCAAGATGTCCCGGATCATCATTCTCATGAAAGCAGCGTCGTCTACGATCAAAATGCGGTTTGCCATTGTTGTTTCCCCCTAGGAAATTATTGAAGTTTTTGGAGCCGGTCCCACTGGCTAACGATGTCGGTTACCCGCACACCGAAGTTCTCGTCGATAACGACGACCTCGCCTTTGGCGATCAGCTTGCTGTTGACCAGAATGTCGACAGGTTCGCCCGCGAGCTTGTCCAGTTCGATGACCGAACCTTGAGACAGCTCAAGTATTTCCTTGATCTGCTTCTGCGTCCTTCCCAATTCCACTGTTACCTTCAGAGGGATGTCAAGCAGCAAATTAAGATTCGTTTCTTCCCCGTGCGCGAACGGCGCTTGCTGGAAGTTGCCGAATTGCACAGGCTGAACATTGACGTTTCTGCCCGGCATAGAGCCGTAAGTTTGCGGTCCCGGCGCCTGCATCATCGGTATTCCAGCGGCCGGTATATCCGGCATCACTGGCACTCCATATGCGGGCGGCTGCTGCGGCGGCTGGTTGTACATCGGCTGCTGCGGCGGCTGCTGCATCGGCGGAGCAGCCGGCGGCTGTAATGTCGGCGCAATCGGCTCCGGCGTATACGAGGGATCGACGGCGGCAGGTTCCGGAGAAGCTCCGCCCATCAAGGTGGAAACCATCTCTTTGGCGAACGATACCGGAAGCAGCTGCATGATGGTTGAATCGATCAAATCGCCGATCTTCAGATGGAACGATATTTTGACGAAAACGTCGACTGGCGGCAGCTGGCTCACGCCCTCGCCGCTCGTCACATCGAGAATATCGATGCCCGGCGGCGAAATATTGACGAACCGGTTGAAAATGGTCGACATCGACGTTGCGGAAGAGCCCATCATCTGGTTCATCGCTTCCTGAACGGCGCTGACGTGAATCTCGTTCAGTTCCTGTCCCTCCATGACGTCGCCCTCGCCGCCGAGCATCAAATCCGCGATAACCTGGGCGTCTTTCGTCCGGATGACGAGCGAGTTGATGCCCTGGAAGCCGTCCACGTATTGAACGTGCACCGCTACATGCGGCTTTGGAAATTCCGTGTCCAGCTCATGCCTGTGTATAACCGACACTTTCGGGGTCGTGATTTCCACTTTCTTGCCGAGCAGCGTCGATAATGCGGTCGCGGCGCTGCCGAATGTGATGTTGCCGATTTCCCCGAGCGCATCCTCCTCCAATGAGTTTATGTACTCATCCGTAGCCGGCTCATCGACAGGGGACAGATCCGCATCGCCGGAGGATTGACGCAGCAAGGCGTCGATCTCTTCTTGCGACAAATAATCCTTACTCGTCATGATCTTCTTCCGCTCCTTCGCTTACAATCTCGTCTACTTGGACGGCCATGCGATCCCGAATCGTGCCCGGACTGCCGATAAATTTCAATCGTTCGCCGACCTTGACTCGAAGCCCTTCATCGGTCCGCTTGTCCAAGGTAATGACATCGCCCACATTCAGACCCAGAAACTCGCGAATGGAGATGGACGAGTTGCCGAGTTCTGCAACGATCGGCAGCTTTGCTCTGCTTACCCGACTGCTGAGCATATCGACTTCTTCGGGCGCGCGGCTCTTTTTCTGGGAAACGAACCAATGATGAACCGAAAGCCGCGACATAATCGGCTCGATCACGACATGCGGGATACACAGATTAATCATACCGGCCGTATCGCCGATCTTCGTACTGAGCGAGATAAGGGCGATCGTCTCGTTGGGTGAAACGATCTGCATAAATTGCGGATTCGTCTCAAGCGCCTCGAGCCGGGGCGAAAGCTCGATAACCGTACGCCAGGCCTCCTGGAGGCTTTCGAACGCACGGTTGAAAATTCTTTCCATGACGATCGTTTCAATTTCCGTGAGCGCCGTTATTTTGTTGGGGGCCGCCCCTTGTCCGCCTAACATCCTGTCCAGCATGGCGTACGCCACGTTCGGATGCACCTCGAGCACCATTCGGCCTTCGAGCGGGTCGGCTTCAAAAATATTAAGAATCGTCATTTTCGGAATGGATCGGATAAATTCGTCGTAAGGCAGTTGCTCGACCTGCACGACGTTGATTTGGACGAAGGTTCTCAGCTGAGCGGAAAAATACGTCGTCAAATACCGGGCAAAGTTTTCATGAATCCGGGTCAAGCTTCGAAGGTGGTCCTTCGAGAAGCGGACAGCCCGTTTGAAGTCGTATGCGCGGATCTTTTTCTGCGTTTCTTCCTTTTTAAGCTCCTCAGCGTCCATTTCACCGGAGGAAAGTGCGGCCAAGAGCGCGTCAATCTCGTTCTGCGATAATACATCCACCATTAATGTCACCCCCTCAAAAAACTTTCGGTAACGTCGTCACGGCTAACCGGATCAGATCGTCGTTATGATAAAGTTGGTGATTTCGACTTTAGTGAGCTTCGATTTCTCCGGGAGCTCGAGGTTGATCAAATTAAGCAGCTTCGCCGTAAACGCGTCTTTTCCTTTGGAGCCGGTAAACTGCTCCGGCGACATATCGGATAAAGTGCGAAGTATGATTGGTCTAATCTGAATGTCTTTGATTTTGTCGAAGTCTTCCTTCGTTTTCTTGGAATCAAGCTGGAAAGCGAAGCTCATCAGCACAATATAATCGGTATCCAGCAGATTCGTCTTGATGTCTTGAATTTCGGCCGTCAGCTCCAACCGCTCGGAAGCACTGATCTTCTCAGGCTTCACGGTTTCCACACTTTGAATCGCGGCCGCTTTGGCATCCTTGCCCGAATCGTTGAAAAATTGATTGAACAGAAAAACGGCGACTACCGCTATTAACGCAATAGCCAATAGAATCGTGATTAGCCACGGTAACATTTTCTTCATGACGAAGGCCCCTCCGTTTGCTCGCTCCGAACGATGGACGCTACGAGACCGATTTCGCGCAAATGCTGACGAATCCGGTCGATTAGCACAGCCGCCGGTTCCGAAGCCAATATCTTTTTGCCGGTCGTCAAGGTGATGACCGTGTCCGGAACTTCTTCTATTGTCTCAATCAGAAGCGCGTTGATTATGAGCTTCGTCCCATTCAGCCGCGTCATCTCAATCATGAGCTTCCCCCTTGTAATCCGGGGGAGAACGCCAGGCGTTCTCCCCCGAGCTGTTGCGTGCCTGTCAGACTGTTAGATTACCGTTTCAGATTGACGAGCTCCGTCAATATTTCATCGGAAGTCGAGATGATTCGCGAATTGGCCTGGAAGCCGCGCTGCGCCACGATCATCTCCGTGAACTCGGTCGTCAGGTCTACGTTCGACATTTCCAGCTGCCCGGAGATAATCGCACCCGTGCCGACCTCTATATTGCCCGCAGTGCTCAACACCACTTCGCCGTCAGGATGCGCGTTCGGCGTCATGCGGTACAGATTGCCGCCGACTTTCTCGAGGCCCGCCGGGTTCGCCACCTTAACGACACCAAGCTGGAACTCGGTCGGCGTGCTTGTGCCGTCTGCGCTTACCGAAATGATGGTGCCATCCTGCGCAATCGAGAACGCCGTTACATCCTCGGCGAGCACGATCGGCTCGCCGCCGGCGCTTATGACGAACATACCGTCCGAATTGACGAGCTGGCGGTTCGCATCCAGCATAAAGTTGCCGGCGCGGGACAGGTAAGGCACCTCTTGTTCCGGAGTCGTTTTTAGCGCAAAAAATCCATCGCCGTCAATCCGCACGTCCGTTGCGACATTCGTGGTCATCGCGCTGCCCGGCGTGTGAATCGTGTCGATCGCCGACAGCGTTACGCCAAGGCCGATCTGCTTGGCATTGACGCCGCCGATCGTGCCTTCGGTCGGCTGGGTCACGCCGGCAACCGTCTGGCTTAAAATATCTTTGAACATGACGCGGCCGGCTTTGAACCCGATCGTATTGACATTTGCGATGTTGTTGCCGATTACGTCAAGCTTCGTTTGAAAAGCGCGCATACCGGAAACACCGGAGTACATTGATCTTAACATACGCTTGTTAGCCTCCTGTTTAATAATGGTTAGAAGTTGTTAAGTCTGGCAAGCCGCTTCATTCGGTCTGCGGCCTCGGGTCCCCGGATAGGTCCGACCCTTTTTCAGGAAATGACGACTGCGCTGTCGATCTGTGTGAAGACGTTACCCCAAGCGGATTTGCCGTCCATTGCGGTCACGACGGTTTTGCTCGGCACGTTGACGATCATCGCAATGTCGCGGTAAAGCACGAGCGAATCCTTCGCCCCTTTGGCTTCCGCCTGCCGAATGGCGTTCATGATCTGACCAACCTGCTCCGGCATGAACGATATGCCCCGCTGCTGCATGCGCACCTCTGCATGGCGGCTGAATTTCAACTGCGATGCTTGCAGCAGGTCCTCGAATTTGACGCTCTGCGGCGCGGCCGCATCTGCGGACGGCGTTTTACGGAGGCCGATCGGCGCCGCTACAGCAGAGTACATCTGCCCGACTCTGACCGAATCACTCACCGGCAGGCACCTCCTGCTTGTCGGTAATGGAGGACAGCCGGTCAACCGGGATGTTCTCGTCCCCGACCTTGACATACTGCACACCGTCCCGGACCACAATGGAGCTTACTGTTCCGGAGCGTGCGATCGCTTCACCGGCAGCTGTCGTCTCGATCCATTCCACGTCCTTGCCGATCAATCCGGAAGCAAATCCCAGATTCGTACGGAGAGCCGTCATTTCCTTCGCCATGTTCATCAATTGCTCCACGGACGAAAATTGCGCCATCTGCGCGATGTAGTCCTTATCCTGAAGCGGCTCCATCGGATTCTGGTTTTTCAGCTGCTCAACGAGAATTTTGAGAAAATCATCTTTGCCCAGGCTCGTATCCTTCGGCTTGGCCGACGCAGACTGCACATTCGCAGCATCGTAGTATGGCCATCGATTTTTGGTCGATACGATCTCGTTCGCCATTGCTTTTTTCACCTCCGTTGCAACAGGTTATGCGGTGATGTTAATTGCTCTGCCGTAACCCAGTCCGTTTCTCACGACCGACTCGACCAGTTCTTGCTCGAAATCGGCGATTCCGCCGTCAGTCGAGCTTCCGTTTTCATTGCCCCGCTGCTGTTGGAAGGCTTGTCCGCCATGCTCGCGCTCCCTTCCGTCCTGGAACATCTGGCTCTGCTGCGTGCCATACGACACCTCCAGCTTCTCTACCTGCAGGCCTTGCGATTGAAGGGCGCTCCGAAGCTGCGCCAGCTGATTTTCCAGCATATCCTTCGCCGCCGCGTTTTCCGCCACGAATTGAGCCGTCAACTGGCCGTTCTGCAGTGAAATTCTTACATCGACCTGCCCGAGATGTTCCGGCGTAAGCAGAAGCTTCGCTTCGGTGACGCCATTGGCCTTGGTCAATCCAAACTGCTTGACGATCATGCCCGTCATCGTTTCGAAGAAACGGTTGACCGGAACGGACTGCTGCGCCTGCATTTTGGCTCCTTCAGCTACCGGCCTGGCTCCCTCCGCCAGTCCGCTAAGCAGCCCGTCAAAAGAACCTTCCGCCACCACCTCGTTACTGCCTGCAGTTGCGGCCTTGACCGCTTCCGACTCGGCAATTACCGTCTTCAGCAAGGATGGCTGAAGCGGCTGGTTGCCCATCCGCAGCAGGTGCAGGTTCGACTTTGCGGCCTGCTCGGCAACGACCGTCCCGATCGATCCGGTGTCAGGCTGCGCTTTATTGCCTGCCGCTTGCGGTTTGCTTGCCGCATTGTCTGCCGCCAGCTGCCGCAATCGCTCCAATTGAACGTTCAATACCAGAAGCTGATCCTTGCCAAACGCGTTTTGACCGTTTTCCTGCAGAAGCGTCTTCAAGAACGACAACGTCTGAATCAATTGATTGCGAACGGAGTCGCCCGCATTAACCGCTTGCCCCTCGCCTTCTCCAGCGGAGCTCGACCCCGGTCCGGGTCCGGCTTCCGTCTTCAACGGCGTAAAACCGAAAACCGACAGGAGCAGCGCGCTTAATTCGTTCAAGATATCCGCCAGAGCACCTTCGTCCGGACCGGCTTCCGCCGCCGTTTCGCTCTCCAGGAGCCGAAGCGCTTGATCAAGCTTTGTTTCTACGCCTTCCCCGGTCGCGCCAGCCAGCAGCGCAGCCAGCTCGCCAGACATCAGACCGGCGGCAATCGCCTTGCCGAGCGCTGCATTCTTGCCGGCGCCGGCATCCCCCGGTTCGCCTATCACTTGCACGAGCATGCCGCCGAACGCTTTGGCCTCTTCGCCTGAAGGCGCGCTGCTCGTCGAGCCGGTTTGCGGAGCGGGTGTCGTGTTCATTTGTCCAATCGACATTTGCATCTTTTTCTCACCTCCTTTCATCGCGTCGCCGCCTTGCTTGCAGTCGCTTCACTGGTTTCATTTGCCGGACATCAGCTTCGCCACTAGCTGCGCCGTATATTTCTGGTTCAAGGTGCTCATCTCGGCCACGATACTTGAACGTGCCGCATTGCTAACCGAATTCAGCACTTGCAGAACCTTCGAGGGGCTGACCTCGGCCATCTGCAGCAGCAGTTCCGCCGCTTTAGCCGGCGCCATGCTGTTAAAAGTCGCGCTAAGCTGCTTCGCATCCAGGAACGGAGCCGATTGAGCCGTTGCGGTCATTTGCTGCTTAAGCCTCGCTTGAAGAGCCGAAATTTGCCTATCCTTGACCGGTATTGTGTCTTTCAGGAGCGCCGTCGCATCAGCCGCGATTTGCGGGGTCATCTTCTCCATCACCGCGATCCGGGAAGCGGGGCTCATCGCATCCATGATAAGCACCATCTCATCAAGCGTCATACTCTGAAGAATCGGAGCCGCCCGGCCTGGCGTCATATCGCCGAACATGGACGCGAGGCCCGTAATCCGGTTCTGGTATTCCTGATCGTCGAGCTGCTTCTTCGCTCCGGTCGCTTTGGATTGCTCCAACTGGCTTTGCAAATCGGCAATCGTCTGTTCCTGCGTCGTCTTCGTTGCAGTCAGTGCGGCCAGCTCCGAAATTTTGGCAGCGAGCTGCTTCTCAAGCTCACGGATTTTCTGTTCATTATTCTGGCTCCGGATCGTTTCGTCTATCATCCCGGGGGTCGATGCCGCCTTGGAAGCGTCCGGCAGCACCTTTTCCAGTAACGGCACCTTGTTGCCGGCGTCGAGCAGCCGGTTCCGCAAATCGATATTGAATAAGGCAAGCAGAACGCCCAGCAGCACCAGCGTGAACAGGATAGGCGTCAGGAAGAACATGATTCGTTCCATCGCGCTGTATGATTTTTCCGCTTGAATCTCCGCCATTCTAATCACTCCTCAAGCTCGCGAAGCAATGTGCGCCCCACGACTTATATCACGAAGCTCGACGGCCTAACGGGCCGGAAGCATATACCGGACGGTGGCCATTTCATCCAGCTCGTTTTGTTCTTTCAGCCGCATGTCTTGCAGAAAAGCATCCAGTGCTTTTTCCTTTGTCTTGAGCCAAATCTTCTCATCCATCATTTTGAGGGAAAGCCGACCTTGCTCGTGCTCCACCTCTGTCTGCGCGCACCTTACATCCTGCTTTTTACAATCGATGCGCGATTCCAGATAGCTGATATAATGCTGAATCAGCTGGAGCTCGGCGAGCGGGATCCCTTCCGATGCCGCAGCATGAAGCCGTTCCTGACACCCTGCAAGCTCCGATGCAAGCTGTTCCAGCTTGCGTTCTTCCTCGTGAAGCTTACCGATCGCCGCGGACAGCATCCATTCGGCCTGCGTCTTCTCGCTTGTTTTCAAATCGACGATTCGTTGCAGCGGATAACGGTACTTGGACATTCCGGCTGAGCACCTCCCCGTAACTAAGTTATATCGTAAAATCGGCGATCAAGCGCTCCCGCGCATCTTCCAAACCGACTTTCTCATCCGTTTTCTGCTGTGTGAAACCCCGAATCGCGTCATAATATTGGATCGCCCTGTCGATTTCCGGATTTGATCCGCGTTGATACGCCCCAATATTGATCAGATCCTCCGAATCTCTATAAATGGACAGCAGGCGCTTCAGTTCGTTGGCGGCATCCTGCTGCTCATCCGGGACGATGTTGCTCATCACGCGGCTGACCGAAGCGAGCACATCGATGGCCGGGAAATGGCCTTTGTTGGCGAGGCTTCGGCTGAGCACGATATGCCCGTCAAGTATGCCCCGCACGGCGTCCGCGATCGGCTCGTTCATATCGTCGCCGTCGACGAGCACCGTATAGAACGCCGTGATCGAGCCGGTCAGCCCCGTACCCGCCCGCTCCAGCAGCTTCGGGAGCGTAGCGAACACCGACGGCGTATAGCCGCGGGTTGCCGGCGGCTCGCCGATTGCGAGGCCGACCTCGCGCTGCGCCATCGCAAAACGCGTTACCGAATCCATCATCAGCATGACGTTCAAGCCGCGGTCGCGAAAATATTCGGCGATCGTCGTCGCGATAAGCGCCCCCTTAATCCGGATCAGCGCCGGCTGATCCGACGTCGCCACAACGACGACCGATCGGGCCAGGCCTTCCGGCCCAAGGTCCTTCTCGATAAATTCAAGCACCTCGCGCCCCCGCTCTCCGATCAGCGCAATAACATTGACGTCGGCCGAAGTATTGCGGGCAATCATGCCGAGCAATGTGCTCTTGCCGACCCCGGAACCGGCGAAAATACCGACCCGCTGCCCCTGCCCTACTGTCAGCAGACCGTCGATCGTCCGCACACCGATGCCGAGCGGCTCGGTAACGCGCGGCCGAAAAAGCGGGTTGGCCGGCACATTATGCGTCGAGTAATGCGGCATGCGCGTCGGGATGAAGGAGCCGTCGAGCGGCTGGCCCAATCCGTCCAGCACTTTGCCGAGCAGCTCGGAACCGACCTGCACGGTAAGCGGCTTGCCCGTTCCGACCACGTCGCAGCCGGGGCCGATCGCATGCAAATCGCCGAGCGGCATCAGAATCACTTTGTTGTTGCGAAAACCTACGACTTCTGCCTTCAGCGGTTTCGCCGATTTGGCCGGATAAATATAACAGACATCGCCTACGCTTGCGTCCGGACCCTCGGACTCGACCGTCAAGCCGATTACCTGCGTTACTTTTCCGTTTACCCTTACCGGATCGAGCGGTCTCAGATGATCCAGGTATCTGGAGAGATCAGGTTGCTGAACGGTCATCCGATCGCCTCCGCTCATCGCTTTGCAGCGCAACTTGAATCAATTCCCGTTTGATCTCTTCCAGCTGGGTGTCAATCCGTGCGTCGATGCTTCCGAACGATGAGCGGACAACGCAGCCTTGATCCTTTACCGAGCCGTCGGGCAAAATGTGCAGCTCAGCCTGCGAATCGATCGCCAGGCTCAGCTCTTCGCGCGCCGCTTGCACAAACTGCAGCTGCGAAGGAGCGACGCACAGCGTAATGGCGCCTTGCTCCCGCCTTCTGGACAGCGCCTTGCGCGCCAGCTCGACGGACAGCTCGGGCGAAACCGTCAGCTGTTTGCCGATAATTTTCTCGGCAATTGCCGTGCTGAGCTCAACCAGGAACGGCTCGGCTTCCTGAATGATTTGCTCCTTCATCCGGTAAGCCTGCTCCAGAAGCGTTCGCGCCTCTTGCATGCGGGAATCCCACTGCCGGGCCGTTTCCTCCTGCGCATGCGCGGCGCCTTCGGAGAATCCTTGCTCAAAGCCGGATTGCCTGGCTTCCTCGACTAATCGCAAATCCTGTTCGCGGCGCTCTTGCCACCAGGCTTCGATCTGCTCCGCCGCATCCCGCTTCATCCGTTCGATCTCGGCGGTTGCTTGGCCAAGCCGCTCCTCGGCGAACGATTCCGCATCGCGGAGAATTTGATGCTTCATCGAAACCGTTTGTTCATCGGGCGCTTCGGCGGCAGCCTGTTGGCTGTTCCCCATTTCAGCCAGCCTGGCCAGGTACAGCATCTGCTTCGTCGCTTCCAGCTTTCTGAGATCCTCGAGCGGTACAACATAGGAAGATTTAATCAGATTAGACAATGATATCGTCTCCTCCGCCGCGAGCGATGATGATTTCACCGGACTCCTCGAGTCGGCGGATCGTCGCTACGATACGAGTCTGCGCCTCCTCGACATCACGCAGCCGAACAGGCCCCATAAATTCCATCTCTTCCTTGAACGTTTCGGCCATCCGCTTCGACATGTTGCGGAAAATCGCTTCCCGCACTTCTTCGCTTGCCACCTTGAGCGCGAGCTGAAGGTCGGCATTCTCGATATCGCGGATAATGCGCTGGATCGAACGATTGTCGACGTTGACGATATCCTCGAAAACGAACATCCGTTTCTTGATTTCTTCGGCAAGCTCCGGATCCTGGATTTCGAGCGAATCGAGAATCGTCCGTTCGGTCCCCCGGTCAACGCCGTTCAGGATTTGGACGATCGCCTCTATACCGCCCGCCATCGTATAATCCTGCGTAACGGTCGAGGACAGCTTCTGCTCCAGGACGCGTTCGACCTGATAAATGACGTCCGGAGACGTGCTGTCCATCAGCGCGATTTTTCTTGCTACTTCCGCCTGCTTGTCCTGCGGCAGAGAAGAGAGAATCGTCGATGCCTGGTCCGCTTGCAAATAAGAGAGCACCAGTGCGATCGTCTGCGAATTCTCGTTCTGGATGAAGTTCAGGATTTGCGTCGGGTCCGCCTTGCGCGCGAAATCGAAAGGCCGCACCTGCAGGGTGGCCGTTAATCGGTTGATAACATCAAGCGCCTTGCTCTCCCCAAGCGCCCTCTCCAGAATCGTCTTGGCGTATTGAATGCCGCCTTGCGATATATATTCCTGCGCCATGCATATTTGATGAAACTCGGTTAATATCGTTTCTTTCTCAAGGCTGTCGACCTTGCGGACGTTGGCGATTTCCAGCGTTAATTGCTCGATTTCCTCATCACGCAAATGTTTGAAAATTTGCGCCGACACCTCTGGTCCCAAAGTAATCAACAGTATGGCCGCTTTTTGCCGTCCGCTCAGCCCTTGAAATATCGCTGCTCTAGCCATATCGTTTCACCCCTATTCATCCACCAGCCACGTGCGCAAAAGGTTAACGAACTCTTCCGGCTTCTTCTTGGCAAGCTGCTCCAATTGCTTCCGGACCTGACTTTCCGTCGTAACCTGATCGAGGTCGATCGTCGGCAGTTCGACCTTAGCCGATTGCATGAGCTCCTCTTCGGCGGCAAGCACCGCCTGTTTACGTCTCCGCATCAGGACGAATACGGCCGCTCCCCCGAGCGCCAGCGCGGCTGCGCCGATTCCGATTCCCCATCCGAGCGGAATGCCGCCGGTCGCTCCCGTAGCCGCCGGTTGAACGAACGGCTGCGTAATGATTTGAACCTTGCGGGCGATCAACACGTTGTCCGCAACATTCTGTCCGGACTGAACGAGCTGCCCTCTTACCAATTCCGTCAGAAAATCCATGACGACCTGACGGTTCGCTTCGGGCAGTGCGCCTTCCTGCACACCGATCCCGATCATCAAATCCTTGACCACATATGGCGAGGAAACGATATCCCGCTGGATTCGGTTGACATCCCAATTCGTCGTGCGCGAGGCCGATTCCGAGCTCGAGCTGTTCGCGCCGTCCACGGCTTGATAACCCGGCACATCGGTTTCGCCGGTCCCGGTAACGCCGCCTGCTGCGCCGCTCGTCCCCGTCGAAGTCTGGTTGTTGACCTGCTCGCTTATTTTCACGCCTTCGTTATTGTTGTTGTCGATCGGCGAAACGAGGTTTTCCTTCGATACCATTTGGTCGAAGTTCATTGTGCTCGTCACGTTGATGACCAGATTGTCCATCCCGACCATCGTTCCCAGAAACGACTGTATATTCCGTTTCAATTCCCCTTCGTACTTGCGTTGGATCTGAAACTGCTCATCGACAACGCTGGATGCGAGGGCGGAGCCTCCGTTCACTTTGGACGATGCGACGAGCTCGCCCTCCTGGCTGGAAATCGTAATATCCGCAACCGCCAGGTTCGGAACCGCCGTCTTCACCAGGTTGTAGTAACCGTCGACCTGCTCCTGCGTCGGGCGGAAGCCGGGAACGAACGACATCGTAATCGAAGCCGACGCCTGCTCCTTCTCGCCCGGATTAATAAACACGCTCTCTTGCGGCAGATTGATCAGCACATTCGAGCGCTGGACCCCCTGCATGCCGTTCAAAAGCTGCTGAATTTCGCCATTGAGCGCATTCCGGTACCTCACGTCAAACTCACTATCCGTCATCCCGAACTGGGAGGCGCCGCTGTCGAACGAATCGAAGCCGATCGAGCCATTCCGCACCATCCCTTGCGAGCCGACTTCAACCTTGACCTTCGTCGCGTCAGCTACGGGAACCGAAATGCTGCTCCCGCCCGCCTCAAGCTTGTAAGGAATGCCGCTTCCGTCCAGGTAAGCCATAATGGCCGCCGAGTCCGTCGCGTCCAGATTCTGAAAAGCAACCTCGTATTGCGTTCTTGAAAACATATAGATCAGAAGAATAACGACAAGTATCAGTCCCAGGAAGGCTGAGACCAGCATAATCTTCTGGTTTCTGCTGAAATTTAGCCAATATTGAACCACCCGGTCCCGATATTGGGCGTACTTCTCATTCACGATTTCACCTCACCCGGTTACTGTGCTGGGACGATCCCGGCATTATAGCTGCGTCCGCATGATCTCTTGATAGGCCTCGATAACTTTATTGCGGATTTGCGAAGTGAGCTGAAGGCTAAGCTGAGCCTGCTCCGACACGATCATCAATTGCGAAACGTCTGCCTTGCCGATCAGAAAATCGTCCGTCACGCTTTTGACCTGCTTTTCTTGGTCGGCAACACTGTCGATCGCATCCTTCAGAAAAGCGCCGAAACTTTGCGCTGCGTCCGCAGGCGTTGTTTTCGAAGCCGGCGATGTTTCATTTATCCGGGTCGGGTTTAAATGGTTAATGAGTTGGTTCGTGATCAAGCTGATCCCTCCGTGCTAAAGATTACTTGCCGATTTCCAGGGCCTTCATGAACATCCCTTTCGCAGCGTTCAAGGCCGTGACGTTTGCTTCGTAAGAACGGGTGGCCGAAATCATATCGACCATTTCCTTCAGGGTATCGACGTTAGGCATTTTTACATAACCGTCAGGATCGGCGTCGGGATGCGTCGGATTATAGACCAGCTTCGGCGGCGTACGGTCCTCCACAATTCGAGTCACCTTTACACCGCTCGAACGTGCTGAACCGCCTTCAAGCCTGGCGTTCAGCACGTCCGCGAATTTCGAACGTATAGGTTCCAAGACGACCATTTTTCTGGTATAGGGCTCGAATTTCCCGTTGACGAGGCGTCCCCTTGTCGTTTCCGCGTTGGCGATATTCGACGAGATGACGTCCATGCGAAGCCGCTGGGCGGTTAACGCCGAAGCGCTTGCGTCGAATCCGTTGTTCAGCTTCATTTTTATGCCCTCCCTTCCATAGCCGTCCGCATCATACGCACTTCGTGATTCAATTGCTGGATCATTGCATTATAGCGGAGCTGGTTTTTGGCAAGCAGCGCCATCTCGCGGTCGATATCCACATTGTTGACGTTGTTGTTCATCACCGAGGTTTGATCGGTTACGATCCGAGGCTGCAAATCCGCCGAGCCGCTGCCGATCGGAATATGTCTGGCAAGCGTCCGCTTTCCGGCAAGCTCTTTTGTTCCGAACGCATTGAGCTGCTGCTCCAGCATTTCCTCGAAGACGACTTCGGATCTCTTGAAGTAGGGCACATCTACATTGGCGATGTTGTCGGCAATGACCTGCTGCCTTGTTTCGGCTGCGCCGATTGCCCCTTGCAGCCGTTTGAATTCGGGGCCATTCAGCAACTTCACGGCAAATACCCACTTTCCTGAGCGTAGTCTAAAAGTATCTATTCAACAAATTATCTCAGTTTCCTGCTTATTTCGACACGAACTTATTAAAAAAATGAGAAGCGATGTCGATATATAGAGGTTGGACTTGTCGTTTTCTGCCGACTACCTAATATTCTCCAATTTCTTAACGCTCTACAATAAGCAAAAAGCCCTATCTTTTATAAGATAGAGCTTTTTTCGATAGAGATTGTCAAATCCACGCCAGCGGATCGGACGTCAGATTTTCAATTTGCCGAGTTCCTGCAACAGCTGGTGGTTCAGAATTTTGATATAGGTGCCCTTCATCCCGAGCGATCTCGTCTCGATCACCCCCGCGCTCTCCAGCTTGCGGAGCGCATTGACGATAACGGACCGCGTAATGCCGACACGGTCTGCGATCTTGGATGCGACCAGAAGCCCTTCCTTGCCGCCGAGCTCCTCGAAAATATGTTCCACCGCTTCGAGCTCGCTGAACGATAAGGAGTTGACGGCAACCGACACGACCGCCCTGCTCCGCGCCTCAATCTCAATTTCCTCTGCGCGTTCGCGGATGATTTCCATGCCGACGATCGTGGAGCCGTATTCCGCGAGAATCAGATCATCGTCCCCGAACTCGCTGGCATTGCGCGTCAGAACGAGCGTTCCGAGCCGGTCGCCGCCGCCTACTATCGGAACGACAGTCATGATCTCATGGCCGGACATCTCAGGGAAAGTCTCCGCTATACCTTTGTCGGGCGCCACATTAGTTACCGTCTCCTGCATTTGCAGAAACCGCTCGTTCGTCTCAGCCCTAAAATGCGTCTCGCCCGACGCGGCCGCGCGAATCCGTTCATGCTCCCATACGCCGACCGCCGCACAGCCGAGCAGCTTGCCCCGCCGGCTTACGACAAACACATGCGCCTGAATCGTGGAACAGAGCACCTCCGCCATTTCGCGGAAGCTAAGCGCCTTGCCTGCCGCCCGTTGAAGGAGCCGGTTCAGCGTTCTGGTTTTTGCTAGTAAAGTCATGCCTAAGCCTCCCAAATCAATGCAGAAAACATCATGCTATAGTATATATTGACTCAAATCTCGATTCTGCGCAATATCGCCGACCTTATCCCGCACATATTCCGGGGTAATCGTAATTTGCTCCAGCGAGAGCTCGGGAGCCTCGAATGACAAATCCTCCAGCAATTTTTCAAGAATCGTATGAAGCCGCCGAGCGCCGATGTTCTCCGTATTTCGGTTGACGTCGGCGGCTATGCCGGCCAGCTCGCGAATCGACTCGGGGGAAAATTCGATGCGGATGCCTTCGGTTTCCAGCAGGGCGGTATATTGTTTCGTCAATGCATTTTTCGGTTCGGTCAGAATGTTCACGAAGTCGTCCAACGTCAGGTTGCTCAGCTCGACGCGAATCGGAAACCGGCCCTGAAGCTCCGGAATCAAATCGGCCGGCTTGGCGATGTGGAATGCTCCGGCCGCAATGAACAGCACGTAATCGGTTTTGATCGGTCCGTACTTGGTCATTACGGTCGACCCCTCCACAATCGGCAGGATGTCGCGCTGCACGCCTTCCCTCGACACATCAGGTCCGGAACCGCGGGACGGGCTCGCTATCTTATCGATTTCGTCAATGAAGATAATACCGGTCTGCTCGGCTCTACGCGTCGATTCGGAAATGACGTCGTCCATGTCGATCAGCTTCGCCGCTTCCTCATGCGTCAGCGCTTTGCGGGCTTCCCTAACCGGCAGCTTGCGCTTTTTCATTCTTTTGGGCAGAAACTGGCCGAACATCTCCTGCATGTTCATACCCATGCCTTCCATTCCTTGCCCAGATAGCATATCCATCATATTCGGGCTCGTATCCTCGACGTCTATCTCAAGCATCTCGTTCTCCAACTGACCGGCGGCAAGCTGCTCCCGCACCTGACGCCGGCGCTCCGCGACCGAAGCGTCCAGCTCCGGCTCCTCCTGGGGCGCTGCCTGCTGCTGATTGCCGAACAGCATCTCCAGCGGGTTGCGGCCGCCCTTCGGCTTGTTTCCGCTCGGTACAAGCAGCGACACCAGCCGTTCGTTGGCGTGTTTCTCCGCCTTGTCCTTCACCTGCTCGGTCTTCTCCGCCTTCACCATGCGGATAGAGGTTTCCACCAAATCCCGCACCATCGACTCAACGTCGCGCCCTACATAGCCAACCTCGGTGAATTTCGTCGCCTCCACTTTCACAAAAGGCGCATTCACCAGCTTCGCGAGCCGTCTGGCGATTTCTGTCTTGCCGACGCCCGTCGGCCCGATCATGAGGATGTTTTTGGGCACGATTTCATCGCGCAGCGATTCATCCAGCATGCTTCTGCGGTACCGGTTGCGGAGCGCGATCGCCACGGACCGCTTGGCGGCTTTCTGGCCGACGATATATTTATCAAGCTCCGCGACGACTTGACGCGGAGTCAGCGCTTCATTGCCCATGGAATGGACCTCCGATCATACCGGCGCAAGCACCGGCACGTTAGATTTAGATTTCTTCCACGATGATGTTCCGATTCGTATACACGCAGATGTCGGCAGCCGTTTCAAGTGCCGCTTGCGCCATTTCCTTCGCATCCAGGTGAGTCGCGTGGCGTTTAAGCGCGCGCGCCGCGGCCAGCGCGAAGCCGCCTCCGGAACCGATCGCGATAATGCCGTCGTCAGGCTCGATGATTTCGCCGTTGCCGGACAGCAGCAGCATCCCGCTTCCGTCCATGACGATCATCATCGCTTCCAGCCTGCGAAGCACGCGGTCCGATCGCCATTCCTTCGTCATCTCCACCGCGGCGCGCTGCAGGTTGCCGTGGTGCTCCTCAAGCTTGCCCTCGAATTTCTCGAACAGCGTAATCGCATCCGCGACCGATCCGGCGAAGCCCGCCACCACCTGTCCGCGGTACAGCCGTCTGACCTTCTTGGCGGTATGCTTCATCACCATGCTGTTGCCGAACGTCACCTGGCCGTCTCCGGCAACCGCCCCTTTACCTTCGTGTCTGACGGCGCAAATGGTCGTTGCATGAAATTGCATTTCCATTCTTTCACCCTCCACTCTGCCCCTAAAAGTAACGGGCAGCTTTGTAGCCTAGTCCGGTTGCTTAACTCTTTGCGGAGCAAATCCCGCTTCGGAACCGTTAACACGGGCTCACGATGTGAAGCTACGAACGGCCCTCTTCCGCCGCCCTGTCCATCACTTCGGTCTTAAATCGCCCCAACGTCTCCAAGGCCCGGTTTGCGATCGCCTCGTTCTTATCCCGCTTGTTGCGGATGCGCGACCCGAGCGGCGGGAACAGCCCGAAATTGGCGTTCATCGGCTGAAAATGCCTGAAGTCCGCAGTCGTAATATATTGCGCCATACTGCCGAGGGTGGTCTCGGGGGGCAGCAGCAGAGGCTCCAGGCCTCTCGCCAGACGGCCGGCGTTCATGCCCGCGATCAAACCGGATGCGGCCGATTCCACATACCCTTCGACGCCGGTCATTTGACCGGCAAAAAACAGATCGGAACGTCCCTTGAACTGATACGTTGGCTCCAGCAGCTTCGGCGAATTGATGAACGTGTTGCGGTGCATGACGCCGTAACGGACGAATTCCGCGTTCTCGAGTCCCGGGATCATCGAGAAGACGCGCTTTTGCTCGCCCCACTTGAGATGGGTCTGGAAGCCGACCATGTTGTACAGCGTGCCGGCCGCATTGTCCTGCCGCAGCTGTATGACCGCGTGCGGCAGCTTGCCGGTGTGCGGGTTGACGAGGCCGACCGGCTTCATGGGGCCGAAAAGGACGGTTTGCTTGCCGCGCGCCGCCATCACCTCGATCGGCATGCAGCCCTCGAAGTACACTTCCTTCTCGAATTCCTTCAAAACCGCCGTCTCGGCGTGGATGAGCGCGTCGTGAAACGCCTCGAATTCCTCTTCTGACATCGGACAATTCAGGTACGCCGCTTCCCCTTTGTCATAACGGGAAGCCAGATACACCTTGCTCATGTCGATCGAATCCTTCTCGATGATCGGAGCCGCCGCGTCATAGAAATAGAAATACGATTCGCCGAGCAGGCGCTGAATCGCTTCGGACAGGCTGGGCGAGGTGAGCGGACCGGTAGCGATGACGACGATCCCGTCCTGCGGGATACCCGTCACCTCTTCTGAGCGCACCTCGATCAGCGGATGGTTCCGCAGGCTTCCCGTCACTTCGTCGGAGAAGCCGTCGCGGTCGACGGCGAGCGCTCCGCCTGCGGGAACGGCGTGCTTGTCGGCCGAGCGAAGAATAAGCGAATCGAGCCGGCGCATCTCTTCCTTCAGAACGCCGACGGCATTCGTTAGCCCGTTGGCGCGAAGGCTGTTGCTGCAAACGAGCTCGGCAAATTTATCGGTATGGTGCGCAGGCGTCCGCGTGACCGGCCGCATTTCGTACAAAATGACCGGTACCCCTTGTGAAGCGATCTGCCAGGCAGCCTCGCTGCCCGCAAGGCCCGCGCCGATTACCGTTACCGGTTGGTTAACTGTCAAGACTATAACTTCCTTTCTGTCGTTCAAGTGCGAAAGGCGCCGGTAACCGGCGGCGCCGCTAGCCTTCCTCTTGTTCGTCCGGCAGCTCCTCGCTATGCCCGCATTGGGTGCAGAGCAACTTGCCGCCGGAACGATTGCGTTTCTCGACCATCAGCGCACTGCATGACGGACAAGGCTTGCCGGTCGGTTTGTCCCAGGATACATAATCGCAGCCGGGATACTGATCGCAGCCGTAAAAAATCCGGCCCTTCTTGCTGCGGCGCTCAATGATCTTGCCCTCGTGGCATTTCGGGCAGGTGACGCCGATATCCTTCACGATCGGCTTCGTATTCCGGCAATCGGGAAATCCGGAGCAAGCGAGGAATTTGCCGAAACGGCCCATTTTGTAGACGAGATGCTTGCCGCATTTCTCGCACAGCTCGTCGGACACCTCATCCTGGATTTCGACTTCCTTCATTTCGTCCTCGGCCACCTCGAGACGCTTCTCGAACGATTCGTAGAAGCTGCCGAGCACCTTGACCCAATCTTCCTTGCCTTCCTCGACATGGTCAAGATCGCCCTCCATGTGGGCCGTAAATTCGGCATCCAGTATTTCTGGGAAAAACTCCTCCATCAACTGGATAACCAGATCGCCCAGCTCGGTCGGCACGAACTTTTTCTCTTCAATCGCCACATAGCCGCGCTTCTGGATCGTCTCCAACGTCGGCGCGTACGTACTCGGACGTCCGATTCCGAGCTCTTCGAGCGTGCGTACCAGCCGGGCTTCCGTGTAACGGGGCGGCGGCTGGGTAAAATGCTGCTTCGGCTCTATCGATTCCTTCTTCACCTTGTCGCCTGTCTTCAGCGGTGGCAGAAACTTTTCCTCATCCGTCGTTCCGTCGTCGTTGCCTTCCACGTATACCTTCATGAACCCGTGGAATTTCACCTTCGAGCCGACGGCACGGAACGTAACGGGCCCCGCCTGGATGTCGACGGTCATCGTATCCAGCACGGCCGACGACATCTGGCTTGCGACGAAACGCTCCCAGACGAGCTTATACAGCCTGAGCTGGTCCCGGCTGAGGAACGGCTTCACCTCGTCCGGTTCCCGAAGCACGGAGGTCGGGCGGATTGCTTCGTGCGCATCCTGTGCGTTGGCGTTCTTCTTCGTATAGCTGCGGAATTCCGCCGGCGCGTACGCCGCGCCGAATTTTTCCGAGATGTACCCCTTTGCTTCCTCCTGCGCCACCGGTGAAATGCGTGTGGAGTCGGTACGCATGTAAGTGATGAGACCGACGGTTCCTTCCTTGCCGAGATCCACACCCTCGTAGAGTTGCTGGGCGACGGACATCGTTTTAGCGGCGCGGAAGCCAAGCTTGCGGGCAGCCTCCTGCTGCAGCGAGCTCGTGATAAATGGAGCGGCCGGATTGCGCAGCCTTTCCCGTTCCTTCACTTCTCCGACGATGAATTCGGAGGAGCCCAGCGCCTTTAGAACCTCCTGCACGTCCCCTTCGTTGGAGAGCTCCTTTTTCTCGCCGTTCATGCTGTAAAATTTCGCTTCGAACGGCGCTTTGCCGTGCAGCAGCCGCGACGTAATCGACCAATACTCCTCCGGCACGAAAGCGTCGATCTCATTTTCCCGGTCGATGATCAGCTTTACCGCGACCGATTGAACGCGGCCGGCCGAGAGTCCCTTCTTCACTTTCTTCCATAATAAAGGACTGATTTTGTAGCCCACAAGACGGTCCAGTATACGTCGGGCCTGCTGCGCGTTGACCAGATCCATATTGATCGGTCGCGGCGACTTGAACGCATCCTTAACGGCCTGCTTGGTAATCTCGTTGAACACGACGCGGCAGCTGTCCGTCTCCCCCAGCTCCAAATAGTGAGCAAGGTGCCATGCGATCGCTTCGCCTTCGCGATCCGGGTCAGCCGCCAGATATACGTGCTTCACTTTTTTTCTCGCGTCCTTCAATTCCTTCAGGACGTTGCCTTTGCCGCGGATTGTAATATACTTCGGTTGAAAGTCGTTGTCGACTTCAACCCCGATTTGGCTTTTGGGCAAGTCACGGATATGTCCCATCGAGGCTTTGACGATATATTTGCTCCCTAAATATTTACCGATCGTCTTCGCTTTTGCAGGCGACTCCACGATCACGAGCGAATCCGCCATATGTGCCCCTCCTCCCGACATCGATCCAACCGGCGCGTTACAGCGCGCTGTATAATGAACCCGGATGCCCTTCGATCCTACGTTTTATAGATAAATTTATCAGATGTGCGTGTAAATGTCCAAGCGGCATAGGCAGACGCGTTGCCAATTCGTCCACCGTAAGCGGCCGGTCCCGCAGTTCGGCGACAACCAGCGCTTCCTCCCCGCTCAGCTCTTCATCCCGCTGCGGCGGCGTTCGGTCAACGGACGCACCGCCTTCACCGCTTAAAAACCGGCGGCCGTACGAGCTGCGAAAATCTGTCATCAGCCCTTCGACCGTCAGCAGAAGTTTGGCGCCTTCGTCGCGGATCAACCGGTTGGGACCGTCGCTCTTCGACGAATTGATCGGTCCCGGCACCGCATACACCTCGCGGTTGTAGTCCTGCGCCAGATGCGCGGTAATAAGCGAGCCGCTTTGATAAGCCCCTTCAACGACGATCGTCGCGTAGGACAAGCCGGCAATGATCCGATTCCGCTGCGGGAACAGTCCCGGATGGCTGACCGTGCCCAGCGGATATTCGGACACCAGCAGTCCGCGTTCGGCAATCATGCGGTACAGGTAGCCGTTCTGGGGCGGGTAGACCGTCTCAATATCGGTGCCGAGCACCGCTACCGTACTGCCGACGCCGCGCAGCCCGCCTTCATGTGCGATCGTGTCGATGCCGCGCGCCATCCCGCTGACGATCGTTATGCCGTTGGCGGACAACTGCTCCGCCACTCTGGCGGCCGCATGGCGGCCGTAAGCGGTCGGTCCGCGCGTGCCGACAACGGCAGCGGAAACCCCTTCGAACAGATCCAGCCGGCCCTTGGCGTACAGCACCCATGGCGGATCGCTTATTTGGTTCAGCCAGCTCGGATAATCGCGGTCGAAAATCGTAAACCAGGAGATGCCGTGCTCCGCGTATAACGATTTACGCGCGTCGACGCGGATCGGATCGAATGTGTGTTGCAGCGCTTCTCTGGCCGGCCGGTCCACCTGCAGCGCACGCCATTCCTGCTGTCCGAACGACATGCATTGTTCCAGCAAATCGCCCTCGACCAGCTTTCGGATCGTAATGGCGCCGACGCCGCGCGTTTCGTGAAGCGCAAACAAAATATCGCGCTTACTCCATTTTTCCATATTAAACCATGCCTCCCGAAATGCGGGCGCACTTGCTTTTCTCATCTTATTGTGAGGGACTCGGGAAAAGATTGCAAGCGCGCCCGCATCCAAAATAAAAAAGCAACCTCCGGACACCCTGCGGGTGTCGGAAGGTTGCTTACCTTCAATTTAAAGCCGGAATCGCATCGATTCCTCTTATTTATTTGCGGGTGACGCATTTCTCGAGCAGTCCCTGCTCTTCGAGCACGCTCACCAGCGTCGAGCCCATCTCGGAAGGCGTCGGTGCAACTTTGATGCCGCAAGCCTCGAGCGTGGCGATCTTCTCGGCTGCCGTTCCCTTGCCGCCGGAAATGATAGCGCCCGCATGGCCCATCCGCTTGCCCGGAGGCGCGGTGGCGCCGCCGATGAAGCCGACGACCGGCTTCTTCATGTTCGCCTTAATCCACTCGGCCGCTTCTTCCTCCGCCGTTCCGCCGATCTCGCCGATCATGATGACCGCATAGGTGTCCGGATCTTCGTTGAACAGCTTAAGAATGTCAATGAATTCGGAACCTTTGACCGGGTCGCCGCCGATGCCGACCGCGGAGGATTGTCCGATGCCGCGGGTCGTCAGCTGGTGAACGGCCTCGTACGTCAGGGTGCCGCTGCGGGAAACGACGCCGACATGGCCCTTCGTATGAATGTAGCCGGGCATGATGCCGATTTTGCAAGCGTCCGGCGTAATCACGCCGGGACAGTTCGGCCCGATCAGGCGTGTTTTCTTGCCTTCCATATATCGCGATACCCGCACCATGTCGAGCACCGGAATGCCTTCGGTGATGCAAATCGCCAGATCAAGCCCGGCGTCGACCGCTTCAATGATCGCGTCGGCCGCGAAAGCCGGCGGAACGTAGATAACGGATGCCGTTGCGCCAGTTGCCTTGACCGCCTGCTCAACCGTGTTGAATACCGGCAGCGAGACCGTGCTTCCATTCTCGAGCGCGATGTCGACCTGCGTGCCGCCTTTGCCGGGCGACGTGCCTCCGACCATCAGCGTGCCGTAATCCAGAGCACCTTTGGCGTGGAACAACGCGGTTTTGCCGGTAATGCCTTGCGTTATGACTTTTGTATTTTTGTCTACCAGAATGCTCATCGAAAGGCTCACATCCCTTAATGGTTTTCGTTCGGTATCGTGCTTATTTCACAAGTTCGACGATCTTCTGCGCGCCGTCCGACATCGAATCGGCAGCGACGATATTGAGACCGGATTCGTTCAAAATTTTCTTGCCGAGGTCCACGTTCGTGCCCTCGAGACGGACGACCAGCGGTTTCGTCAGGCCCAGCTGCTTCGCAGCTTCCACCACACCGTCAGCGATGACGTCGCAGCGCATGATGCCGCCGAAAATATTGACGAAAATCCCTTTCACGTTCTCATCGGAAAGGATAATTTTGAACGCTTCGGTTACTTTTTCGGTTGTGGCGCCGCCCCCTACGTCAAGGAAGTTCGCCGGGTTGCCGCCATAATATTTGATAATGTCCATCGTCGCCATCGCCAGGCCCGCGCCGTTAACCATGCAGCCGATATTGCCGTCGAGGGCAATATAGCTGAGATCAAACTTGGAGGCTTGAATCTCGCGCTGGTCCTCCTCGTCCAGGTCGCGCAGCTCAAGGATGTCCTTGTGGCGGTAAAGCGCGTTGGAATCGAAGTTCAGCTTGGCGTCAAGCGCCATGACGTTGCCGTCGCCCGTTACGACCAGCGGATTGATCTCGGCAATCGAGCAGTCCTTGTCCGTAAAAGCCGCATACAGAGCCGTCATGAAGCCGACCGCCTTGTTCACGAGCTCGCTCGGGATATTGATGTTGAACGCCAGTCTGCGCGCTTGGAACGGCTGCAGTCCAACGACCGGATCGATAATTTCCTTGAAAATCTTCTCCGGGGAATGCTCGGCCACTTCCTCGATCTCTGTGCCGCCCTCTTCGGAGCCCATCATAACGACGCGGCCCGTAGCGCGGTCCACGACGACGCCGATATAATACTCTTTCTTGATATCGCAGCCTTGCTCGATGAGCAGCCGCTTCACTTCTTTGCCTTCAGGGCCTGTCTGGTGCGTGACCAGCGTCTTGCCGAGAATCTCTCCCGCATATTTGCGGACCTCGTCCAACCCCTTGGCGACCTTGACGCCGCCTGCCTTGCCGCGTCCGCCGGCATGAATCTGCGCCTTTACGACGACGACCGGCGTGCCGAGCGCTTGCGCCGCGGCGACCGCGTCCTCGACCGTGAATGCCACTTTGCCTTCAGGAACCGCGACTCCGTATTGCTTTAGGACTTCTTTGCCTTGATACTCATGGATATTCATTACGAAATCCTCCTAAGCTTAGTGATCCTATGTACACACAAACATTACCATTGTAGCACGTTTCCAACAGCCTTTGCTCACTTTCGACAAAGAAAAAACGCACCTTTTTGATATGGGTATGATCTCAAAATGCGAACGAAGCATCAAGAATAACGATTGTGCAAAGCTGAAAGTGACGCTTCCGGCATCTTTTTCCTACTGGTATGGCCTGATCGTCCAGTGCGTATCGGCATAAACGGAGCATGACTTTGCAAAAATGCAGTTCTCGCCAGTCGGCGTCCATGTTATTTTGAAAGCTGCGAGCATGGAATTCGGGTGCAAGGGAACAGCGCAAAGGAGACAACGGCAGTGGGAAGCAAGTGGAAACAATCGATCGCCGCTTCCGCCCTCGTTCTGTGGCGCCGGCAATCGCGGAACTGGACCGGCCACTGGGCCAGAGATGCGGTGCAGCGGCTGAAGGCGCTGCGGGTCATGAGCAGCTATTGACCAGGGCCGAGATGACGGTCTGGACTGCGCGGGCGGTCAGGCTGCAGCCCAACGAGAAGGCGCGGGCATTCGCCGATGAGGCTGCAATCCGGACCAACCGCGGCTGGATCGGAGCGGCCGCCGCCGGTTTCGTAACCGGCACGCCAGGCAACCGGTTTGCTCCCGCAGGGAAGGTAACGCGCGCCGAAGAGGCGCTCGTATTGAATCGGGTTCTGGACATGCCCGATCCCGATCCGTTTCCGAATTGACAGCCCATGCCGGCTTGCGCTACACTCGATTCAAGCGATAATGGAATACGCATGATGGAACGTAAGGAGGCACCTTCATCCGATCACGACGATGGAGGTGCTTTTTGTATGTATATGAACATCGCCTGCGCGTCCGTACAGGGCGTTGAAGGACAGCGGATCGACGTTGAGGTCGACATTTCGCCGGGGCTGCCGCAGGTCAATGTGGTCGGGCTGCCGGACCCTGCGGTGCGCGAATCGGTGGAGCGCGTCAGGGCCGCGCTGAAAAACTGCGGCTTCGAGTTCCCGCTGCAGCGGATCACGGTCAATCTTGCGCCGGCCGACCTGCGCAAGGAAGGCACCGCGTTCGACCTCGCCATCGCCGCCGGGATCTTGGCCGGAAGCGGACAGCTCGAGCCGGAGCCGTTCGAGGGCGTGCTCGTTATCGGCGAGCTTTCGCTGAACGGCGAAGTGCGGCCCGTTCCCGGCGTGCTGCCAATGGTGGACAAAGCCCGCCAGCGCGGCATCAAGCGCGTGCTGCTGCCGGCGACCAACGCCGCGGAAGCCGCGCTAATCGGCGGTATGGAGCTGTTTGCGCTGCGCCATCTCGATCAGCTTACAGCCGGACAGAAGGATGGAGCGGCGGATTGGAGCGCACTGCGGCATTCGGGCGGCGTGTCGGGTGACGCAGTCGGCTTGCTTGCCGACGAAACAAAAGGCGGAGCGGACAGAACGTGGGATCCCGATTTCGGCGACGTGACCGGCCAGCAATCCGCCAAGCGGGCGGTGCTGACGGCTGCGC
>NZ_KK082138.1:0-2793 GCF_000598065.1 Paenibacillus darwinianus | reverse complement strand
CGGCCGCCATAATCTGCTGCTGACGGGTCCGCCGGGCACCGGCAAAACGATGCTCGCCAAGCGGCTGCCCGGTATTCTGCCGATGCTGAACGAGCAGGAGGCGCTCGCCGTTACGCAAATCTACAGCGCTGCCGGCAAGCTCGGCACCGGGAGCATCTCGCTGATCCGGCGGCGTCCGTTCCGTTGCCCCCACCACACGATTTCCGCCGGGGGTCTGATCGGAGGCGGCTCCGTTCCGAAGCCCGGCGAAGTCACTCTGGCGCACGAAGGGGTATTGTTCCTCGATGAGATGCCCGAATTTTCCCGTCAGGTGCTGGAGGTGCTCCGGCAGCCGCTGGAGGACCGAGAGGTCACGATCGCCCGGGCGCGCGCCGTTTTCCGTTTTCCGGCTCACTTCATGCTGGCTTGTTCGATGAACCCCTGTCCGTGCGGCTATTTCGGCCACGAAACCGATCAATGGCGCTGCGCGTGCACGCCCGCCCGGATCGCTTCTTATAAGGCGAAAATCTCCGGTCCGCTCCTGGATCGGATCGATCTGCAGGTCGACGTGCCCCGCCCTCCGCTCACCGCTCAGGACCAGCCGGGAATGGATTCCGCCGCCATGCGCAGCCGGGTCATGGCAGCCATGGAGCGGCAGAGGGCGCGCATGACGGTTACGGGTGTGCCGTGGAACAGCGACTTGACCGGCAAAGGCCTGCGCGCCGCATGCTCACTGCGACCGGACGCCGCTCTGCTGCTGGAAACCGCTTTTATTTCGCTCGGACTGAGCATGCGCGCACATGAACGAATCCTCAAGCTGGCCCGCACGATTGCCGATCTTGACGAGTTCGCGGAAATCCGAGCCGAGCATATTGCGGAAGCCATCCAGTATCGCAGCTCCGACCGCAAGCTTGAGCCGTTGTGAAACGGCAACCCCCGATGCAGCCGTGTTTTGACGGCCGCATCGGGGGTTCGTTTTAAAAAGCGCCTTCGTAATGCTCCATGGCCGCAAGCTTGCCGCCCGAATTGACGGATACGGCGATCACGTCGAAGCGGACCTCGCATCCCTGTACGCCCGCAGACTGCATATACACTTGTGCCGTCGTCTGCAACTGCCGCCGTTTCCGGTAGTCGACGGACTCGGCCGCCGTCCCGAATCTCCCGCCGGCGCGGCGCGTGCGGACCTCAATGATTACGAGCCTTCCGTCCTTCTCGGCGATTATATCCAGCTCGCCGCTCCTGCAGCGCCAATTGCGATGGCGAATAAAGTAGCCGTTGGCCAGCAGCATGTCAGCCGCCGCTTCCTCGCCGTTCCTGCCCGTCTGAACTCTTCCGCTTATGGC
This sequence comes from Paenibacillus darwinianus, assembly GCF_000598065.1. Lineage (GTDB taxonomy): Bacteria > Bacillota > Bacilli > Paenibacillales > Paenibacillaceae > Paenibacillus_I > Paenibacillus_I darwinianus. The sequence goes on along the minus strand of NZ_KK082138.1, from coordinate 1,471 downwards.
TTTGGCAGCGGAGGCAGAACGTGCTTTGGTATCACCGGCGTTGGCGTTGACATTGGTGTTGGCATTGATGTCGGTGTTGCCGTTCGCGCTGGCGCTCGCGCCGTTGCTCCAGCCGTTACCGGAGTTACGTTGGTTCATGCTTCCACCCCTCAAGCCTATTGTCCGAACGGTACACGAAGCTTAAAATTTCTGCCACCAGCGCGTAAAGCTCCGGCGGAATTTCCTGGTCGATGTCGAGCTGCGACAGCACCTCAACCAGCGACGCATCCTCCTGGACGAGAACGCCGTGCTCACGGGCGCGTTCGAGAATTGACTCTGCAATCTGGCCTCTGCCTTTGGCCACAACAACCGGGGCGTTGCGCGTGCCCGGCTCGTATTTCAAAGCCACCGCTTTCTTCACGGCCTGTTTTGTTGCCGGTTGCTCTTCGCTCATGCCCGGTAATCGACCCCTTTGTACGGCTTTGAAGAATAGGCTGACGCCGTGCCTGCGAGCCGTGCGCCCCCGCCCGCAGAGACCGTTTCCTCCTGCTTGCCGACGGCAGGCCTCGGTATCGGCTTAACGTTCAGCGAGAGCAATTGAAAGCCCGCGCCGGCAAGCGCGCCGTTAAGCTCGCTTCTCGCCCCTTCCATCATCGCGCCGACAGCGGGATGGTCGTTCCAAACGTTTAAACTAACGATCTTGCTCATCACCTGCACGTCGACGATCGTATCGCCGAGCCTTTTCATTTTCAGGTCAAAAAGCAGTCTGCAATTATCGGCGTCCAATTCGCCCTTCCGGCCTCTGCGCGCTTGAATGTGAACGGATGCCGTCTGGCCTCCGTCCGGTCCTTGAAACGGAATGAACAGCGTCATCTGGGACAGCAGCTGGCCGTTACGCTCCGGAGAAAGCATCAGCTGCTGGCCGGTAATCTGCTGAACAAGCTGTTGAGCCGTCTCGCGCGCGGCAGCCGGCACGTCCTCAGCGGACGCAAGGCTCATGAGCGCACTTTTCAACGACTCGGCTGCCGCCGGCTTCAACGGATCGGACATATTGCCCTCCGCTTGGAGCGTCAGCAATCCGCCGTTCGGATTCGCTGCCGCGAACCGTTCCCCCGTTGCGGCAGCCCGTTCGGCAAAGCCGGCAAATTTCGCCCCTTTCGCATCCCCGGCCGCCTGTTCCTGTGCTCCGGCACCTTGCGCCTGGGCGACTTCGGCATCCCCCGTACGGGCGCCTCCCAGTGTTTGAGCGAGCAGCCTTTCATAATCGACTCCCAACCACTTCAGCATTCCGCCAAGCCATTGACCGCCGCCTGACGCGGTGTTCGCGGCAGCCGTTTGCGGCCCCGTACCGGCAGCATCGGCCGCGGCGGCTTGCCCGCCCGCGCCTGCGTTTGTACTTGCGGCCCGCTCCCCCTGCTGCGGCGCCTGCGCGCCCCCCGGCGCCATACCGGCCGCCTGCAACCCGGTCCCGGCCCCGGGCGGGGCCGCGCCC
>NZ_KK082137.1:18811-40154 GCF_000598065.1 Paenibacillus darwinianus | reverse complement strand
CTCGACCTCGGAGGCAGAATAGGCCATCTGTCCGCCGGCTTCGTTTACATTCGTCATCCGGGCACCCATGTTTTCCGTAAGGTCGCTGCCCTTTTCGGCTTCCACCGCCAAGCTCGTTGCGCCGTTTGCGATTTCCTCCGTGGCGACGGCGATTTCCTTAGCCGACACGGCCGTCTTTTTGGAGGCATCGGACAGGTCGGCCGCCGTATGCAGCACCTCTTGCGCCGAGCGGTTCGTTTGGTCCACCAGCGAGGTGATCTGCTCCATCATTTGATTAAAGCTTTGGGCCAATTGTCCGATTTCATCATGCTTTCTGATGGAGGAACGAACGGACAGATTGCCTTTCTCTCCCTCGTTCATCAAATTGCGCAGCTGTCCGAGCGGCACGGCGATCATACGAATGACGACATAGCCGATGCCGATTGCCAGCAGTCCTGCGAAAATGGCTGTGATCCAGGTCAGGTTCCGAATTTCTTTAGCGTCCTCTACCAGCGTATCGACCGGTATCATCCCCATTAAGCGCCAATCCAACTGGTCGAATTGCTGATAGACGCCCAACGATTGCTTCTCTTTATGATTTGTCGTAAACGAGCCCGACGGTTTATTAACCGGAAGCATGTCCATCTTACGGCCTATCTCAGACTGCTCCATCGCATAGAGGGTGTCACCGTTCGGATTCACGATATATAGGTCGCTGTTTTTGCCCAGCGAAATGTTGCCCACTTGCTCGCTCAGAACACGATAATCGAACTCCAGCACCAGCAGATACAAGGGATCCCCGGTATTGATCGACTTGATTAGCCGGGTCAGGCCGAACGTAGGCTTTGCTTGCTTTCCGTTCAAACCCGTAAGCTGTGTCGGAATCCAATACGGGCGCTCCTTGGATTCAATCGCCTTTTTATACCAGTCCGTTTCCTTGACTTCGCCGGCATTCAGCTGGCTGTTCCCGGATGTTATAGGCTGCAGATAATCGGCCAACGGCAGCATGGCACCGCCGTATATCGTGCGGCTGTTGCTAAGCAGGAAGGATTGGAATAATCTATCTATTTCTTCTAGACTCTTGAATTGCTCGTAATCGTCCAAGCCACCGCGCGACAGATCCAGCGCTAAAGACTGCAAATTGTTGTCGACCAATATCTGCATCGTCAAAGCCTCATAATTGGCAAACATTAAATCAAGCTTACTCGCCGCTTGCGTAATCGTTTCCTGGCTCGCCTGGGATACCTTTTTCTTTATAATGTCTTTCGACACAGAATAGGAGTACAGGCCGATGGAAAGCACGCAGACCAGAATGCTGCTGAATATGATCAAGAACAGCTTGAGACCGACCGAACGGGTAACGTTCGTTCTGCCCACTGCATTGCCGACGCCCTTCAGCCCCCCCGAGGAAGTTTGAAGCGCCCTTTTCACACCGCTCCATAATGTTCGCGTTTTCATTTGCGATCCGTCTTTGCCGTGTCTCAACTTGTCCGTCCATTTCATGTCATTACACCGCCTGGTTCATTGTTAGGTAAAAGCAGACTGCGGGGCGAGTCGGGAACTGTGTCCCTATCGCCGATGGTGAAATAAATTGATCACGAAACTATTCGACATATTTCTTCCAAATCCTTCATGATTCCGCTTGATGACTGTAACGATTTTCCTATCGGCCTTTTTATATATCGGTAATTTCCCGGTTTTGCATTAGGGAATAGCAGCATTAATTTACACCCCAACCTACAGATAACGCCCATGCTGGGCGTACCGCAAAGAAAGGGCCCCCCTCTCGGGCAATGTCATTAAGATAAGGCGCAAGGCCAAAAATCAAGAAAAAGAGCAGGTTATCGAAGAGATAGCCCGCTCTTTTTTTGTGCAAAAAATAGAAATAGAACTTGACAAGCAGTTGGAAGTGTGTGGCGAAGCCCCTTGAAAAACAAGGAGGTTACGTCAATGAATGAGTACGCGAATTCGCTAAAAGAAACGCTGACATCTCTCATACGAGAAATGTCAGCCGCACCAGCACCTTATGTCAAATACCCTGAAAAAGATTTTACCCGAAAGAAAAAGCTGCCCTTTGAAACGGTTAGCTGTTAGCTTCGTCTACAGAGTAGCATAATTCGTGACCATTTTTTTAGCGGATATTCCATCCGTTTGTTTGCTGTACCCTTTTTTCCTTGCTTGCACAAAAAAACAAACGGCACAGGGCTTTTTCCCATGCCGTTTCGGATTTCATTTTTAATTCCAGTTTAGTCTTTCAGGTTAACTTAATGACATTGCCCGCTCGGGAAGCCCTTTCTGTCCATTGCTGCCGGCCAATCGCCATTATTTAACGGTTCGCTTACGCATCATATCCATCGGCTTCACCGACTGCCCGGTCCGCATGCGGATCAGCTGCAGTGGATGCCGTGCCGCATCCAGCGCCAGGCCCGCTTCGTCCGTCAGGTCTCCCACGGTTTGCTTAAAAAACGTACCGTTCGGGCCAACGAATTCGACCTCCTGTCCGGGCTTGAAATGGTTGCGCTGTTGAATCGTCGCCACACCGGTCGACTCGTCATAGGCCATCACCACTCCGGCGAAATCATAAGGCGCGGCTTTGTCCTCCGGTTCGTAAATATGATCCTCCGCACCAGGCGTGTCGAAGAAAAAACCGGTGTTAAGCGGACGGTTTGCCGCCTTGTTAATCTCCTCCAGCCACTGCGGTTTCAACTCATACCCCTCCGGATCGGCGAAATAAGCATCGATGGCCTGCCGGTAAACGCCCACGACTGTCGCGACATAATGGAGGCTCTTCATGCGGCCTTCGATTTTAAAGCTGTCGACGCCGACCTCAATCAGGCCGGGCAGATGCTCGATCATGCACAAATCCTTGGAGCCCATCGTGAATTTGTCATCCTCCGGCGCATAGGCGGGAGCGCCCTCATCCACGAACAGATCGTATTTCCAGCGGCAAGACTGGCAGCAGCCGCCGCGGTTCGAGTCGCGGTCCGTGAAATGGTTGGACAATACGCATCTTCCCGAGAACGACGAGCACATTGCCCCGTGCACGAACGCTTCGATCTCGATATCGACATGCAACTTGATCTCGGCAATTTCCTCCAGGCTCGTCTCGCGGGCCAGCACGACGCGCGGCAAACCTTCGTCCTTCCAGAACTTGACCGCCTGCCAGTTGAGCGTCGACTGCTGGGTGCTCAAGTGGACCTCAAGCCCGGGCGCCACGCGCTGGGCCGTCTCGATAACCGCGGGATCCGCCGCGATGATTGCGGCGATGCCAGCTTCCTCAAGCGACCGCAAATAATCCTCCAGCCCTTCAATGTCTTCATTGTGGGCGTATATATTGGTAGCGACGAACACCTTCGCGCCATACCGGTTCGCGAATTCGACGCCTTCCTTCATTTCCTCGAAACTGAAATTGTCCGCGTTCGAACGGAGACCGTATTTCTGCCCTCCGATATATACCGCATCCGCGCCGTAATGAACGGCGAACTTCAGCTTTTCCAAGCTTCCCGCCGGTGCCAGCAGCTCCGGCTTTGCAAGCCTGTGCCGCTTTCCTTGCAGCTTCGGCTTCGTTAAAGTGGCCATGAGGCTTCACCTCCTCTTCGTATCCATAAGTTTAACACAGGTTCAATACACTTGCTCTTTGTAAAAAAATCCGAACGACAACTCACGGTGCGGATCCTGAAGCTCGCGAATCGGGTCCAACCATTCGTCGCGGAAGCGGTAGCCCTCCGGATCGGCGTAATAGGCATCCATAACGGCGCGGTACGCGCGAACGACTGCCTCGTTATAAGCGGTCGGCTTCAGCAGGCCCTCGATCTTGACGGAATCGATGCCCGGCTCAAGCAGCTCATGCAAGCTCTCCAGCATGCAAATATCGTCCGAGCTCATCATATGCGTCCCGTTCGCATCCTCATAGATCGGGAAGCGCTCATCCGGCCGCTCGACCTCGATCAAATACAGCCCGCTCTCCATGCCGCGACCGTCCGCATGCTCCTTCAGTTCCGCTTCCTTGCCGGAACGCTGCTGATGCTCCGCATAGCTGTGGATAAGGCTCCGCTTGGAATGATAAATATTTGTCATGCCGTGCACCTGAACCTGCACCTCAAGCCCCGTATTCGCTTTGAAATCGATGACCTGCTCCATATTCAGCTCGCGGGCCAGCACGACACGCATCGCGCCTCTGCGCCCCCAGTAATTGGCGGTCGCATAGTTCGTGGAGGTCATCTCGGCATTCCAATGCAGTCCGATGGTGAGCCCCTCGCTTCTTGCAACGGCCAGAACAGCTGGATCGCCGAAGATGACGGCGTCGACGCCGGCCTCGTCGAGCGCGCGAAGATAGGCCGGCAGTTGGGGCAGCAGGGCGTTGTCGATCAGATTGTTCACGGCCGCATAGATCCGCACGCCGCGAGGCTTCGCGAACGCCACGGCCTCCCGGATCATGCCGAGATCGAACTCGCCGGCCATCCGCACCGCATAGCGGGATTCCCCGACGGCGAAAGCATCGGCTCCCGCTTCGGCCAGCCGCCGCAGTTCCTCCATCGAGGCCGCCGTAGTAAGCAGCTCCGTCCGCTTAGTTGCCGCCACCCGTATTACCTCCTCTTTCCGCAGTTTGTTTGCTTTTCGTGATATTATTCAAATGCTCCCGGTAGGTCCGCGCGAACAGATGCGTCTGAGTCCCGTCCTTCTTCGTGACGTAATACAAATACTCGGATGGCTCAGGATACAGCGCCGCACGAATGGAGCTTAGGCTCGGGCTGGCAATCGGGCCGGGCGGCAAGCCGGGAATTTGATACGTATTGTAGGGGCTCTCCACCTTCAGATCTTTCTCGTAAAGCCGTTCCTTGGGCTTGTCCAGCGCATATTGAACGGTGGCATCGATCTGCAGCGGCATTTTCTCCTTGAGGCGATTGTATATCACGCCGGCCACCAAAGGCCGCTCCTCGTCGACGACGACCTCGCGCTCAACGAGCGATGCGATCGTCATCATCTCATGAAACGTCAGGCCCAGCTTCTCCAGACGCCCTTCCCATCCCTCCGGCAGCTGCGACAGCTTGTTGTCCAGCTCGTCCAGCATCCGGGTCAGAATGTCCTTTTCCGTGCTATTCTTGTCCATCTCGTACGTCTCTGGAAATAAATAGCCTTCCATGCGATGCCGAATATCCGCGTCCTTCGGAATGCCGCCCATTGCGCCCTGCCACGGAAAGGCCTTCGGATTGTCGGCAAGCTTCAGAAACTCGGCTTCGTCGATCAGCGATTCGGCCTTCAGCTTGTCGGCGATCTGCTTCACCGTGAATCCTTCGGGAATCGTGAAGCGGATCGTCTCGGCTTTGACCGTATCGCCCGCGTTCAACTTCGCAATGATCGCGTCATGGGTCATCCCCGGCGTCAGCTCGTACTGGCCGGCCTGAAAACCCGATCCTTCCTTGCGGTAACGCAAATAATATTTAAAAAAGAAAGCATTGCGAATAACGCCTTTCTCCTTCAGCAGATCCGCCACCTTGAACGGCGACGAGCCACGCGCAACCTCGACGGTAACCTTCTCCCCCTCCGGAGCGGGACGAAGCCCGTTCCACACGAAGAGGGCGACGACGCCCGCCGCCGCAAGGAACAGCGCCAGCAGCGTAAGGAGCACCCGTAATGCAACTCGGCTATTTGAACCTGGCGGCCCTCCGCTTAATGCTTGTCCGTCGGCCTGCAAACGATCCGGCATGATCCTATACCACTCCCAACGTCTGAACAACCTTAAGGGACGGGAAAACCCGCCCCTTAAGCCGTATTCTATAATCGCTCGGCTGCTTACCGGTCACCGCCGCTCTCGAAGAGCAGCTCATCATAGCCTTCCGCAGCCGTTTCCCATTCATCCTCATCCTCAATGGACTCCAGCTCAAGCCTGCCGTCATCCTGCTCCAGCACGCGGAAGAACGCCACTTCGTCTTCCTTCCGCATGGCGGCACTCTGTAGCGCCGCGTAGACGGAATCGTTCAACCGATATTCCGCCAGAATGCGGAATAATTCCGTCTCGCCGTCATCCGACAGAAGCTCCACATCGATGCCGTAAGCTTCACGCAGCCTGCCCAGCGTCCGGGGTATCCCTCGACCTTCCATATGGACCACTCCTTACCCGCCGCCGATGGCCGTCTTCAGTCGCTGTTCTCCATCTCGCCCAGAAGTGTATTGAACGTCTCTTCCACCATGTTCCATTCTTCTTCGTCGTCAATGGTGTAGAGCTTCAAATCGTCGCCTTCTTCCTCATAGCGAAAAGCGTATACCTCGTCGGTTTCCTCGTCGTCGCCGTCGGTATTCAGAGGAACGACCATCATGTACTTCTGGTCGGAACCGTCGACCTCGAATTTCATGATGACCTCGAACTCTTCCTCGTTCCCGTCCTCGTCCGGAATATAAATAATTTCCGGTTCTTCAAACTGCATGTCGTCCTTTGTCATCGTTACCCTCACCTTTTCGTTTTAGAGTCGAGATAATTTTGCAAAATGAGCGTCGCCGCCATTTTGTCCACCACTTGCTTCCTCTTCTTACGGCTGATGTCCGCTTCGAGCAGCGTGCGCTCTGCGGATACGGTGGTCAGCCGTTCATCCCACAGGTGAACAGGTAAGTTTAGTTTCTCGCGCAAATTTTGCGCAAATGCGATGCAAATTTCTCCACGCGGTCCGATCGTTCCGTTCATATTCTTCGGAAGACCGACGACAACTTCCCCGACCTCGTGCTCGCGAACCAGAGCCGCGATGATATCCAACTCGCCTCCGTCTCGCCTTGTCTCGACAACGCCGACGCCTTGAGCCGTCCATCCGAACGGGTCGCTTACGGCAACGCCGATCCGGCGGTCGCCGTAATCCAATCCCATCAGTCGCATTGGCCGGCCGCCCTCATTTCCTAACAGTTTGCTCTTACGTTCTGTGCTGACTCAGATAGGAACGAACAAGCTCCTCGATCAATTCGTCCCGCTCCTTCTTGCGGATCAGGCTTCTCGCGTTGTTGTGACGCGGGATGTACGCCGGATCACCCGACAGCAGATAGCCGACGATCTGGTTGATCGGATTATATTCCTTATCCACCAGCGCGTCATACACCGTCAGCAAAATGTCTTGGGATGACGTCTCCATTTCGTCCGCCTTGACATCGAACTTCATCGTCTTGTCCATGGAACTCATCACCAGCACCTACCTTTCGGGGTCAAGCAAAAATTCATACTTCCATCATATCACATTTGCTTGTGAAAGAACCAGTTCCTCCACCAATTGCAGCGCTTCTTCGAGCTTCGACGGATCTTTGCCGCCGGCCTGCGCCATATCCGGACGCCCGCCGCCGCCGCCGCCGCACACCGCAGCCGCTTCCTTGATCAATTTCCCGGCATGAATGCCCTTTTCCACGAGATCCGACGAGACGCTGACGACGAGATTGACCTTGTCTCCGTCCACCGCGCCGAGCGCGATGACCGCGCTGTCCAGCTTGCCCTTCAGCTCGTCGGCGATACCGCGCAGCGCCTCCATGCCGCCTCCGGCGGCCACAGCCGACGCCAGCACCGTGACGCCGCCCTCGGTCTTCGCCTTCGACTCGAGCGAGCCGGCTTCGATCCGTCCCAGCTTCGCCTGAAGCGATTCATTCTCGCGGGACAGCTCCTTCACCTGCGCGAACAAAGCGTCAATCCGCTTCGGCACGTCCGCGACGTTGGACTTCAAGGCGCCGGCCGCCTGCTTCAGCAGTTCCAGCTGTCCGTCCATATACGCATAGGCGTGGCGGCCGGTCAGCGCTTCGATCCGGCGGACGCCGGAGCCGATGCCGCTCTCGCCGATCAGCTTGAACAAGCCGATCTGCGCGGTGCTCTCGACGTGGCAGCCTCCGCAGAGCTCCAGGCTGTAGTCGCCGACCTGCACGACGCGCACCGTATCGCCGTACTTCTCGCCGAACAGCGCCATCGCACCCATCATTTTCGCTTCCGAGAGGGCTTTCCACTCGATTTTCAGCGGCGTCCCGAGCCAGATCTGCTCGTTGACCCGCCGTTCGACCTCGGCCAGCTCATCGGCCGTAATGCCGCCGAAATGCGAGAAGTCGAAACGAAGGCGCTCGGGCTCCACAAGCGATCCCGCCTGGTTGACATGGCTGCCCAGCACTTCCTTCAGCGCTTTGTGCAGCAGATGGGTTGCCGTATGATTTTTAATAATATCCTCGCGCTTCGTGCGGGACACAGCCGCTTCCACCGTCTCGCCCACGCGCAGCGTGCCGGAGACGACGGTGAGCAGGTGCACATGCTGGCCGTGCGGCGCCTTGGACACATCCGTCACTTCGGCGCGGACGTTTTTGCCCGTCAGTGTGCCGTGGTCGCTGACCTGTCCGCCGCTTTCGGCATAGAACGGCGTACGGTCGAGGATAACGAGACATTCGCTGCCCTCCCCGGCCAGGTCGACCAGTTCGTCATTCAGGAAAATCGCCGCTACCTTCGCCTGCACGGTCAACTCCGTGTACCCAACGAACTCGCTGGCTGCCGTATATTCGCCAAGCGGTCCGCCCTGCGTCTTCATGCTTCCGCCGTCCTGACGCGCCGCCCGCGCACGCTCCCGCTGCGCTTCCATGGCCGCGTCGAACCCGGCGCGGTCGACCGCCAGCCCGTTCTCCGCCGCATAATCCTCGGTCAGATCGAACGGGAATCCGTACGTGTCGTACAGCTTGAACGCGTCTTCTCCGCCGATCTCCGTGCGGCCTTCCGCACGGGCGCCTTCAACAAGCGTCGCCAGGATGGCAAGCCCGTCCGACAGCGTTTCATGGAAACGCTCCTCCTCCGTGCGAATAACCCGCTCGATGAACTCGCGCTTCTCCACGACTTCGGGGTAGTGCACGGCCATCACATCGCCGACCACCGAGGTCAGTCCGTACAGGAACGGCCGGCCCACGCCGAGCTTCTTCCCGTAGCGGACGGCGCGGCGGAGCAGGCGCCGGATGACGTAGCCCCTTCCCTCGTTCGACGGCAGCACGCCGTCGCCGACGGAGAACGCGACCGTGCGGATATGGTCGGCGATCACTTTGAGCGCGACATCCGTCTCGTCGTTGTCGCGATAGCGCACGCCGGCAATCTCGCACGTCCGGTCGATGATCGGAACGAACAGATCGGTGTCGAAGTTCGAATCAACATCCTGCAAAATCGAGGCAAACCGCTCGAGTCCCGCGCCGGTATCGATATTTTTGTTCGGCAGCGGCGTATAGCTGCCGTCCTTATTATGATTATATTGCGAGAACACAAGGTTCCATACTTCGAGGAAACGCTCATTTTCCCCGCCGGGCCAGCATTCGGGATCCGACAGGTCGCCGTATTTGTCGCCGCGGTCATAAAAAATTTCCGTGCAAGGTCCGCATGGACCCTCGCCGATGTCCCAGAAGTTCTCCTCCAGCCTATAGATCCGCTCGGCAGGCAGCCCGATTTTATTGTGCCAGTATTCGAACGCCTCCTCGTCCTCCGGATGAATCGTCACCGACAGGCGATTCGGATCGAAACCGATCCACTCCGGGGCCGTCAGAAACTCCCACGCCCAGGTGATGGCCTCCTCCTTGAAATAGTCGCCGATCGAGAAGTTGCCGAGCATCTCAAAAAACGTGTGGTGCCGGCGCGTTTTGCCAACGTTCTCAATATCGTTCGTACGTATGCATTTCTGCGAGTTGGCGATGCGCGGATTGTCCGGCTTGACGCGCCCGTCGAAATAAGCCTTGAGCGGCGCCATGCCGGCGTTGATCCACAGCAGGGACGGATCGTTGTGCGGCACAAGCGAAGCACTCGGCTCGATGTTGTGGCCTTTGCTCTCGAAAAACGCCAGCCATTTGGAACGGATTTCACTTGCTTTCATAACGTCGATTCCTCCAGTATACTGAAAAAATGAAAAAAACGCCCATGCATAATTGCAGGGACGAATCGAATTCGCGGTACCACCCTGGTTACCGGTGCCTGATCGGTCCGGTCGCCTCGATGGACGATAACGGGTCCACCCGGCGGAGATCATCCACACTCGGAAACCAGCATTCGGCCGTTCCGGCGCCATGGAATTCTTCCAGCCACCCCGGCTGAGCCGATCCGTGCGTGACGGTCTGCGTCAATCGGGGGGAATTCCTTCTCTGTCGGCGGGCTGCGGCTTACTCCTGTTTCCTCAACGCTTTCCTGCTATCGGGCATTCTTCCTTCAAAGTATATCGGCAACGTCCCACCCTGTCAAATCGTCTTCCGCCTAATCCAGTAAGCGAACAAATGCTGCAAAACGACCTTCACTGCGGCGAAAATCGGCACCGCCAGAATCATCCCGACCAGCCCGGCCAATTGCCCGCCGACGAGCAGCACGAAAATAATCGTCAACGGATGCATGTGCAGCGTGCGTCCCACCACCTGCGGCGAAATAATGTTGCCTTCGATGATTTGGCAGGCCATATTGACGGCCGCGACGAGCAGCATCATTTTCACCGATACGGTGGATGCCACGATCAGCGCCGGCGCCGCGCCGATAAACGGACCAAGATAGGGGATGACATTCGTGATACCCACGATTCCGGCCAGCAGCAGGGGATACGGCAGCCCGATCGCCCAATAGCCGAGATACGCCAGCAGCCCGACCAGCACGCACACAATAAACTGCCCGCGGATATAATTGCCGAGCGCCTCGTCGATGTCCTTGAATAGGCGAACGGTGCTTTGCCGGTGCGCCCTGGGCACGTATGCGATGACTGCGCGCTCGAAGGCATCGAAATCTTTAAGGATATAAAACGCCAGAAAAGGAATGATGAACGCGACGAACACGACGTTCAGCATGGCCCCGATGTTGTTGACGAAGGCGAATGCCGCGTCATACAGCTTTTTTTCCGCTTCGTATAACGAGTGCGTCAGCCCTTTGCGGATGCTCTGCGGCAGAAAGGAGTTGTTGTTCAGATCGTCCATCAGGCTCTGCGCGCGCATCGTCAACTCCGGCGCATGCGCGTTGAGCTCCGCCATCTGAAGCACGAACATCGGTATGATGTTCATCAGCACGACCGTGACCGCCGCGGCGAACAACGCGTATATAAGCAGCACGGCAACCGACCGGGGCACCCTGCGGGCCGCCAACATCGTGACGATCGGGTTTAATACGTAGGAGATGATCATGGCGATCAGAAACGGAGCGAGCACCGTCTTCAGAAAATCGTATACGTTCGAGATGACCGGCTTCAACTGCAGCAGCAGAAAAAGCGCAAGCAGCGCAAGTATCGAATAGACCAGGCCGGTGAACAGCCGGCTGTTCGTCCATTTCTCCATAACGGCGTCCACCCCTTCATCCGTTCGGCCGCTTGACGCAACCGCAGCTTGTTCCAGTACATTATATGTACCGGGTGGACAAAGTAAACCGGACCGCCAAAATCCATACAGAAAAGACAGCCGTCACCGCCGGCTGTCTTCTCTTTTAAACGTTTGTGAGTCAGTTCGCGTGCATCTGTGCGATCGGCTGCTCCTCGAAGAATAGATCGTCCAATGAGCTAAGCGTGCCGTCTTCCTCTACTTGGAAGACCGACATTTTGTCCCCGTTGACGGTCAGTTCAATGAAACAGCCCCAGCAGTAAAATTGGTGCGAGCCGATTTTTCCGATATCTTTCGAGTTGCAGTTGGGGCATCTCATCATGATCCATTTCTCCCTATCTTTCCGTTTCCGTGACGATTTTCTCCAGGTCTTCTTCACAGCGGGCCGGGACGACAATCGCGTCATCGCCAAGCGTCACTTGAACGGGCTCGCCGGGGGCTCTGAGCCACTTGCGCCCTTCCAACAGATCCGAGACAAAACCATCCGTTAATTCAAAACCTAGTATTGGTGTACCCGAATTTTCCTGAAAATAAACATCCGACACGCGGCCGAGCTGGCGGCCTTCTTCCGTTACGACGGGCAAATCCTTCATGCGGACCAGTCCCGTGTGGAAAGCGCGTCCGACCTCTGCCGACTTGAGCCGGCATACCGCTTCCTTGCCGCTGATCAGGACGACGTCCTTGCCGCAGGCCTGTACATGCTCCCAACGAACGGCCTCGTAGAAGGTGGACAGCCACCATCTCCGAGCCTTCAGGACGATGCCGGACGGCGACCAATGCTCATCGAACCACACATCAAGCACCTTGCCGGCCGACCGGCCGGTGCGGGCGTCGATGACGGGGAGACCGATCATGCTCTGCAGCTTATACATGCCGGAAAGCCTCCTAGGAATTATTACGAATTCGTTCCGCAACGGTTGCAACTTTTTGCGCCGCCGCTGCGATTTCCTCCGCAGTATTCCCCAATCCGAAGCTGAATCTTACCGCCGACGCCAGACGGTCCTCGGAAAGCCCCATCGCTTGCAGCACATGGGACCTCTCCAGGGCGCCCGACGTACACGCGGAGCCGCTTGCGGCCGCTATCCCTTCCAGGTCAAGCCTCATCAATAGCGTTTCCGTATCGGCGCCGATCAAGCTGATGTTCGAGATATGCGGAAGCCGGTTCGCGGGGTCGCCGTTGACCACGGCCCGCTGCGGGCCGAGCAGCTCGATCAGCTGCGATTCGAATCCGTCGCGGAGCGAGCGGACCGCAGCCGTTCGGCTCCCGCCGTCGGCGGTTGCGAGCTCGATCGCCTTGGCGAAGCCGGTTATCCCGGCCACGTTCTCCGTGCCCGCCCGGCGCTTGCGCTCCTGGGAGCCGCCGTGCAAATACGGCTCAAACGGCGTGCCTGACGCCACATAAAGCCCGCCGACCCCCTGCGGGCCGTTGATTTTATGGGCGGAGAAGCTCATGAGATCGACCGGAAGCCGCGAAAGCTTCATCGGCAGGAAACCTAGCGCCTGCACCGCATCGACGTGGTAAAGAACGCCGCAGCGGCGCGCCAGCTCGCCGATCGCTTCGACCGGCTGAAGCGTCCCGACCTCGTTGTTGCCCCACATGATGCTGATGAGCGCCGTTTCCGGCGTCAGCGCCGCTTCAACCGTGGAAAGCTCAATGGCTCCGGTCTCGTCAACCGGCAGCACCGTTACGGAGCATCCCTCCCTCTCCAATGCGGCTGCCGTATGCAGAACTGCGTGATGCTCCACGGCGGAGATGACGATATGGCGCTTGCCCCGCTTGGCCAGCGCGCGGACGGAACCGATCATCGCACTGTTGTCGCTTTCGGTTCCGCCCGACGTGAACATAAACTCCGCCGGCTTGCAGCCTAGCCGGTCCGCGATGCCGTCGCGAGCGGCACTTAGGCGCTCCTTGGCCGCACGGCCGTATGCGTGTACACTTGAAGCGTTGCCCGGTCCGCCCTGCATGACCGCCAACATGGCTTCGGCTACCAGCGGATGAAGCGGCGTGGTAGCGGCATGATCCAGATATATACGTGTCATAAGCTTTTCCCTCAGATGTAGAACATATAGCTGTCTACTTCGCGTTCATCTTTATAGGAGATCAAGTCGGCCAAAGTCGTTGAATCAAGCACGCCGGCGATGCTATCCCGGATACGCAGCCATAAATCCCGCTTCGCCGGGTCGTCCTCTTCGGTGAAATCGACCGGCGAGATCGGACCCTCCAATATGCGGATGATATCGCCGGATGTAATGGATGCCGGTTCCTTCGAGAGAATGTACCCGCCGTATGCGCCCCGGACGCTTTTGACGAGCCCCCCATTCCTGAGCGGTGCGACAAGCTGCTCCAAATAGTGCTCCGAAAGCTGGTTCCGTTCGGCGATGCTTTTCAGCGACAACGGACCTTCCCCGTATTGGGCGGCGAGCTCCATCATAATCGTCAAGCCGTAACGGCCCTTGGTCGAAATTTTCATCTTGGCACCTCTCTGTAAGCCGTGTCCTTAAATCATTGTATTCCCATAATACATCTATGTTAACATATCACTCGCCATTATGGACAAAAAGGTTTGACATGTTGATGAAAAAACTTCTGCGGAATTCCGCCAACCCGTCCGTTCGGCCGCCGGCCGGCAACCAAGCCGCTGAAGTCCGCGAGCCGCTTGCCGGTTACCGGCGCCCTTTTCGTGAAAAAGCGGACGGTTCGTGTTACAATAAACGAGATACGCATTTCGGTGATTGTCGAAGGAGCGTATGACTGAAGCTTAAACGGGTGGTGGTAAGTATGAGCGGATCGAACAGTTCGGTCCGGGTGGTCGTCGGCATGTCCGGCGGCGTGGACTCCTCGGTGACGGCGCTGCTGCTCAAGCAGCAAGGCTATGACGTCATCGGCATCTTCATGAAAAATTGGGACGATACCGACGAATTCGGCCATTGCACGGCCGAGGAGGACGCGGAAGACGTACGCCGCGTCTGCGCGCAAATCGGCATCCCTTATTATACGGTCAATTTCGAGCGGCAGTATTTCGATAAAGTGTTCACCTATTTTCTCGATGAATACAAGCGCGGAAGGACGCCGAATCCGGACGTCATGTGCAACCGCGAGATCAAATTCGGGGATTTCCTCAAAAAAGCGACGGATCTGGGCGCCGACTTCCTGGCGACCGGCCATTACGCGCGCGTCGAGCGCACCGGCAGCGGCACGCGCCTGCTGCGGGGCGTCGACGCCAACAAGGACCAGACGTACTTCCTGCACGCGCTTCGCCAGGATCAGCTCGCCAAAGCGATGTTCCCGATTGGCGATCTGCCGAAGTCCGAAGTGCGGCGCATCGCGGCGGAAGCCGGGCTTGCCACCGCGAAGAAAAAGGACAGCACCGGCGTTTGCTTTATCGGGGAACGCAACTTCAAGGAGTTTCTGAGCCAGTATTTGCCGGCGCAGCCGGGCAGCATGATCGATGTCCGGACCGGCGAAGTGAAAGGACGCCACGACGGCCTGATGTATTATACGCTGGGGCAGCGTCAGGGGCTCGGCATCGGCGGCTCGGGTACGGGGGAGCCGTGGTTCGTCGCGGATAAGGATTTGGCGCGCAATGAGCTGCTGGTTGTGCAGGGCGAGGCTCATCCCGTCATGTATTCCGAAGGCCTGACCGCCGCCGGTGTCAATTGGATTGCTCCGGCCGTTCCGGATGGCCCGATTCGCTGCACGGCCAAGTTCCGCTACCGCCAGCCGGACCAGGCGGTCACTGTCACGCTGCTTGACGGAGGAACGACGGCCGACGTCGTGTTCGACACTCCGCAAAAAGCCGTTACGCCGGGGCAAGCGGTCGTATTCTACGATGGCGACGTCTGTATGGGCGGCGGTACGATTGAAGCCGTCCGCAAGGTCGACCCGGCGGTGTTCGCTGCAGGAGCGGTCCAGGGTTAAGCTCACACACAGCCGCATAAGAACACACAAATCCCGCAGCACGATCGAATCGTGCTGCGGGATTTTCATTATGCCGCGCTTATCCGGTTTCTTCCTGAATCAGCGGGTCCTCGTCCTCCCGCAGCGCCTGACGCACGCGAACCGTAATGCGGGAAATGCGTAAATTGTCGGTCTCTTCGATGACGAATTCATGCGTGTCCTTGTAATAAAAGCCTTGACCGCGTTTAGGCGGTATTTCGATCTGGGAGTATACATACCCGCCGATCGTGTCATAGTCGTCGGTGTCGATTGCCAAACCGAAAAAGCTGTTCACTTCCTCAATCAGCATCAGTCCGTTGATCGAGAAGGTGTGTTCGTCCTTGCGCTCGATATCCGCGCGCTCCTCGTCGAATTCATCCTGGATCTCGCCGACGATCTCCTCCATGATATCCTCCAGCGTCACCATGCCGCTTGTGCCGCCGTACTCGTCGATGAGAACGGCGATTTGCGTCTTTCTCTTCTGCAGCAGCTTCAGCAGCATACTGATCTGCATCGATTCCGGCACCGTCGTAATCGGACGGGTGATCTGGCGGATATTGCTCAGTCCCTGGGGACTGATCTTCAATAAGTCCTTGATATGAACGAATCCGATAATGTTGTCCTTATCGTTGTCGCAGACCGCGTAACGTGTATGCATCTCGTTCAGGGCGATCTTGCGATTCTCCTCGAACGAAAGATTCGTATACAGGCAATTCATTTCCGTGCGGGGGATCATGATTTCACGGGCCGTGGTGTCCGCAAAATCGAAGATGTTGTCCACCAGCGTCAGCTCGGTGTTGTCGATCAACCCGCTTTTATGGCTTTCCTTCATCAAAATTCGGATCTCTTCCTCCGTATGGGCGGATTCGTTCCCGGAAGCCGGTGCGACGCCGAACAGCTTCAGCAGCCGATTGGCCGAGCCGTTAAAAAACCAGATGAACGGATACATGATTTTGTAGAATGCGATAAGAGGTGCGGCGGTCAGCATCGCAATACGCTCCGACTTGCGGATCGCTACCGTCTTCGGCGCCAACTCCCCTATTACGAAGTGCAGAAACGCAACAAGGAAAAAGGCGACCACAAATGCGATGGCGTACGCAACGGCTTCGTTTCCGACACCCGATCCCGTCAGCCCCGGCTCAATCATACTCGCAAACGCGGGGGCGCCGAGCCATCCGAGACCTAGCGAAGCGAGAGTGATGCCGAGCCGGCAAGCAGACATATAGGCTTCCAGGTTGCTGGTCAGATGCTCGGCTAACCTGGCCCGCTTGTGGCCCTCCAATAGCAACGCACTGATGCGGCCTCCGCGAACCTGAACCATCGCGAATTCCGCGGCTACGAAAAAGCCGTTCGCCAACACCAACAACAAAATCAAGACCAAATTCAACAATATGGGTAACGGGTCACTGTCGTTCAACGATTCCCTGTCTCCGTGAACCGCCGGGCGGTTGGTACGGCGACAAGTGCACCTCCTTTAGGTTATGAATAAATTCAATTATAAATAATGTTTATAATCTTATCTTAAGCTTAGTCGATAGCGCCCCGGCACGTAAACCTCCGTTTTCGGGCTATATTGATCTTTATTCGGCAAGGGTTGACCTTTATGAACCTTTTACTGCTTTACTCAAACCTTTTTACCCGAATCGCTCGCCGTTAATGCATCTTCGGGTCACATTTTGCGCTTGCGCCGTCTGCCGGCCTGATTGGTCCTGATTTTCTCTTCCATCCCCTGCCCCGACGCCTCGTAAAAATGCCGCCCGTCCAGCTTATCCGGCAAATACTGCTGGTCTACGAAATGGCCCGGATAATCATGCGGATACTTGTATCCCTCGTGCCCGAGCTTGGCCGCGCCGCTGTAATGCGCGTCGCGCAAATGAAGCGGCACCTCCATCGTTCCGCTCGCTGCGATCGCATCCATTATGCGGCCGATCGCCCCGGTGGCGGCGTTCGATTTCGGGCTTTCCACCGCGAACAGAATCGCCTGGGCGATATTGTATTTCGCTTCCGGCCAGCCGATCTTGTGGTAAGCGTCCATCGCGGTTACCGCCTGCACCATCGCCTGCGGGTTGGCCAGGCCGATATCCTCGCTGCATGCCACGATAAGCCGGCGAAGGAAGGTCATCGGGTCCATGCCGAGCTTCTCCACCGCGTACAGGAACCAGAACAACGCCGCATCGCTCGAGCCGCGCACGCTTTTATGGAAGGCGGACAGCACGTCGTATTGCGTGGATGCGTCGGCGCGCACAGTCGGCTTGCGAACCGACTCCTCCGCGACGGCAAGCGTTATCCGCACGGAGCCGTCGGGCTGCGACGGCGTCGTTACGGCGGCAAGCTCGAGCGCGTTAAGTGCCCTGCGGATATCGCCGTTCGCCATGTTCGCAATATGGAGAAGCGCATCTTCATCGGCGTGCAGATCCATAAAGCCGAGCCCCCGTGCCTTGTCATGCAGCGCGCGGCGCATCGCCTCGAGCGAATGCTCGCCGGTCAGCGGCTCCAATTGAAACAGCGTCGACCGCGACAATAGCGCTCCGTTGACATGATGAAACGGATTTTCGGTCGTCGCCCCGATGAAAATGATGATGCCCTGCTCCACCGCAGGCAGCAGGGCATCCTGGCGCGAAGTATTGAAACGATGCACCTCGTCAAGAAACAAAATCGTCTTGCGGCCATATAAGGCTTTTGCCAATTTGGCCTGCTCGATGACCTCCCTGACATCCTTTACCGATGCGTCAACCGCGTTCAAACGCACGAAATCGCCCTCGGTTTTTTTCGATATGATATGCGCAAGCGTTGTTTTGCCGCAACCGGGCGGTCCGTACAAGAGAATCGACGACACCCGGTCTCCTTCGATTGCCCTCCGCAAAAGCTTGCCGGGACCTACGATGTGCTCTTGTCCGAAATAGTCGTCAAGCGTCTCGGGACGCATCCTGTCGGCGAGCAGCCGCGCCTGCGGCTCTTCCGCTTCGCGATAGCTGAATAAGTCCATCCGATTGTTCACTCTCCCGAAAATGAAGCAGCTTTGTTACCGACGCCTCGTTCACGCCTGGACATCTCCGCCGGCGAGCAGGTCGCGCACGACCACGCTTACCATGATGAGTCCCGCAACCGGAGGAACGAACGCGTTGCTCGCCGGCGGCTGCTGCGCTTTGCGGATTTCAGGCGCGGTTTCCGGCACGATGCGCTGCGTTACGTCTTCCCGCGGCTTCATCGGCGTCTCCGTGGAGAACACGACCTTGACACCTCTGCGGATGCCGTCCTTGCGCAGCTTCGTCCGGACGACACGGGCAAGCGGATCGGTGTGCGTCTTGGAAATGTCGGCAACGACAAACTTCGTCGGGTCCATCTTGTTGGCGGCGCCCATGCTGGAGATGACCGGAATGTTCCGTTCCAGGCACTGCTTGATCAGATGAATTTTGTAGCTGATCGTATCCGAGGCGTCGAGGACGTAATCGAGCTCGTATTCGAACAGCTGCTCGTACGTCTCCTCCGTATAGAACATGCGCAGGGACACGACGTCGCACGCCGGATTGATCAGCTTGATCCGGTCGCGCATGAGATCCGCCTTCGGCTGGCCGACCGTCGTCGTCAGCGCGATCACCTGACGGTTCACGTTCGTAATGTCCACTACGTCCTTGTCGATCAGCACGATGCGTCCGATGCCCGTACGCGCCAGCGCTTCAGCCGCGATTGAGCCGACGCCGCCGACGCCGAGCACGGCCACCGTGCTCCGCCTCATCACATCCAGCCCCTCCGGGCCGATCGCAAGCTCTGTGCGTGAAAATTGATGCAGCATATTCATCCGCTCCTTCCGGTTCAAGGTTGTTCGCGGGAAATCGTTATGCCTGCGCTCCGCTCGGCGCAGCCGGCTTCGATGCCGGCTTCGGCACGGTGCGGATATGAAGCTGCTCGAGCTGCGACGGCTCGACCGGCGATGGGGCGTCGGTGAGCAGGTCGGTAGCGTTCGCCGTCTTAGGGAAGGCGATCGTCTCGCGCAGGTTCGTCCGTCCGGTCAGCAGCATGACGAGCCGGTCGAAGCCGAAGGCGATGCCGCCGTGCGGCGGCGTCCCGAATTCGAACGCATCGAGCAGGAAGCCGAATTTCTCACGCGCTTCTTCCGGCGAGAAGCCGAGTGCCTGGAACATTTTCTCCTGCACCTCACGCTGGTAGATCCGCATCGATCCGCCGCCTACCTCGTAGCCGTTCAGTACGAGATCGTACGCCTGCGCGCGAATCGCGCCCGGATCGGTGTCAAACAGGGCCACGTCTGCCTCGTTCGGACGCGTAAACGGATGATGCTCCGCCACATAGCGCTTCGCTTCCTCGTCCCAGCCAAGCAGCGGGAAGTCGACGACCCAGGCGAATTTGAACGCCGATTCGTCGATCAGGCCGAGCTCCCGGCCGACCTTCAGGCGCAGATTGCCGAGCACGTCGGCGACGACCTTTTTCTTGTCGGCGGAGAACAGCAGCAGGTCGCCTTCCTCGGCGGCCAGCCGTTCCGTCAGCGCCGCAATCTCCTCCGGCTTGAAGAACTTGACGATCGGACCGCGCCATTCGCCTTCCTTCACGGTGACCCATGCCAGCCCTTTGCCGCCATAGCGGGACGCGAACGGCTGCAGGTCGTCCAGCTCCTTGCGGCTCCAGCTCGCGCAACCTTTGGCGTTGAGCGCCTTGACGACGCCGCCCGAGCCCGCTACCGTGGCGAACACCTTCACATCGCTGGTTGCGACGATGTCGGTGATATCCTCCATCTCCAGGCCGAAGCGCAGGTCCGGCTTGTCCGAGCCGTACTTGTTCATCGCGTCGGCATACGTGATGCGCTGGAACGGAGTCGGGATGTCCGCGCCGACCGTCTCGCTGAACAGGCGTTTGACGAGCGACTCCATCAGCTCGAGCAGCTGGTCCTGCGACAGGAACGACGTCTCGATGTCCACCTGGGTGAACTCCGGCTGACGGTCTGCGCGCAGGTCCTCGTCGCGGAAGCAGCGGGCGATTTGATAGTAGCGCTCCAGGCCGCCGACCATCAGCAGCTGCTTGAAAATTTGCGGCGATTGCGGCAGCGCAAAAAATTCCTCCGGATGCACACGGCTCGGCACGAGGTAATCGCGCGCGCCCTCCGGCGTGCTTTTCGTCAAAATCGGCGTTTCGACATCGATGAAGCCTTCGCCGTCCAGGAAGTCGCGGAACACCTTGGCGGCTTTGGAACGGAGCAACAGCGTGCGCTGCATCTCCGGACGGCGCAGGTCCAGGTACCGGTATTTCAGGCGAAGCGACTCGTCCACGTCAACCCCGTCTTCAATCGGGAACGGAGGTGTCTTGGCGGCGTTCATGATTTCAATTTCCTTTACGCGCACTTCGATCTCGCCGGTATCGAGGTTCTGATTCACCGTCTCGGCATCGCGCAGGACAACCTCGCCTTTCACGGCAAGCACATATTCGCTGCGGGCGCGGTCCGCCACTTGCAGCGCTTCCCCGGAGAAGTCGGGGTTGAACACGGTTTGTACGATTCCGGTGCGGTCGCGCAGATCGATAAACAGGACGCCGCCAAGATCGCGTCTCCGCTGCACCCAGCCGTTCAGTGTGACGGTCGTGCCGACATCGGCTTTCGTCAGTTTGCCGCATTGGTGTGTTTTCAACATCATAATTGTATTCCTTCCTTTCGTCTCTCGTTCCCTATGGTTGCGATGAGGCCAAAATTTCATCCGCAAGCCCGGTCAGTGAAACCTGCCGCTGCTCGCCGTTCGACATATCTTTAAGCGTAATTTCGCCCTTCGCGAGTTCGTCTTCGCCGAGAATCGCCGTGAACCGTACCCGGTACCGGTCGGCCGACTTCATCTGGGCTTTCATTTTCCGACCCAAATAATCCCGCTCGGCGGCTATGCCCCGATTGCGCAACTGCTGCAGCAACTTGACCGTCTCCCGCTCCGCCGCTTCGCCCAAGCCGACGAGATAAACGTCAACGCGGCTCAGGTCGCCCCAATCGGCTTGCTGATTCTCGAGCAGCATCACTGTGCGCTCCAGGCCAAGACCGAGACCGACGCCCGGCTGATCCGGTCCGCCGATGCTTTCCACAAGCCCATTGTAGCGGCCTCCGCCGCCGATCGTATCGATCTCGCC
>NZ_KK082137.1:12667-18711 GCF_000598065.1 Paenibacillus darwinianus | reverse complement strand
GATCGTATCGATCGCGCCGATGCCCTCCGCTTTGTATTCGAAGGCGGTGTGCGTGTAATAATCCAGCCCGCGCACCAGCTTCGGATTGATGACGAACGGAATGTCCATCGCGCCAAGGTGGCCCTGGAGCGCTTCAAAATGCGTGCGGCATTCGTCATCCAGGCTGTCCAGTATCGAGGGCGCTCCTTCAAAATGCTGCTGGTCGACCTTGCAATCGAGCACCCGCAGCGGATTGCGGTCCATCCGGGACCGGCAGTCCTTGCAGAGCAGCTCGCGCTTCGGCTCCAGGAAGGCGAGCAGCCGCTCCCTGAACGCGGTGCGGATTGCGGGCGTGCCTACGGAGTTGATTTCCACCCTGACTCCGTTCAGGCCGACTTCCTTATAGAATGTATACCCAAGCGCGATAACCTCGGCATCGAGCGCGGGATCGACGGCGCCGAGCGCCTCCACCCCAAACTGGTGAAACTGCCGGTAGCGCCCCGCCTGCTGGCGCTCGTAGCGGAACATCGGCCCGATGTAATACAGCTTTGTCACGTCCGGCTCCCCATACAGCTTGTTCTCGACATACGCCCTCACCGCGCCTGCCGTGCCTTCCGGCCGCAAGGTGATGCTGCGGTCGCCGCGGTCGGTGAACGTGTACATTTCCTTCTCGACGATATCCGTCGTCTCCCCGACGCCGCGCTGAAACAGGTCGGTCGATTCGAAGATCGGCGTCCGGATTTCCCGGAAATTGAATCTGCGGCAAATGTCTCGTGCCTTCGCTTCGACGATCTGCCACTTCTCTACCGCTCCGGGCAGCAAATCCTGCGTTCCCGGCGGCTTCTGAAAGCCCATGATAGTTCCTCCTGTCGGCAAAAAAATAATCCCTCGTCCTAGCGAACGCGCCAACGTTCGTTAGGGACGAGAGATTTGCATGCTCACGCGGTACCACCCACATTCCGGAAGCCGCCGCCTGCCTTGCGCTGCGGTTCCGCTCTAACGGTTAACGCCCGTCGTGCGCGCGCCGGCTATTGATGCCGGGCGTCGCCGCCCGGCCGTTCACCGGCCGTTCTCGGGGAGGTTCTTTCGTCCGTTCGCCGTCAAGACGCTTGCAGCCAAGGCGCCTCTCTCTGGGTACGCGAATCCGGATTACTTGGTCCCGTCATCGAATCGATGGATATGGCCGCTTACCGACCGCTGCCGATAAGCTGATTAATAAATTTTACCGTCCCGGTCCTGTAAAGTCAAGAAATCGGCCGCCCGAAATCGGCGCCCGATCCGGACAATGCCCGGTAAAAGAAAATAACCTGCAACACGAAGTCGCAGGTTCAAAAGTATATATCCTATAAAAAAGGGGGTCGAATTTGATTATAATCAAGCGATGTTAAAAAATCATGTGAAACAGATTACAATAATATTACAAAAAATAAAGCGTTTTCCGACATCGTGCGCAGCAAGCCGCAGCCGGCTACGGTGCTCCCCCGCTCTCCCGTGCGCGCGCAGCTCCGGCGTGTGTTCCAACGCTGCTAGGCCCACCAACCCCGTCATACACCGGCGGAGGGCTCCTCCCTACGGACGTGGTGGCCGCCCGGCCAATCGGCAGCCGTTCTTCCGGTCCCCTCCAACCACGTGAGCGCCTCCCGGCGCTCCATATGAAGCATGCCGGCAGCCGCCCGCTCGACCCTCTGTTCCTTCCACGATTGACGCATGACCAGCCCATCGGCTCCTTTCGACCCGCGCCAAGGCGCGAATGTCCATTTGCCATCTATTGTTGCCATTAACCGGTGCGGGTAATCCGGCACTTTACTTCCCCCGGCTGTCGACGATCAGCGTCACCGGTCCCCAGTTGACGAGCGAGACGTCCATCATCGCCCCGAATCGGCCGGTCTCCACCCGCAGCCCTTTGGCGCGCAGCATCGCATTGAACGTCTCATACAGCGGCTCCGCCAGCTCGGGCCTGGCCGCGGCCATGAAGCTCGGACGTTTGCCCGTCCGGCAGTCGCTGTAGAGCGTGAACTGCGATACCGAGAGCACCTCGCCGCCAGTATCGGCCACCGAGAGGTTCATTTTCCCCTGATCGTCCTCGAAAATGCGCAGCCCGACAAGCTTATCGGCCAGCCACTGGGCATCTTTCTCCGTATCTTCATGCGTCACGCCGACCAGCAACAGCAGCCCGGAGCCGATGGCTCCTACCGTCTCGCCGTTGACGGTCACCGCAGCCGATTTGCAGCGCTGCACCACAATTCTCACAGTAACCCCCTGACCTTCCCGGCCTGAAATGCCGACCTATTGCATAATGCGCTGCACCGAAAAAATATCCTGCACCCGCTTGATCTTCTCGACGACGGACTGCAAGTGCTCGATGTTGCGGATCAGAATCGTCATATGGATCAGCGCCAGCTTGTTTTTATCCGAACGGCCGGATACGGCCGCGATGTTCGTCTTCGTCTCCGAAACGGCCTGCAGCACCTCATTGAGCAGCCCCCGGCGGTCGTGACCGCGGATTTCGATATCGACCGCGTAATTTGCCTCGACCGACTGCTCCCATTCGACCTCGATGACACGCGCGGCTTCCTCGCCATCGCCTCCTGCGGGTATGTTGTTGCAGTCGGAGCGGTGTACGGAGACGCCTCGCCCGCGCGTAATGTAACCGACGATCTCGTCACCCGGTACGGGGTTGCAGCATCGCGCGAACCGGACGAGCATGTTATCGACGCCTCTGACGCGGATGCCGCCGGTCGAACGGCGCTTCTTGTCGCCGCCCGGGGCCCTGACTTCCTTCACCTCGGAAGTCAGCTCGATCTGGTTAGCCTCCTCGGCTTCCTTGCGCAGCTTCTCCGTCAGCCTGGTGACGATCTGCGCCGCCGTAATGCCGCCGAAGCCGACTGCGGACAGCATATCCTCAACGTCGTTGAACGTGAACTTCGTCGCGACCTCCTGCAGTTTGTCGTCCTGAAGCCAAGCGGAAGGCTCAAGAGCCAGCCGCTTAAGCTCCTTCTCGATCATGTCCCGTCCCTTTGAGACGTTCTCGTCGCGTTTTTCCTTTTTGAACCATTGCTTGATTTTGCTGCGCGCATGTGACGACTGGGCGATCTTCACCCAATCCTGGCTCGGTCCGTACGAATGCTTGGAGGTCAATATTTCGACGATATCCCCGGTCTTCAGCTTGTGGTCGAGCGGCACGATCCGCCCGTTCACCTTGGCTCCGATCGTGCGATTGCCGACCTCGGTATGAATCCGGTAAGCGAAATCAAGCGGCACGGAGCCGGCCGGCAGCTCGAACACCTCTCCCTTCGGCGTAAATACGAACACCAGGTCGGAGAAGAAATCCATTTTGAGCGATTCCATAAACTCGGAGGCGTCGCTCGCCTCGTTCTGCAGCTCCAATATTTCGCGGAACCATTTGACCTTATCGCCCAAACCTCCGACCGCAGCGGTGGTGCCTTCCTTGTAGGCCCAGTGGGCCGCGATTCCGTATTCGCTGGTCTGGTGCATCTCCCAGGTGCGGATCTGCACCTCGGTCGGCTCGCCGTTCGGACCGATTACCGTGGTATGCAGCGATTGATACATGTTGGCCTTCGGCATCGCGATATAATCCTTGAAGCGTCCCGGCATCGGTCTCCACAACGTATGAATGATGCCGAGCGTCGCATAACAATCCTTGATATTGTCAACGATGATCCGGATGGCCAGCAAATCATAGATTTCATTGAACTGCTTATTTTTGTCTGTCATTTTCTTATAGATGCTGTATAAATGCTTGGGCCGGCCGGAAATGTCGCCGACGACGCCCATTTCGCTCAGCTTCTCGCGGATTTTGGCGATCACGTCCTCGATGTGCCGCTCCCGCTCCGCCCGCTTCTTTTTCATCAGGTTGGCGATCCGGTAATACTGCTGCGGATTCAAATAGCGGAGGGCGATGTCCTCCATCTCCCATTTGATGGCCGAAATACCAAGCCGGTGGGCGATCGGGCAGAAAATCTCCAGCGTCTCGTATGCGATCCTCCGCTGCGCCTCCTCGGATTGAAATTTGAGCGTGCGCATATTATGCAGCCGGTCGGCGAGCTTGATCAGAATGACGCGAATATCCTGCGCCATTGCGACGAACATTTTACGATAGTTCTCATTCTGCTGCTCTTCCTTGGAACGGAATTGAATTTTCTCCAGCTTGGTCAAGCCGTCGACGAGCATGGCGCACGTCTCCCCGAAACGCACGCGAACCTCCTCCAGAGGGACGGTCGTATCTTCCACGACGTCGTGCAGAAGGGCGGCGATGATCGAGATGACATCCATCTGCATGTTGACCAATATTTCGGCAACCGCAACCGGATGCAAAATATAAGGCTCGCCCGATTTCCGCACTTGGCCGTGATGGGCTTGGTCGGCGAAATCGTAGGCATCCCGAATGCGCGCAAGGTCTGATTCCTTCATATAGGCCGCTGCCTTTTCGATTAACTGCTCTATGCCCATGAACGTCCCTTTCCAAAAGAGCTCTCTTCTGTCGGCCGGCCGCCTTAGAAAGCTCGATATCCGTCGAATTTTATCCGTTGTCGACCGAAACGGGCCCCTTAACCCGAAACGCGTCGGAAGAAGTTTTTCTCATTATTATGCCCGTAGTCTAGGCCAATCGTCAACTGCCGGCGATGTGAGGCCCCTCATTCGCATGCCGGTCGCCTGACGGCTTCCGGTGACGGACAGAGCCCCGCCGACGCGGTCGGCAGGGCTCTGTCTCGGTTGTATGGTATCGGACTGGCAATTAATACGTAATTAACGAGAACACGTCAATGCCCTCGAGCTTCTCCCGGCCCGTCAAATAACCGAGCTCGATCAAGAAGGCGGCTCCAATCACTTCTCCGCCGAGCTGGCGGACGAGATTCACGGTCGACGCGATCGTACCGCCCGTCGCGAGCAGGTCGTCGGCGATCAATACGCGCTGGCCCGGCTGGATGGCGTCGCTGTGGACGGCCAGCTTGTCCTTGCCGTACTCAAGATCGTAGGATGCTTCCACCGTCTTGCCTGGCAGCTTGCCGCTTTTGCGGATCGGCACGAAGCCGACGCCGAGCGACAGTGCGAGCGGCGCGCCGATGACGAAGCCCCGCGCCTCCGGACCGGCGATCAGATCGATCTCTAGGTGGCTGATGCCGTCGCGGATTGCATCGATCGCCGCGCGGTAAGCCTCGCCGTCCTTCAGCAGTGTCGTAATGTCCTTAAACCGGATGCCCGGCTGCGGAAAATCGGGGATAACCCGGATATAGTCTTTAAAATTCATTTTGTATTCCTCCTGCTTCATCTATCAAATTTATAAAGATCCCGTCAATGACGTTTTCGCCCGAATGCGCATGATCCAGTCCGTCAGCTCGGCGCATGGCGCCGACCACAGCCGTTCGGCGTCGGCCGCGCGTTTCGCCTTATCGTAGATCGGTGAGGAAGCAAGCTCCCGCCGCTCGGGGTTGGGCGCCAACCGGATACGGCCATCGGAAATTTTCAGGAAGCCAAGGTCCGCAAACACATCCAGCATCATCCCGAGCGTCTCCGCCGGCCAGCCCGTCCGGGCCGCAGCGGCGAGCGCTTCCTCTATCGGCAGCGTATCGCGATTCATTCGCCGGAGCAGTTGGTAGACACTGCCGAAATCCGTCCGCTCCGGAAATCGAATGTCCCGTCCCTTCGCGGTATCATATAACGCATGCAACTGCTCCAGCGACGCGCATGAACGCACGATCGCCGCGAAGCTGTCCGGGCACGACGGTCGATCAAGAAGCACAAGCGTGGAGCAGTCCAGGCCTTCCGCCGGCCATTCGTCGTAGCGGAACAGCCGTTTTCCGTTCCCGTTCGGGGAGGAGATAGCCGTTTCGTACGCGGACGCCGCCTCCAGCCAGCCCGGATCCGATCCAAGCAGCACAGCTACGGCGCGCGGCACGCCGCTTTCCGGACCCGTCTCCGGCAGCGCTCCGGCCGCTTCGAACAGCTGTTGAAGCGCCCTGCGCTTGTCGCGCGCTCCCCTTCCGTCATACACCTGAACGTGGGGCACCCGCAGGTCGCGTATTTGAAGCTGCGGCTTGCGCGAG
>NZ_KK082137.1:0-12567 GCF_000598065.1 Paenibacillus darwinianus | reverse complement strand
CCGACAGTTCGCCGATCAGGTCGATCCGGGCGGAATCGGAGATTTGGGCGGCGAGCCCGCCGAAGCCGAAGCCTACCGCTTCCAGAACACCGCCGCGGCTCTGCACGGCAAGACGCAAGTGCTTGCCTTCCTTGCCGATCACCCGCTTCTCCTTCAGGCACACGCCCTCAATCAGTATTCTCGGTTGCGGATTGCCCGCTCCGAACGGCTCCAACAGGGCGATCTGGCCCGCAGCCTCCAGATCCGCTTCCTCCACCAGGCAAATCAAATCTACCGGGGTCTTGCGCTGACGGTGTTCATCCGACAGCCGATCGCGCGTCAGGCGGTCCAGATTTCGCTCGAGTTCCGGCAGCCGATCGCGGTTCAGCGTCAAACCGGCTGCCGCCTGATGGCCGCCGTAATGGTCAAGCAGCTGCTCGCATGCCGTAAGGGCGGCATGCAGATCGAAGCCCTCGATAGATCGCGCGGAGCCTTTGGCCGTTCCTTTCTCCGCGTCGATGCCGAGCACGAAAGCCGGTTTATAGTAACGTTCAACCAGCTTCGAAGCAACGATGCCGACGACGCCGACGTTCCAGCCTTCCCCGGCGACAACGATGACCTCCGGCTCCGGCATGCCCGATTCGGCGGCGGATGCGCATTTCGCCGCCCAGACCGCTTCCGCCTGCTTCACCATCGCTTCCACCAGCGTCTGCCGCTCTCGGTTCAGCGCGTCAAGCGTTTCCGCCTGCCGCAGCGCCTCGGCCGGGTCGCCGGTCGTCAGCAGCCTGACCGCAATATCGGCGCGGCTCAGTCTACCGCCGGCGTTCACCCGCGGCGCCATCCCGAAGGCAATCGTCTCGGCCGTAACCGCGCTCAGCTCCATGCCGCCGACCTGGGCCAGCGCCAGAAAGCCGGGGTTGTCCGTACGCCTCAGCCGATCCAGACCGACCCGCACAAGAATTCGATTCTCGTCCCGCAGAGGCATCAAATCGGCAATCGTACCCAGCGCGGCCAGCTCCGCCCATTCCAGCGGCGGCCGTCCGAGCAGGGCATGCCCGAGTTTGAACGCCACGCCTACGCCGGCCAGCCCCTTGAAAGGATATGGGCAATCTGTTCGCTTCGGATTCACGACGGCCACCGCTTCCGGCAGCCTTACAGGCGGTTCGTGGTGATCGGTTACGACCGTATCGATGCCAAGACTGCGGGCGTAAGCGATCTGGTCGACGGCGCTAATCCCGTTATCTACGGTCAGGAGCAGCTTGACGCCCGCCTGCGCCGCCGCATCGATCGCCTGCTCATTCAATCCGTAGCCTTCCAACGTCCGGTGGGGAATATAATAATCAGAACGGCATCCGAGGCTTGCTAGCAGCCGGATGACGAACGCCGTGCTTGATACCCCGTCGGCGTCATAGTCGCCGTAAATGCGGATTAGCTCATCCCTCTCCGCCGCTTGCCTGATACGATCGACGGCTGCGCCCATGTCCTTGAGCAGGAACGGGTCGTGCAGCAGCTCCGGACCGCCGTTCAGATAACGCCCGGCCGCTTCCGCATCGAGTATGCCCCGACGAGCCAGCAGCCTCGCGGTCAACGGCGCCAAGCCGAGCTCGCGGGCAACCGCAGCCGCAGCCTGTTCCTCCGTCTCGCTCAGGGCGACGAAATCCCATCTGGTTTTCGCTTTCAACACCGCTGTAATCCCCCTGTATCAAGCCAAGTAACGCTCGCAAAGATTAATAGCCGCCGCCGCTATTGCAGCAGCGTCGGCATATGCTCCTGATTCGGATCGTGATTTGATTTATACGGGTAACCGGGATCGTAAGGATCGACCTGCACCTGCACGTCCGTCACATGAGTAAATCGTTTGAACACCTGATCCTTCACCCGCTTGGCGATTTCCTGGCCTTCCAGTACGGTAATCCGCGGGTTTACACTTATGGCGGCGGCGACCGCGACATAGTGCCCCTGCTCCCTTGCCCGAATCGTCGGAACGGCGATCACGCCTTCAACCCCCTGTACGGTTTCCCTCAGTTCGGCCTCATCCGTCCGCGGCAAGCCGGCCGGCTTGCCGCCGGGCATCGCAGCGGCAATCAGCCGATAGCCTTGGAGCGTCACCAGAACGGCGACAAAAAAGGCAGCAGCTGAATCCAGGTAGAGCAGCGACGGCTGACCCAGCCTTCCGCCCAGCCAAGCGCCGGCCGTACCTGCGAGTACGACGGCCAACGCATACGTTTCCAAACGCCCCCCGCCGACTGAGAAAAAAGCCGCTTTGATGGCCCATGCTGCGGCAATCACGGCAAGCGCCGGCCACTGCGGCGCGGCCGGCAGCCCTTCCGCCGTATGGCGAACGGCCGAAATACCGATCTCAATACCGACCACAAGCGTCAGCAGGGCGACGACCAGATTCGATGCCTGAACGGCGCCGTCATCGCCTCCGGGCTCCGCCTCCCGCCGGGGAAGCCGCTTCGCTCCCCTCACGCCGATGGCCGCCGCGCCGCATTGTGCCGCTTCCGCACCCGATCGGAACGCATCCGCCAACAGCGCGGTGCTGCCTGTCAGCCAGCCCGCAACGCCTTTGAGCAGCGCGAGACCGGCATTTCCCCAGAGCCCGGCCTCCGCCTCCGTATTCCGCTGCACCAGACGACGCTTTGCCACCTGCTTCACATCCCTTTGCAAGCTTAGACCGCCGATTGAGACTTGGCCGGCGTTTTCGGCTTTTCTTTACTTTTCATAATCAGCCACAACGGACTGGCGATAAAGATGGAGGAGTATGCTCCGGCCAAAAGCCCGATGACCATGGCCAGCGAGAAAAGTCTGATCGATTCCCCGCCGAAAATGAACACGCACAACGCGGCAAACAGCACGGTGACGACGGTGTTGATCGAACGCGTCATCGTCTGCGACACGCTGGCGTTCACCAGCTTGTTTAGATCGGCCTTGTTTTTGATTTTTGCGAACCGCAGATTTTCCCTGATCCGGTCGAAAATAACGATCGTATCGTTGATCGAGTAACCAATAATCGTGAGAATGGCCACGACGAACGGAATGTTGACTTCAAGCTGCAGAATGGAAAAAATGCTGATCACGATAAAAGCATCATGCAGCAGCGCGACAATCGCAGCCAGCGCAAACCGCCACTCGAACCGGATGCTTACATACACAATAATTCCCAGGCTTGAGATAAGTACCGCCAGCATCGCTTTGGTCTGGATTTCGCGCGCGATTTCCACGTCGACCGTGTTGACCTCCGCTGAAGCCGTGGGGTCGAAGGCGGCGGCGAAATCGGTTTTCAGCTTATTTTCTTCCTTATCGGTCAGAATGTCGTCGAACCGGATCGTCACCCGATCGGTTCCGACCGACAGCTTGTATCGGCCCAGCTCTTCCTTTTGGATAAGCGTATGGATTTCATCTTGACGAGGCTGCAAATTTTGGCTGACGGCGATATCCATGCTCGAGCCTGCGCGGAAGTCGACGCCATAATTCAAGCCGCTGATCGCCAGAACCAAAATGCCGAGCAGCGTTATCGCGATCGAAAACATATAGAAATATTTGCTTTTGCTGACAAAATCGAATTTCCCGAAATTATAACGCACGGATTTCACTCTCCTTCACGGAGTAAAGCTGTTTGTTTTGAAAACGTCCGCTTCGGATGAGCAAATAAAGCAGCAAGCGGGAGTAGCTCATGTTGGCGACCAGACTTACGACAATTCCCAGAAGGAGCATCACCGCAAATCCGCGGATCGAGCTGTTCGGAATAAAGAGCATCACGATGCCGGCCAGCGCCGTCGTAATGTTGGCATCCATTATCGTGCGGAATGAGTTTTTGGAGCCGGCCTTCAACGAGGAAAGCAGGCTTTTGCCGCTGCGAAGCTCGTCCTTGATCCGCTCGGCCGTAATGATGTTCGCGTCGACTGCCATCCCGAGCCCCAGAATGAGCGCGGCGATACCGGGCAGCGTAATGGTGGCGTTCAGGAGCACGAAGCCCGTAAGCACAAGCCAGGTGTTCAAGGCGAGCGAAATGACGGCGACCAAGCCCGGCAACCGGTAAACGAACAGCATGAACAGCAGGACGAACACTGCGCCGATCGCGCCGGCGAATATCGTCTTATCCAGCGATTGCTGACCCAGCGTAGCACCGACGCTTTGCGTGTATTTCTCCGTCAGCTTGAGCGGCAGCGCGCCGAGGTTGATCGTGTCCGCGATTTGTTTCGCTTCCTCGCGCGTGAATGTACCCGTGATCGATGCGTTCTCGCTGTTGATTTCACGCTGGACGGACGGAGCGGACAACTGCTCGTCGTTTAAATAGATCGCCAGCCGATTATCCTGCAGCTGTGAAACTTCTCTCGTCACCTGCGCGAATTTGGATTGGCTTTTCAGCGAGATGGAAATTTCCCAGCCGCCCAATTGATTCTGGTAAATGCTCGCGCCGTTTTCTTTGAAATCTGCGCCGAGCAGCTCGACGTTGCAAAAGCCTTCTTCGGCCTTGCAGCCCCGTGTGCTGCGAAAAGTAAGCTCGGCCGGCTTTTTCAAAATTTCACGCACGGCCGCCTCGTCGCTGACGCCGGCAATTTTCACCCGAATCCGGTTCGTGCCTTCCGGTGTCACCTCAGGCTCGGCCACGCCGGTCGCATTCGCGCGTTTTTCGAGACTGACCGCAGTCTCCCGCAGCGAATCCCTCGTTATTTCTCCGCCGGGCGTAAGCGGTTCGGCTTCGTACAAAATCTCAAATCCGCCCTTCAAATCAAGTCCAAGCCTAACCTTGTCCAACAAAGCGGGAGTCGTAAACCCGATCGCGCCCAGCGTAATGGCTACGATCAGCACAAATGCCAGCAATCTGTTCATAAAGCCCGGTAAGCCCCCTTAAGTTCTCAATATTCCTATTATAGCGGCGTGCAAAAACCTAGTCAAAGCAAGGTTGTGCCAACAAAATAATCCCAAAAAGTGAAGCAGGGTTCTGCAGCCTATTCCGATTGGCTTTTCTTGTCCCTGCAGGGATATATAAATCTTGCCAAAAAAAAGAACCCACTTGTCAAAAATGGGTTCCCCGGTAGGCGCTTAACGTCATAAAATTCATGAACGCCGTCACCTTGAGCGACAATATGTCGTTAACGATCTGATGCAGCGCCGGCGTACCGTTCTTATGGTACTTATCGCTGACGCATTCCCATATTTGCTTGGCCGATACATGTTCGTAGCCGAGCAGCCGAAACTCCTCCATCTTGCTCTCGCACAGCGATTCGATCGTAGCGTTCAATTCCTCGTCTGTCAACGGACCGTGCCTCCTCACAAGACCAGCGTCTATATAACTTCTCTGCCAGGCTGCGATTTCCTGCTGCAGCGCACCGTTTGGGAAAAAGGCGGCATGCCTGCGGACAGGCCGCATACACATGGAGTACGGGCATCCTGCCCGCAGCCAAACAGGAGATGAGGGAGCACAGGTGAGCAAGCAAACGTTCATTAAAGGCGCCATGATATTGTTGGCGGCCGGCGTCATCAACCGGATTCTCGGTTTTATTCCGCGCATCGCTCTGCCGCGCATCATCGGCGCGGAAGGGGTTGGCTTATATCAGCTCGGCTATCCTTTCATGATCGTGCTCATCACCATCGTTACCGGCGGCATTCCGCTCGCGGTGGCCAAATGGGTGGCGGAAGCCGGCTCGCAAGGCGACCGGGCCGGAGAAAAGGCGATTTTCCGCACCGCCATGGGCCTCTCGGTCGCATTGGCGGTCGTCTTTACCGCCGTGTCGGCCGCCTTGGCCCCCTGGATTACGACGCGGGTGCTGACCGATTCACGTGTCTATCACACATTTATGTATATGCTGCCGATGCTGCTCGTTACGGCCGTGTCCTCCGTGTTGAGGGGTTATTTTCAGGGACGGCAAAATATGGTGCCCTCGGCGCTCTCGCAGGTCGTCGAAACGCTTTTCCGCATCGTATTCGTGCTTTATTTCGCTTACCGGTTTCTCCCTTACGGCATCGAATGGGCGGCTGCGGGCGCGATGCTCGGCGTCGTCATCGGCGAGCTTTGCGGGCTCGCCGTACTGGCCGTCCAATTCTGGCTCGAGAAGCGCAAGCGGGCTTATCAGGAGAGCGGTCAACCGGCGGGCGGCAGCGGCCAAAAGGCAGGCGCCGACGGCGTACTCGGCAAGCTGCTCGGACTGTCCGTTCCGGTGACGGGCAGCAAGCTGGTCGGCTCCTTGTCCTATTTGCTGGAATCGATTCTTACCGCCCGCAGCCTGGCCGCCGCGGGCATCCTGACAGGGGTCGCAACCGCGCAATACGGCGCCCTGCAGGGGATGATCATCCCGGTCGTTCTGCTGCCCACCGCGCTCACCTACTCGCTCGCCGTCTCGCTTGTGCCCTCCCTGTCGGAGGCTGCGGCCAAGGGCGACAAGGCGCTTATTCACAAACGGCTGCATCAATCGATGCGGCTTGCGCTCGTAACCGGCGCTCCGTTCGCGGTCGTCAT
The DNA here is from genome assembly GCF_000598065.1 of Paenibacillus darwinianus. GTDB lineage: Bacteria > Bacillota > Bacilli > Paenibacillales > Paenibacillaceae > Paenibacillus_I > Paenibacillus_I darwinianus. The sequence goes on along the minus strand of NZ_KK082137.1, from coordinate 6,125 downwards.
GTATCTGTTTGCCGAGCCGATCTGCCGGGTGCTGTACGGCCACACCGATATCGCGCCAATGTTAAAGCTGATGGCGCTCGTCTCCTTGTTCATTTATTTGCAGGCGCCGCTTCAGGCCGCGCTGCAGGCTTTGAATAAACCCGGAATGGCGCTGATCAACACCTTCATCGGAGCCGCCGTCAAGCTTGTGCTGATCGTACAGCTTGCCTCCCGGCCGGAGTTCGGCATTTACGGCGCCCTGATCGCGATCAACGTCAACATTGTGCTTGTCACGGTCCTGCACGGCATCGGCGTCCTTCGCTCCGTCGGGTTTCGGATGAAGCTTCCCGATTTCGTGAAGGTGGGCGCAGCGATGATCGTGATGGGCGCGGCCTCGCAATTCGTCATGAACCGGATGCTGCTGCCCTCCGAGTGGCACAATCTCATGCTGGCGGCGGCGGCCGGCACAGCGGTCTATTTGCTTTTGATGATACGACTGAACGTGATCGACCGTCACGACGTCGCCCGAATCCCGTTCATCGGACGGCTGTTCAAGCGGCCGCGCGGCACTTAACTTTGCCCGTTCGGCTTCCTGGCATAATCAATGAACAGCTTTCCGTTATGATCGATCGTGCACAGAAATACCTCTTTGAATTCAGCCGAGCCTTTTTGCTGCAGCTCGTTTTTGAGCCAGAACCGGTTTTTGCCGAGCTTCTCCAGGTTGTCGTCCTGAACCTTCCCATCCATAATCAGCGGAATCGGCAACATCTCGAAACGGAACTTCGGCGGAAAAATCGGCTCCTTCTCCTCATCAATGCGGTGATCGTCGAGCAGACTTGCGTATGATGCGTAGGTTGCCGGCCGGGACAGCCTGATCGGCGTTTCTTTTTTAATGACCGACAGCTTGCCGCTTGTTTCAAGAATGGCGAATTCAACGTCCCCGATGGAGGCGATCTTGTTCTCGCGCAATTGCAGCATCAGGTCGTCAAGATTGTACCGCTGCTTGCGCATGGCTTCCCGGTTGAGCTTACCTTTGGCGATCACGATGGTTGGTTTTCCGTCGAACATCATCCGCAAACCCCGAAACCGCATAATGATGAGTGAAATACCGATCTGGATAATCATCAGCGTTACCATCGGAACATACGAATGAAAAGGATGCCTGTCCGTATCCTCGATCACGAACACGGCGATCTCGGCGATCATGACGGAAATCACAAGGTCGAAGACCGACAATTTACCGATTTCTCGCTTGCCCATCATCCGCATGACGAAAAAGACCACGAAATACGTTAAGATCGTGCGCAGAATCAAGGCTCCGATGTCCTGCACCGCAGTCGCCTCCTTAGGCATAGTCAGGCCCGGCTGACCCGTCCTTTTGTATCCGATATTGTTGCCGTGCGGCGCATAGGCCATTCGGCGGCAGCCATCTCAAATGCTGGTAACGCTGTTTTTATGCGCGCCGCACCGCGCCGACCCGTTATTGGGTTCTATTTTGGCCGGGCTGGCAATAAGGTGTACCAAAAGGGCTTGTCACGAGCCTTTTGAAAAGGAGGATGACCCATGGTTAATCCAATGAAAACGGTCACGAAAGTGCGGGCGGGCTCACCGTTGTTGTACGGGCTTGCAGTGGCCGCAATCTGGCTCGGCGCCGGCGCGCTACTGCTCTCGCTTACGCTGCGCTTCACCGGCATGCAGGAAGCCAACCTGCCTCTGATTGCGCAAATAACCCATGCCGTTGCGGCATTGGCGGGAGGCTTCGCATGCGGCAGAAAAGCCGGCCGCAAAGGTTGGCACTACGGCGGTACGCTCGGTATCGTATACGCGCTGATCATCGTATCGATCGGTTTTCTCGCCGCCGATGCGCCGCTCTCCAAGGACACCTGGATGCTGTTCGCGTTTGCGGTGCCTGCCGGCGCATTCGGCGGAATGTTCGGAGTCGGAACCGGACGCTGACAGATCACTGTGTGGCTGACAGGACCGCTGTACGGCGAAACGGCTTTGGCATTAATGCGTAAGCATGGAGGAGCCCGCGAGCCCGCATAGCTGCGGCGGCGGCTACGGCTCCCTGCCGCCTGATCATTGCCCGGGAAATGATCCCTATTGTCCATCCGCGCGGTATGGCTGTGCGGAACAGCGGGGGAGAAGCGTTAAACGAAAAAAGCCCTGGCCAATGGCCAGGACTTTTCGTTATGTACCTTTATTCCGCAGCCGTGGGCGCCGACTGCACGACGTTGTTGATCGCGCTGCGGTCGAACGTCATCTTCGTCGTATCGTTAACGCGAAGAACGACCGTATCGTCCGTGATCTCCATGATCGTGCCGTGCAGGCCGCCGATCGTCGTGATTTTATCGCCTTTCTTCAGCTGGCTAAGCATCGAATTCCGTTGTTTCGACTTACGCTGCTGCGGGCGAATAAGCAAGAAATAAAAGACTGCAAACATTAGAACAAACGGTAAAATCATGCCTACCAGTCCGCCTGATCCCCCTGTACCTGAAGCAAGCCACATCGATTAACCCTCCCCTCAGAACCCTTTGTCATTATCATTCAAGCCGTACTGGGCGAAAAATTCATCCCGGAAATCAAGAAGCCGGTCTTCCATAATCGCTTGCCGTACGTCTCTCATGAGCTGGAGTAAAAAGTGCAGATTGTGATATGTCGTTAGCCTGATTCCGAACGTCTCGTCTGCCTTCAATAGGTGGCGGATATAGGCGCGCGAGTAGTTCTGGCATGTGTAGCAGTTGCACGCCGGATCCAGAGGACCGAAATCCTCGGCGTTCGCAGCGTTGCGCACGACAACTCTGCCCTTGCTCGTCATGGTGGTGCCGTTACGCGCGATCCGCGTCGGCAGTACGCAGTCGAACATGTCGATGCCGCGGATCGCGCCTTCGATTAAGGCGTCCGGTGAGCCGACGCCCATCAAGTAACGAGGTTTGCCGGACGGCAAAAGCGGAACCGTATAATCCAGAACACGATACATGATCGGTTTCGGTTCGCCGACGCTCAGTCCACCAATAGCATACCCCGGGAAATCCATGGAAGTCAAATCGGTTGCGCTCTGCTTGCGCAGGTCTTCGTACTCGCCGCCCTGAACAATCGCGAACAGCCCTTGATCCTCCGGACGGGCATGCGCCTGCAAACATCTTTCGGCCCACCGGCTCGTCCGTTCGATCGACCGCTTCACGTAACCGTATTCGGCCGGAAACGGCGGGCATTCATCGAACGCCATCATAATATCGGAACCGAGCGCATTCTGGATTTCCATTGCTTTCTCGGGTGACAGGAACAGCTTGTCGCCGTTCAAATGCGAGCGGAACTGGACGCCCTCCTCGGTGATTTTGCGCATCTCGCTCAAGCTGAACACCTGAAAACCGCCGCTGTCGGTCAGGATGGCCCGGTCCCAATTCATAAATTTGTGCAGACCGCCGGCCCTCGCAATCAACTCGTGCCCCGGGCGCAGAAAAAGATGGTACGTGTTGCTCAGAATAATCCGGGCATCCATCGTCTTAAGCTCTTCCGGGCTCATCGTTTTGACCGTCGCCTGCGTGCCGACGGGCATAAAGCATGGCGTTTCAATAACGCCATGCGGAGTGTGGACGCGTCCGAGCCGCGCCCCCGATTGCTTGCATACCTTAATTAATTCGTAAGTTATCGCCACGATCATCCTCCATTCCTAATAAATGAACATTGCATCGCCAAAGCTGAAGAAACGGTATTGCCGTTCCACCGCTTCCGCGTAGGCCCTCAATGTTGTTGCGCGTCCGGCCAGCGCGCTGACCAGCATAACAAGCGTCGATTTCGGTAAATGAAAATTGGTGAGCAGCGCATCAACCAAGCCGAACCGATAACCCGGATAAATAAAAATGTCGGTCCATCCGCTGCAAGCGCGGACGCCCCCCGCCCCGAAGCGGCCGGCCACCGTCTCGAGCGTTCGAGCGGAGGTCGTGCCGACCGCGACGATCCGGCCGCCGCGCTCCCGCGTCTCCCGGATCAAAGCCGCATTCGCTTCGTCCAGCTGGTAATATTCAGCATGCATGACATGGTCCTCCACCCGCTCGGCCGACATCGGCCGGAACGTGCCTAGCCCCACGTGCAACGTGATGAATGCCGTATTCACGCCCTGCGTTCTTAACTCCTCCAAAAAAGCCGCAGTGAAATGAAGCCCCGCGGTCGGCGCCGCAGCCGATCCCTCGTGCCTCGCGTATACCGTCTGATAGCGCTCGCGATCGGCCAGCGTCTCCCGGATATACGGCGGCAGCGGCATTTCGCCGAGCCTGTCCAGCAGCTCGTGAAAAATGCCCTCGTAACGGAAAACAACAACCCTACCGCCCGTTTCGCCTTCGCTCTCAACCGTCGCCCGTAGCAGCGGACCGCCCTGTCCGTCGTCGCCGAACCAGAGCTCGACGCCGGGACGCAGCCTTTTGGCCGGCTTTGCCAGCGTCTCCCAGCGATCGCCCTCGAGCTGCTTCAGCAGCAGCAGCTCGATCCGCGCTCCCGTGTCTGGCTTGATGCCATGCAGCCTTGCCGGGAGGACGCGCGTATCGTTCAGCACCAGCGTATCGCCGGGACGCAAATATTGCTTCAGATCGGTGAACGTCCGGTGAGCGACCTCTCCGGACCGCTTGTCCAGCGCAAGCAGGCGGGAAGCGGTGCGTTCAGCCAACGGCGTCTGTGCAATCAATTCCTCCGGCAGTTCAAAATCGAAATCGTTAACGTTCATCTGTTCCCCGTCATTCCTTCTCGATCGTCACGTTTTTATAGTAGTATTTCAAAATCATCTGGTAATCATACCCTTTATCGGCCAGTCCCCTGGCCCCCCATTGCGACAGCCCGACGCCATGCCCGAAGCCCGTTCCGGTAAATCGAAATGCCGGCTCCTTCGTCGCGGCGCGCAATTCGCCGCTGCCATTCAAGATATAAAGTCCGGGATTTTTCAGTTCCTGAACGCTGCCGTTCGCCCCCAGCGCATAGAGTGGCTGGGAATCGCCAGGCTTTTCTCTGACTGCGCCGCTGCCGTTCAGAACGGAAAGTCGTCCGGTTTCATCGATCTCAAACCGCGTGCTGGGCAATCCTCCGAGGGCGGACCGCAGCGTGTCCGGGGTTTTCACGCCCGCCTTCGCTCCGTTCACTAGCAGACCGGTCGCCCGTCCGGAAGGACCGCGCGTATCGATTTCGAGCGTCCGGATCGCTCCCGATATGGTCTGTAGGGTCTTGCCTTTCATCGATGCAATCAGCGCTTCCGAACCAAAAGGACCGCGAACCCAGGTCATCTCGTTCGACTGCACCGTTTGCTCCAGCACCACGACACGGACGCCGTCATTCAGGCGCGCAACCGGCTCCACGCCGCTTTGAATAAGCGGGATCGCCCGAACCGCCACGCCGTCGCCCTTGATCTTCATGATGTCGCTGCCTGCAGCCGTCTTGGTGCCGGTCGGAACCAGCAGGTCTTCACGGACATAACCCGTGCGGCTGTCGGGCAGCGCCAGCCGATACCATTTATATAGCCCTTTCTCTGACACATCGTCTGGACTCGGCACACTGCCGAGATAGGCGACGCTGCTGCCCCATATTTCGGAAGGATCAGCGGTCATCCCCCCCGCATTGGAGGAAAACACGCCTTCCACCACCCGTCCCTTGTACATCAGCACCTCGCCGCGCGTCGCGTCGACGGCCGCAATCGTCGTCGGCTTTTCGAAGCCGATGCCGCCGTAGGTCTGGCTGAGGACGGTATCGACGACATGTGCGATCTGGAAGCCGAAGCCTTTATTCAGCGCATAGCTGCGCGCCGCCACCGCTTGCGCCTTCAAAGCGTTGGCGGGCCAGGATGCCGGCATCTCGCCGCCGACGACCGAATACAAATACTGCTCGAACGGCAGCTCGTTGACGACGGCAAGCTTCTTGTTGAACACACTGAGCTCGAAGCTGCCGCGGTACGTTCTGCCGTACCTTTCGGTAAACCGGATGCCGCCTTCTCCGGCAGGCGTTATCCACGCTTTGGCGCTTCCTCCCGCCGACAAGGCATACATCGGCACGACCGCCTTCGACTGCACAGCCGGCACGTCATCCCGGAGCACCAGGTACGGAAGCGATGCGTCGGCGTCTTGCAGACCCGCGCCTTCGGGCACCTGAGCGGCGGCGGCTTTCAC
>NZ_KK082136.1:25655-43537 GCF_000598065.1 Paenibacillus darwinianus | reverse complement strand
GGCGGGTTGCCCGGTCGCTGCGCCGAGCGCGAACCGCTCGGGCCGTCCGAGCCCGACGCGAGCGGCGCATGTGCGGGATGACCTGGCGGGACGGATCGACGGTCTGATCGACGGCGGAGCCGCCGACGTCGGACTGGAGTCTACCGTCGTGGAAATCGACGGCGGCCGTATCCGTATCCTGCGGCCCGGCGGGGTGACGCCGGATGCGCTGCGGGAAGCGGCGGGCTGCGAGGTGGAGTTGGACGAGGCGCTCGGCGCGCCGCATGCCGCGGAATTCGGCGGAGCGGCGGCTGCTGCCGACCCGGCTGCGAACCCGGCTGGAAACGGGTCAGGGACGGCCGGTGATGCTCCCGGTCCCGAGAACGACGCTCGCGTAATCGGTTCCCCTTGCGCGATTGCCGCATCCGGCGCCGCTAAGGCGGGTTTCGCTCCCCGTTCGCCCGGCATGAAGTATGCGCATTACGCGCCGCGCGGCGAGATGCTGCTGGTCGAGGGAGACCCGGAAGCGGTCCGCCTGTATATAGAAGCGCAAGAGGCGGCCGCGCGGCTTGCCGGCTGCCGGACAGGCGTGCTGACCTTTGACGAGCGGGCTGCGAATTTCCGGGCTGGCACCGTGCTGACGCTGGGCAGCGAGGACCGGCTGGAAGCGGCCGCCCATCGGCTGTACGATGCGCTTCGCGAATTCGACCGGCTCGGTGTCGAGCGCATCTGGGCGGAAGCGTGCGATCCCGGCGGCGGTATCGGGCTGGCGCTGATGAACCGGCTGACCAAAGCGGCCGGCAACCGGATCGTGCGCGTATAGCGCCTTGTTGCAAACCCTCTTACTCCGTCATGAAATCCGACTTGTCCGCATAGAGTGGAAGAGAACGTCGTGGACACGGAGGGATTGAGGGATGCAGGTCGCAACAGACGCCGCAATAGCGGGAACGGGACAAGTGCTGACCGTATTGGTCATGGCGGTGGCGCTCGGCATGGACGCCTTTTCGCTCGGGATCGGGATCGGCCTTAAAGGAATCCGGAAGCTGGACATCCTGAAGCTGAGTTTGATCATCGCGCTGTTCCATATATGGATGCCGTTGATGGGTATGTACACGGGCCAATATATGAGTATGCTGCTCGGAGGCGTGGCCGTGAAGGCGGGCGGCGCGCTGCTGGTGCTGCTCGGAGGGCATATGATTTACAGCTCGCTGCGCGGCGATGCCGTGCAATTGCTGGACCATCGTACCATATGGGGGGCTTTGCTGTTTGCGCTCAGTGTCAGTGTCGACTCGTTCTCGGTAGGCGTGTCGCTGGGAATGTTCGCAACGGACATTCCGTTCACTGTGCTGACCTTCGGTTTTTTCGGGGGAATGATGTCCATTCTTGGGCTTTTGCTCGGCCGAAGGGTCGGCCAAAGCCTCGGAGAATATGGAGAAGCATGCGGCGGCGTTATTTTGTTCGCATTTGGGGTGCTGTTTTTAATATAATAGAAAGTGGCAAGAGACAATAACCGATGGACCATGCATCGTCCGCCAACCGGCGGACGCTGAGGAAAGGGGTAGTGCCGCGTGAAACGCGTCTTATTCGTCTGCACCGGCAACACATGCCGCAGCCCGATGGCGGAAGCCATGCTCCGGGAACGGGCCCGCGTCAGAGGAATTGCGCTTGAGGTCCGGTCGGCCGGCGTGTCGACTATGGACGGATTGCCGGTGTCCGAGCATGCGCAGGAAACGCTGCGGGCCATGGAGATTCCGCTCGGCGGAGCATCAAGTGCGCTCACGGCTCAAACGGTGGAATGGGCCGATCTTATATTGGCAATGACGACCAACCACAAACGCCATCTGATCGAACGATTCCCTCAGGCGGTCGACAAAATCCATACGCTGAAGGAATATGTCGAGGACCGGTCCGAGGTGCTGGCCGATATCGCGGAGCTGGAGCGGCTCTATTCGGAGTGGCAGGTTCGCCAGGCGCTTGGTGCGAAGCTTACCGATGATGAGCGCGCGCGGCTGCTTGAGATTGAACAGCGCATACCGAGCTTCGATATAGCCGATCCGTTCGGCGGTTCCTTGCAGCGCTACCGGCTGGTGGCCGATGAAATCGCGGAGGCGGTGGACAGACTGCTGCACTCGCTGGAAAATTCGCATGAAACCGGTGCGAAGAACGATTGATTTTGGCCGGGCAATCCGGTATGATGGATGTAATAAGACGGATCCGATGTGACTGGCGACGGAAGTGGGTAACCACGGTGGAGCATCGGAACATACGGCCGGTCGCCTGGGCAAAGAGCAGCGTGCTAGTTAAGCGCGTCATGCTCTTTTTTCGTCTTTTGGCAGTGGATTGGGTATAATGGACATGACGAACAACCATGGGAGGTAGAAGGTCATGAAAATTGCAATCGGCGCCGATCACGGGGGTTTCCGGTTGAAAGACGACATCGTCACGTTCCTGAAGGAGCTCGGCCACGAGGTGGAGGATTTCGGCTGCGACTGCGATCAGTCGGTCGATTATCCGGATTATGCGGTTCCGGTATGTGACGCGGTCGTAGAGGGCAAGGCGGACCGCGGCATTCTCGTTTGCGGCACGGGAATCGGCATGTCGATTGCGGCCAACAAAATCCCGGGTATCCGCTGCGCGCTCGTGCACGATATGTTCTCCGCCCAGGCGACGCGCGATCATAACGATTCGAATGTGCTGGCGATGGGAGAACGGGTGATTGGCCCGGGTCTTGCGGAGGAAATCGTCAAGATTTGGGTCGGGACGGAATTTTCGAACGGCGAGCGGCACATTGGCAGGCTGAACAAGGTCAAGGCGCTTGAAGACAAATATACTTTGCATCCGTAAGAGGTGCTGGCTATGAACGAGAACCGGTTTGATGCGATTGCTGCAGATGTGGAGATAATCGTCCGCGAGCTTGCGTCCGCCGCTCGCTTGCAGGCAGGCCGTCTGCTCGTCATCGGGACGAGCACGAGCGAAGTGATCGGCCGCCGAATCGGCACGTCCGGCACGACCGAGGCGGCCGCTGCGATCTACGCGGGGGTCGAGGCCGTGCGGCGGGACGTCGGATTTTATCCGGTGTATCAGTGCTGCGAGCATTTGAACCGCGCTCTGGTTACGACCCGGGATGCCGCGGAACGTTATGCGCTCGAGGAAGTGTCGGCCGTGCCGATACCGGGCGCCGGCGGATCCATGGCGGCCTACGCTTTCCGGCAGCTGAAGGATGCGGTGCTGGTGGACAGCGTGCAGGCGCATGCCGGCCTCGACATCGGCGAGACGCTGATCGGCATGCACCTGCGCCGGGTTGCGGTGCCGGTCCGGCCGTCGATCCGGACGATCGGCGCAGCCCGCGTCACGATGGCGATCACGCGGCCGAAGCTGATCGGAGGCGCCCGAGCCGTCTATCGGCTGGAGCCTGAGACGGCTGCAGAGGAAGAAAGCGGAACGTGCGAATGAAGCTATTTTATAAGCGTATGCTTTCGAAGTATTTTGCCGCGACGCCGCTCAAAAAAGCTGCGCTTCACAAAACTTGAGGGGGATTTATAGTTCATGGAGAATTTGCGTAAGCAAGACCCGGAAATCATCAAGGCGCTAGGCCTTGAGCTGCAGCGCCAGCGTGACAATATCGAGCTGATCGCATCGGAGAATATCGTAAGCGAAGCGGTGCTGGAGGCAATGGGCACCGTGCTGACCAACAAATACGCGGAAGGCTATCCGGGCAAGCGTTACTACGGCGGCTGCGAATACGTCGACATCGCCGAGGATATCGCGCGCAACCGCGCGAAGGAGCTGTTCGGCGCCGATCATGCCAACGTCCAGCCGCATTCGGGAGCGCAGGCGAACATGGCCGTCTATCTGGCGGCGCTCCAGCCCGGCGACACCGTGCTCGGTATGAACCTGGCCCACGGCGGCCACTTGACGCACGGCAGCCCGGTTAACGCATCCGGCTTGCTCTACAATTTCGTCGCTTACGGCGTGGACGAGAACTCGTTTACGATCGACTATGAAGAAGTGCGCAAAGCGGCGTTCAAGCACCGCCCTCGCCTGATCGTTGCCGGCGCGAGCGCATACCCGCGCATCATCGATTTTGAGAAGCTCGGCCAAATCGCACAAGACGTAGGCGCGCTGTTTATGGTCGACATGGCCCATATCGCCGGTCTCGTTGCGGCAGGCTTGCACCCGAACCCGGTGCCGCACGCCCATTTTGTCACGACGACGACGCACAAGACGCTCCGCGGGCCGCGCGGCGGCCTGATTCTGTGCCGTCAGCCATGGGCGGCGGCGATCGATAAGGCAGTGTTCCCCGGCTCGCAGGGCGGACCGCTCATGCACGTCATCGCATCGAAGGCCGTGGCGCTCGGCGAAGCGCTGCAGCCGTCCTTCAAAACGTACGCGCAGAATGTCGTGAACAACGCGCGAGTGCTGGCCGAGTCGCTGCTGGCCGAGGGGCTGAACCTCGTTTCCGGCGGCACGGATAACCACCTCATGCTGATTGATACGCGGAACCTGAACATCACGGGCAAGGAAGCCGAGCATGTGCTCGATTCCGTGGCCATCACGGTCAACAAGAACGCGATTCCATTCGACCCGACCAGCCCGTTCGTCACCAGCGGCATTCGCATCGGCACGCCGGCGGTCACGTCCCGCGGCATGGACGAGAACGCGATGAAAACCATCGCGCAGGTCATTGCCATGACGCTTAAGAACCCGAAGGACACCGCCGTCCTCGAGAAAGCGCGCGGCATGGTCCGCAACCTGACCGCCCAGTTCCCGCTCTATCCGGAAATGAAATATTAATTCGTGATAGTCTAACAAAAGAGCTGTCCGGCGACGATGCCGGACAGCTTTTTGCGATAGGGGGAAGCACGAAGCGACATCGTCATGCTATCCGGTTGTGCAGACTTGTCGTTACAATGGTATAATATACGGGATTATGCGCCTGAACGGAGTGCCGGGCCATCCCGGCAAACGAAGCAAGGGCAAGGAGGAGCACGTATGGGTAAACTGGTCATTTGCGACCATCCATTAATTCAACACAAGCTGACGTTTATTCGCGACAAGAATACGATCACCAAGGACTTCCGCGAGCTGGTCGGCGAGGTGGCGACGCTGATGGCGTACGAGATTACGCGTGAAGCGCCGCTCGAGCACACAACGATCGAAACGCCGGTTGCCGAGATGGAGAGCGCTGTGCTGTCCGGCCGCATGATCGGCCTGGTTCCGATTCTGCGCGCAGGGCTGGGCATGGTCGACGGCATCCTGCAGCTGATCCCGTCCGCCAAGGTCGGTCACATCGGCCTTTATCGCAACGAGGAAACGCTGCAGCCGGTCGAATACTACATAAATCTCCCTACGGACGCCCAGGAACGGATGCTGATCGTCATCGATCCGATGCTTGCGACCGGCGGCTCCGCGAACGCGGCGCTCTCCGCGCTGAAGAAGCGGGGCTGCACGCATTTGAAGCTCATGGTGCTGATCGCGGCGCCGGAGGGTGTGGAAGCGGTGAGGAGCGCCCATCCGGACGTCGATTTGTATGTCGCCGCGCTGGACGAGCGCCTGAACGAGCACGGCTACATCGTACCGGGCCTCGGGGACGCGGGCGACCGTCTGTTCGGCACGAAGTAACTGTATTTATAACCTTGATTTAGGAGTGACTGTCTTGCATAAATTGAAGGTCATGACCGTGTTCGGCACCCGTCCGGAAGCGGTGAAAATGGCGCCGCTCGTCCTCGAGCTGCAGAAGCATCCGGAGGAGATCGAGCCGATTGTCTGCGTGACGGCGCAGCATCGCGAAATGCTGGACCAGGTGCTGCAATTTTTTGAAATCCGTCCGGATTATGATCTGAACGTGATGAAGGACCGGCAGACGCTGACCGGCACGACGATCCGGGTCATTGAAGGACTGGAGCCGGTGCTCGCGGAAGCGAAGCCGGATATCGTGCTCGTGCACGGCGATACGCAAACGACGTTCCTTGCCAGCTATGCCGCGTTCCTGCAGCAGATCCAGGTGGGGCATGTGGAAGCGGGCCTGCGCACCTGGAACAAGCTGTCGCCTTATCCCGAGGAGATGAACCGTCAGCTGGCCGGCGTCCTGTCCGACGTTCATTTCGCGCCCACCGATTGGTCGGCAGGCAACCTGCTTAAAGAAAACAAGCCGGAATCGCGCGTGTATGTCACCGGCAATACGGCGACTGACGTTTTTCAATACACGGTTGACCCGTCGTTCTCCCACCCGGTGCTGGAATGGGCGCAGGGCAAGCGGATGGTGCTCATGACGGCACATCGGCGCGAGGCGATCGGCGAGCCTCACCGCAACATTTTTCGCGCGGTCAAACGATTGGCGGATGAATTCGAGGATGTCGCCTTCGTGTACGCCGTTCATCCGAATCCTGCGGTGCGCGAGCCGGCGAACGAAATTCTCGGCGGCCATCCGCGCATCCGGCTGATCGACCCGCTCGACGTGTTCGAGTTCCATAATTTCTATCCGCACGCCTATATGATCATGACGGATTCGGGCGGCTTGCAGGAGGAGGCGCCTTCGTTCGGGGTTCCGACCCTGGTGCTGCGCGATACGACGGAGCGGCCTGAAGGCATTGCGGCAGGCACGCTCGAGCTGGTCGGGACGGAGGAGAACGAGGTTTTCGAAGGCGCGCGCAAGCTGCTGACCGACCGCATCGCCTACGTGCGGATGAGCCAAGCGGCCAACCCTTACGGCGACGGGCGCGCATCGGAGCGAATCGTGCAGGCGATTCTGCATCATTTCGGCCGCCGCAGCGACCGCCCGGACAAGTTCTCGGTTTAAGAAGCTCCGGACACACAATGTTCACAGCTGTCCGGCAAATGCGAAAGATTACAGCATACAGTGGCACTGTATGGTTATGAATGTGGAAGAATCCAGTAATATCAAGGGTTTTCGAATGTTTGTTCACCGAATGTTTGATTTTATATCGATTGACAAAGGTGACGCCGCTTGGATAAAATAAATGAGGATCAGCAGGGGTACAAGCCGATGAACCAGAAGCGCCGCGATGATAACCCTTGGCGAGCGGCCGGATTGGTCGGTGTCATGGGGATAGATATGGCGATATGTATCTTATTGGGCTATTTTTTGGGCGACTGGCTTGGCGGAACCCGCGGATGGATCGTCGGCGGGATTCTGTTTGGTCTCGCCGCCGGTATACTTTCGTGCGTCATTCTGCTGAAGCGTGTACTGGGGGGTAGCGATGGATGACATATTGAAGAAAGCCATTCGCTACGCGTATTTTTTTCTGTCCGCATTATTGGTGGCGTGGGTGCTGATTCCTGAAGGCAGGCCGGTTGCGGCCGGATTGATTTTGGGAACAACGGCCAGTATCGTGAATGCGTTTTTATTGCGCAGAAGGATCGAACTGATCGGCAAGACCGCGGCTGAACACGGAGAGAGGAAAATGACGCTCGGTCTCGCCGGGCGGCTGGCCACCGTTCTGCTCGCTGTTATGACGGCTTACCGCTTTCCGGAACATTTTGCATTACCCGCTGCGTTGGCGAGCTGTTTTTTAGTCCAGATTTCGGTTTATTTCACAGCATTGACGAACAATAATAAATGATCCGGTGGAAAGGGGTGAAATTACTTCATGCATTTTTTTCCGGTTGTTGAGCTCGGGGGGTTGAACTTTGACCTTTCTTCAATCCTTGCGATTCTTGTCTCATGCATTGTCGTGTTCGCGCTTGCGAGAGCGGCGGTCAGCAACCTCTCCGTTCATAACCCGTCCAAGATTCAGAACTTTCTGGAATGGGTGGCCGAATTCGTACACAATACGATTGCCAGCACCATGCCATTGAGCAAGGCGAAGACCTATGTGTCCCTCGGCATGACGCTGATCATGTTCATTTTCGTCTCCAACCTGCTCGGGCTGCCTTTCGGTGTCGTAACGGAGCTGGACGATGCGCACAAAGGGCCGGTAACCGTTCTTGGGATGCAAATCATGAGCGGGGAAGAAGTGGAGCGGCTGCACGAGGAAGGCAAGCACATCTCTTTCGCCTGGTGGAAGTCGCCGACGGCAGACCTGTCCGTTACGGCGGGCCTTGCGATCATCGTGTTCATTCTCGTCCATTTCCTGGGGCTGACGCGCAATACGAAACACTACCTGAAACACTATTTTGAACCGTTCCCGGTCTTCTTTCCGCTTAACGTGATGAAAGAAGCCGCAAAACCGCTGACGCTTGCATTGCGTTTGTACGCTAACATCTTCGCAGGCGAGGTGCTTATCTCGACCATCCTGATGATGGGGTGGATCGGCTTGCCGCTTATGGCCGTATGGCAGGGATTCAGCGTTTTTGTCGGCGCCATTCAGGCGTTCCTGTTCACGATCCTGACGATGGTATACATTTCGCAGGCAACGATCCACGAGCACGACGAAGAACATCATTAACTGCCTTCTGTATGAACTCGGCGTATCCTTTAACGGAAGGTCCGGGATAGAACCATATAACAGACTACTACCTAATTATTGAGGAGGATTTTCACAATGGAATTTTTGGCAGCAGCTTTAGCAATCGGTTTGGGCGCGCTCGGCGCAGGTATTGGTAACGGTATGATCGTCAGCAAGACAGTAGAAGGCATTTCCCGTCAGCCGGAGCTCCGTGGTACGCTGCAAACGACGATGTTTATCGGCGTAGGTATCGTCGAGGTCGTGCCGATTATCGGTGTCGTTATCGGTTTCTTGCTCTACTTCGGAGCGTAATGTACAAGTCGAAACGAACGCGGCGGGGAAGGCGTCAGCCCTCCACGCCTTCGTTTTGATGACTGCAAACCTACTATTTGACAAGTGGAGGAAGTTTCCTTCGTTTGCTGCAAGTGCATGAACGTTCAGTAAGAAAGGAGTGTCAGCCGTGGAATTTAATTGGGAATCGACAGTCATTACGATGATTGCGTTCTTGGGCTTATATTTACTGTTGAACAAATACGCATTTGGTCCTTTGTTCGCAATCATGGAGAAGCGCCGAGAACTCGTGAAAGAAGAAATCTCGGCTGCGGAATCCAGCCGCAAAGAAGCCGAACGCAACATGGAGGAGCAGAAGCAAGCGCTCCAGCAAGTACGCAAGGAAGCGCATGACATCATCGAGCAAGCCAGAGCGACGAGCACCAAGCAGGCGGACGACATCCTGGCAGCAGCCAAGACGGAATCGGTGCGACTGAAGGATGAAGCCGTTAAAGATATCGAGAACGAGAAGAACAAAGCGATTGCGGCTCTTCGCAGCCAGGTGAGCGGCATGTCCGTCCTCATCGCTTCGAAGATTATCGAGAAGCAAATCGACGAGAAGTCCCAGGAGCAGTTGGTCGACCGATACCTGAATGAAGTAGGGAAGTCGTCATGAGCCGGGGATCCGTCGTAGCCAAGCGTTACGCCAAAGCGCTGTTCGAGGTGGCTGACGCGAACAATGCGGTAGCCGGCGTCGAGCAGGAGCTGAAAGCGGTCGTCGAGGCGATCGGATCGGATGCCGAGATCGCGAAGTTTCTTGCATTCCCGAACATCGAATCGTCACGGAAGACAGCCATCCTCAGGCAAGCTTTGTCCGGGAAGGTGTCGGACGCAGTCATCAATACGATTGAACTGCTTGTCGAACGGGGCCGTCAGGAAGACATTGAAGGCGTATATGGCGCCTATAAGAAAGTGGCCGGCGAGGCGCTTGGACAAGCGGATGCCATCGTCTATACGGCCAAGCCGCTCGACGCTGATGAACTGACGAAAGTTGGGGCACGCTTCAGCGCCGTTGCAGGCAAAGCGATTCGCGCGGAGCAAGTCGTGGAGCCTTCGCTGCTCGGCGGCATCCAGGTGCGGATCGGTGATCGTCTGTATGACGGCAGCTTGTCCGGCAAGCTGGCGCGGCTCGAACAATCGTTGAAATCTCAAGCACTGTAGATAGGGGTGAGCGAATTGAGTATCAGACCTGATGAGATCAGCACGCTGATCAAACAGCAGATCGAACAATATAAATCGGAAATTCAAGTCGTCGACGTCGGCACAGTCATCCAAGTCGGTGACGGTATCGCTCGCGTGCACGGCCTGGAGAACGCCATGTCCGGCGAATTGCTCGAATTCGCCAACGGCGTTGTCGGCATGGCCCTCAACCTGGAGGAAAACAATGTCGGTGTCGTTATTCTCGGACCTTACACGGATATCCGCGAAGGCGACCAAGTGAAGCGTACCGGCCGCATTATGGAAGTTCCGGTCGGCGAAGCGCTGCTGGGCCGCGTCGTAAACCCGCTTGGCCAGCCGATCGACGGGAAGGGTCCTGTAGCGACGACGGAATTCCGTCCGGTCGAATCCCCGGCTCCCGGCGTATTCGCGCGGAAATCGGTTCACGAGCCGATGCAAACCGGTATCAAGGCGATCGACGCGATGGTTCCGATCGGCCGCGGCCAACGCGAGCTCATTATCGGCGACCGTCAAACGGGTAAAACCGCGATCGCGATCGATACGATCATCAATCAAAAAGGCAACGGCGTGAAATGTATCTACGTCGCCATCGGCCAGAAGCAATCGACGGTAGCCAACGTCGTTGAAACGCTTCGCCGCCACGGCGCGCTCGACTACACGATCATCGTGACCGCTTCGGCTTCCGAGCCGTCGCCGCTGCTCTTCCTGGCTCCATACGCAGGCTGTGCAATGGGCGAATACTTCATGTACAAAGGCGAGCATGTGCTCGTTATTTATGATGACTTGTCGAAACAGGCTGCCGCATACCGCGAGCTGTCCTTGCTGCTTCGTCGTCCTCCGGGCCGGGAAGCCTACCCGGGCGACGTTTTCTACCTGCACTCCCGTCTGCTGGAGCGCGCGGCGAAGCTGAACGACGAACTCGGCGGCGGTTCCTTGACCGCATTGCCGTTCATCGAGACGCAAGCGTCCGACGTTTCCGCATACATCCCGACAAACGTGATTTCAATAACCGACGGTCAGATCTTCCTGGAGTCCGACCTGTTCTACTCCGGCCAGCGTCCGGCTGTTAACGTCGGTATCTCCGTCTCCCGCGTAGGCGGTGCGGCGCAGATTAAAGCGATGAAGAAGGTTGCCGGAACGCTTCGTCTGGACCTCGCGGCATACCGTTCGCTCGCGGCATTCGCAGCGTTCGGCTCCGACCTCGACAAAGCGACGCAAGCACAGCTGACGCGCGGTGCCCGTACGCTTGAAATTCTGAAGCAAGGCGTGAACCAGCCGCTGCCGGTCGAGAAGCAGGTTATCTCCATCTTCGCAGCCGTTAAAGGCCACTTGGATGATCTGCCGGTTGATCGAATCGGACGCTTCGAGCAAGAGCTTCACGCATATCTGGAATCCAACAGCCCTGAAATTGCAAGGGCAATCCGCGATTCCAAGGATCTGAGCGCCGATACCGAGAAAGCGCTGGCGGAAGCCATTACGAAATTCAAAAGAAGCTTCGCCGTCTAAGAGGGCGATGATAGAATACCGCGACCGGGTCGTCTAACGGGAGCGGCTTACTGCAACAAAAAGGCGGGTGAAACCACGATGGCTAAAGGCATGCGTGAAGTAAAAGGCCGTATCAAGTCGACCCAAAACACGATGCAAATCACCAAGGCGATGGAAATGGTCGCGGCGGCAAAATTGCGCCGTGCGCAAGAGGCTGCTACGGCAGCGCGCCCTTACGCGGATAAGATCAAAGAGGTCGTCGGGAGTATCGCGGCCGGCACCAAGGGCGTTAAACACCCTTTGCTGCAAGCGCGCGAGATCAAGAAGACCGGTTATCTCATCATTACGTCCGACCGCGGTCTGGCCGGCGGCTACAACGCGAACATTTTGCGTAAAGTGTTCGTCACCATCCGCGAGCGGCACAAGTCGGCCGACGAGTACGAACTGTTCGTCATCGGCCGCAAAGGCCTCGACTACTTCCGCCGCCGCAATATGCCGATCCGGCAGGAAGTGACGGGTCTGTCCGATTCGCCGAGCTTCGCCGACATCAAGTCGATCGCGAACCAGGCCGTCAAAGGCTTCGAAGAAGGCCTCTATGACGAGCTGTACCTGTACTACAACGAGTTCGTTAACGCGCTGACCCAGATTCCGACGGAGAAAAAGCTGCTGCCGCTGAGCGATGTCACGGCCGGCGGTACGGCTGGCGTTACGAGCTATGAGTATGAGCCTTCCGCGGAGGAAGTGTTGAACGTGCTGCTTCCGAAATATGCGGAGACGATTATTTACAGCGCGATGCTGGAAGGCAAAGCGAGCGAATTCGGCGCGAAGATGACCGCAATGGGCTCCGCGACGAAAAATGCGCAGAAGATGATCCAGAGCTTGACCCTGTCGTACAACCGGGCGCGTCAAGCGGCCATTACGCAGGAGATTTCCGAGATCGTTGCCGGTGCGAACGCACAAGGATAAGGCGGTTTCGGCATTCAACGGATCGCTTGGGATATGAACGCAGTGTGAGATGCAGGAAACAGGAGGGAAAACCATGAAAAAGGGACGCGTGATATCCGTCACCGGTCCGGTCGTCGACATTGAGTTCGAACGCGGACAACTGCCGGACATCCTGAACGCGATCAAAGTCGAACAAAAAGGCCAGCAAGGCGCGAAAGACCTCAGTCTGACGCTGGAAGTGGCCGTCCACCTCGGAGACAACATGGTGCGTGCAGTCGCCATGAGCTCCACGGATGGTCTGGTTCGCGGCGTTGAAGCTTTGGACCTCGGCGGTCCAATCACGGTACCGGTAGGGACCGCAACGCTCGGCCGCGTATTTAACGTACTTGGTGAGCCGATCGACAACGAGCCGGCTCCGGCGGCTGAAGTTAAGCTGCCAATCCACCGTCAAGCGCCGGCGTTCGATGAGCTGTCGACGCAAGCGGAAATCCTGGAAACCGGTATCAAGGTTATCGACCTGCTCGCGCCTTACGCCAAGGGTGGCAAGATCGGCCTGTTCGGCGGCGCGGGCGTAGGCAAAACCGTTACGATCCAGGAGCTGATCAACAACATCGCACAAGAGCACGGCGGTATTTCCGTATTCGCCGGCGTGGGCGAGCGTACCCGTGAGGGCAACGACTTGTACCACGAGATGAAGGATTCCGGCGTTATCGGCAAAACGGCGATGGTGTTCGGTCAAATGAACGAGCCGCCGGGCGCGCGTCTGCGCGTTGCCCTGACGGGTCTGACGATGGCCGAGTACTTCCGCGACGCGGAAGGCCGCGACGTTCTGCTCTTCATCGACAACATCTTCCGCTTCACGCAAGCCGGTTCCGAGGTTTCGGCTCTTCTCGGCCGGATGCCTTCCGCGGTAGGTTACCAGCCGACGCTGGCAACCGAGATGGGTCAATTGCAGGAGCGAATCACTTCCACGAAAAAAGGTTCCGTTACGTCGATCCAGGCGATCTACGTACCGGCGGACGATTACACGGACCCGGCTCCTGCTACGACGTTCGCCCACTTGGACGCAACGACCAACCTGGAGCGTAAAATTTCCGAGATGGGTATTTTCCCGGCCGTTGACCCGCTGGCTTCGAGCTCGCGGATTCTGAGCCCGGAAGTCGTCGGACAAGAGCACTACGACGTCGCACAAGGCGTGAAGCGTATTTTGCAGCGCTACAAGGAGCTGCAGGACATCATCGCTATCCTCGGTTTGGACGAATTGTCCGAGGAAGACAAGCTGACCGTTGCACGCGCTCGTAAAATCCAGAACTTCCTGTCCCAGCCGTTCCACGTTGCTGAACCGTTCACGGGTCAGAAAGGGATCTATGTGCCGGTTAAAGAAACCGTGCGCAGCTTTAAGGAAATTCTCGAAGGCAAGCATGATGAGCTGCCTGAACCGGCGTTCCGTTATGTAGGCACGATTGAAGAGGCAGTGGAGAAAGCCAAAACGCTGTAAGGCGTAAGAGGCGGGAGGTATCCACGTGAGTACTTTTTTGCTGGAGATCGTAACCCCGGAGCGTAAAGTATACGCCCAGGATGTGAATATGATTGTCGTCAGAGGGATTGCGGGTGAACTCGGTATTCTGCCGAACCATATCCCAATGGTAACGCCGCTGAAGATTTCATCGGTCAAGATCAAGCAGGGCGGCAGCGAGCAAATCGTTGCCGTGAACGGCGGCTTCGTTGAAATCCGCAAGGAGAAGGTCGTCATTCTGGCCGAATCGGCGGAGCTTCCGGGCGATATCGACGTGGATCGCGCGCAGGCTGCCAAGCAGCGCGCGGAGCAGCGTCTGTCCGCCGCGAAGAAGGACGAAATCGACTTCCGCCGTGCGGAATTGGCGCTTCAGCGCGCCATGAACCGTCTGGATGTCAGCGACAAACGGTAATAAGCCATGCAGCAAAGCTGTTCCATCGGACCGTAAGGGCCGAGGGGGCAGCTTTTTTGCTGTCAAAAAATCACGTAAAAGTCATATTACCTGCCATATTAATGGGTAAATCTGCAAATTACTTTGAAATTCTGTTTATTCCGCGTTATAATAACTGACATACATAAAAGAGGGAACGGGAGTGGTCGGATGTTCGGATGGCTGGGTTGGCGGGAAGGATACAAGCTGTGGTGGTCTTACCGGTTGAACCGGGAGATGAAGGACGATGTCGAGGATATTTTTGAAGGCATTGCGGATACCCGCAAGCAGCTGCTGACCTCATGGACGTCGGAGTATTGGGGGCATCTTGACCGGTTGAGCGCCCAGCTTCACGCGCAAGGGCCGAATCTTCAAGACGGCGTCGGAGAATCGCGAGAGATGCTGGATCGCCTGATCACGAACGCATACACGCGGGGGACTGATTTCACGGAGCTGTTCGTGCTGTCGGCGGACGGCCAGGTGGCGTATTCGACGTGGAGGCCGCACGAAGGGCGGAGCTATGGCGGTGTTTCGCCTATCGCCAAAGGCCTCGCTTACGCCAAGGAAGACGGAGGACGCAAATGCTTGTTCGGTCCGTTCGTCGACGAGCTGACCTTGACCATCGGACCGCGCTCTTCCTCGTTCCACGATGAAATGACGCTGCTGTTCATACAGCCAATCCTGGCGGGCGGCGAATGGGCGGGCGCCGTCTGCGGAAGGGTGCCGAACGATGTGCTGGGCGATCTGATTCAGCGGGAGTCTGGCCATGTGTATCCCGATTCCGGAGATAACTATATTTTCATGGCCAAGCCCGGACTGAACAAGCAGATCCCGCCGGGCACCGCGCTGTCCCGTAGCCGGTTCGAGGACCGGACGTTCACGCGCGGCGACAACCTGAAGGATGGCGTCCGCACCGATTGGGGTATCGTGTCGGTGAAGGACCATACTGAGCTGGAGCTGACGTTCACCGACCCGGCAACGGGCGAGCTGCACCCGGGCGTTGCGAATACGATCCGGAACGGGAGCAATCTTGTCGTCGAATTTCCCGGCTATTCCGATTACCGCCATATTCCCGTCATCGGCAAGGGTGTCACCTTCCAATTGCCGCATTGTCCGGATGTATGGGGGATGATGTGCGAGGGCGATCTGGAGGAGGTATACCGCAACCGCAGCGTGGCCTGGGAGCAGTGGCGCATGCAGATGCTTTCGTTCGTCGGACTCGCATGGCTGACGGGCGTTCTTGTATATCTCGTCGCTTCGCAGGCGTCGGCGCTGATCACGGCGGCGGCGGCGATTGCCTTCAACCTGGCGTTTGGCTGGATCATGTCGGGCGTCGTGCAGCGTCGGACCGGGCGGCGGACCGCCCTGCAGCTGCGCAGAATCAGCCGCTTCATCCGCGTCAACGCGGAGGGCAAGGGTGATCTGACGATGCGGCTTCCGCAGGAGGACTTCAGGAACGACGAGACGCGCGACCTGGCCAAATGGATCAACAATATGATCGACTCGCTTGAAGGCATTATGCTGCAGGTGAAAATGGCTTCGGCCGACGTGCTGGACAGCCAGAAGCTGCTGAACGAATCGGCCGATTCGACGGCAGAGGCGACCGAGCGGATGGGAACGCAGGTACACGACATGATCCGCAGCCTCCGCAAGCAGCTGAAGGATATCGACATCGCCAAGGATGTGGCAGGCGAAATGCGGCTGACGCTGCAGCAGCTGGAGCAGCAGGCCTCCGAGCAGATTGCCGTGGCGGAGGGAGAGGTCGGGCGGATCGGGGACAAAATGAGCCAGATCACCGACAAGGTAGCCGAAACGAACGGTACGATTCGCGAGTTCATGCATACCGCCGAGGAGATCCGGAATGTGCTGCAGGTCATAGAGGAAATATCGGGGCAAACACAGCTGCTCGCGCTTAATGCTTCGATCGAAGCGGCACGGGTGGGCGAGCATGGGCGGGGTTTCGCGGTCGTGGCTTCGGAAATCCGCAAGCTGGCCGATCTGACGCGCCAATCGACGGACGAGGTGCACCAGATCGTTCATCATATCCGGCAGAATGCACAGGCCGCATATGCGTCGATGGAAGCGGGCACGAAGGTTGTCGAAGAGGGAGCGGAGCTTGTTGTCGCAGCGTCGGAGATTCTGAAGTCGGCGAAGGCGGAGGATACGCTGAAGACGCAGGTTGTGGACGAGGTGGTGCGCTTGATGGAAAATGTGGCAGCCGTCAGCATGGAGAACCGGCATGTGTCGGCAGAGGTCGAGGGGCGCGTAAAAGAGCTGGTCGACGGCATTCAGCATGTGCGCCATACCTCGCATTATGTGGAGGCGATCACCGCGTTCCTGCAGCAGCTGGTCGGCCAATTCCATCTCACCGAGGCGCGCAGAAGGTAGCTTCCGGGCGGCGAGGATCCGTCGATGATGATCGAAGCGCCAGGCTTTGCGATGACAGGGCCGCCGTCCGCATCGATCGATGCGGCGCGGCGGCTTTTTGCCATGCCGCACCGTGTGTTCTAAACGAACGCCACGCACGATCCGAATCGGTTTGCGGAGGCGTTTTTCGCGTGCGCGGCACAATTCCGGAGGACAACTCCATCATAGACGTGCAGGGATGCTTTTGCTATAATTGTGAAGGTATTTTGCATCGGAACCGGTGCGGCCGGGCCGATATCCTACGCACGGAGGCGATTGAATGGAGAAGTACATCAACAACTATGTGATCGTATCCATCTTCATCCTGCTCGGCATCCTGCTCCCCGTGACGGCGCTTACCATCGGCCGGTTTCTGCGGCCAAGCAAGCCGACGGAGGAGAAGCGGACGACGTACGAGAGCGGCAACGTACCGGTCGGCGAAGGGCAAGTGCGGTTTAATGTCCGCTATTATCTGTTTGCGTTGATGTTTGTTATTTTTGATGTGGAAACCGTTTTCTTATATCCCTGGGCCGTTGCGTATAAGCAGTTTGGCCTCTTTGTGCTGGTCGAGATGCTGATTTTCGTCTCCCTGCTGCTCGTTGGGCTACTCTACGCATGGAAGAAGAAGGTGCTGAAATGGAATTCCGTTTAGAGTCGATTACGCCGGAAGAGCGGGCGGAGCTGGAACGCAACGTGTTTATGGGGACGCTCGAGCAGTTGAAGGCCTGGGCGCGAAGCAACTCGCTGTGGCCGCTGACGTTCGGCCTCGCCTGCTGCGCGATCGAGATGATGGGCACGGGCGCTTCCCATTATGACCTGGACCGCTTCGGGGTCATGTTTCGCACTTCGCCGCGCCAGTCGGACGTCATGATCGTCGCCGGAACGGTGACCAAGAAGATGGGGCCGCTGCTCCGCAGGCTGTACGACCAGATGCCTGAGCCCAAGTGGGTTATTGCGATGGGCTCCTGCGCCACGGCGGGCGGTCCGTATGTGAAGTCCTATGCGGTGATAAAGGGCGTCGATCAGATCGTGCCCGTCGATGTATATATACCGGGCTGCCCGCCGAACCCGGCGGCGCTGATCTACGGTATCAACAAGCTTCAGGAGAAAATACGCTACGAAGCGAAAACCGGGAAGCGGGTGACCAGCCGGTGAGCGACGACAACAGCAAGAACGGCTCCGGCGACGAGCGGGAGCCGGTGAA
>NZ_KK082136.1:0-25555 GCF_000598065.1 Paenibacillus darwinianus | reverse complement strand
GGCGGAGCCGAAAGCGCCGTCGCCCAAGCAGCCGCAGCTCGACGAGGCGGTGGAGCTGCTGAGGACGCTTGTCCACGCGGACGCGGTTGAGGAGGCGTCGATCAACGAGCTGAACGGCGACATGCCGACGCTCGTCATCCGCCCGGAGCATTGGCTGGCTGCCGCCGAGCTGCTGAAATCGCACGGCAAGCTGGGCTGCAACTACTTGCGGAACGTTTCCGGCGTCGATTACGAGACGCATCTGGAGTCCGTCTATCATCTTGTCTCGCTCGACACGAAGCGCGAGTTCGCGG
This sequence comes from Paenibacillus darwinianus, assembly GCF_000598065.1. Taxonomy (GTDB): domain Bacteria; phylum Bacillota; class Bacilli; order Paenibacillales; family Paenibacillaceae; genus Paenibacillus_I; species Paenibacillus_I darwinianus. The sequence continues at coordinate 25,262 of NZ_KK082136.1, read as the reverse complement.
TGAAGGTGAAGACCGACCGCGAGCATCCGTCGATCCCTTCGGTTGCAGCCGTGTGGAGCACGGCCAATTGGAACGAACGCGAAATCTACGATCTGCTCGGCATCGATTTTCCGGGCCATCCGGATTTGCGGCGCATCATGATGCCGGACGACTGGGTCGGCCATCCGCTGCGCAAAGACTACGTACCGCTTGATCCGGAGGTGTAAAGACGTGATCCGTACCGAAGAACTGCTGCTGAACGTAGGTCCTCAGCATCCGAGCACGCACGGCGCTTTCCGCATTATCGTCAAGCTCGACGGCGAGGTGATCACCGAGGCGATCCCTGTTATGGGCTATCTGCACCGGGGCACGGAGAAGCTGGCCGAGAACCTCAATTATACGCAAATTATCCCCTATACGGACCGGATGGATTATGTGTCCGCGATGACGAACAATTACGTGCTGTGCCATGCGGTCGAGACGATGATGGGACTCGAGGTGCCGGAACGCGCCGAGTTTCTGCGTCTCATCGTGATGGAGCTGCAGCGCGTGGCCAGCCACCTTGTCTGGTGGGGGACGTATCTGCTCGATATCGGCGCCATGAGTCCGTTCCTCTTCGCTTTCCGCGATCGCGAAAGCATCATCGATCTGTTCAACGAGCTGAGCGGTGCGCGTCTCACCTATAACTACATGCGCGTAGGCGGCGTGAAATGGGACGCTCCTCCGGGCTGGATCGACAAGGTGCGAGACTTCATTCCCTATATGGAGAAAAAGCTGCTGGAATACGATAGCCTCGTCAGCGGCAACGAAATATTCCTGGCCAGGATCAAGGGCGTCGGCGTGTATGATGCGCAGACCGCGATCGATTACGGCTTGTCGGGCGCGAATCTGCGCTGCACAGGCGTCGATTGGGATCTGCGCAAGACCGAGCCTTACAGCCTCTACAGCCGGTTCGAATTCGATGTGCCGACCGGAACGAACGGCGACTGCTACGACCGCTATCTGATTCGGATGGAAGAGATTCGTCAAAGCCTGCGCATCCTGAAGCAGGCCGTGGAGCAATTTCCTTCCGAAGGCGAGACGATGGGCAAGGTGCCGCGCGCCCTCCGACCTCCCGCCGGCGAGACGTATGTGCGCATCGAGTCGCCGCGCGGCGAGATCGGCTGCCATATCGTGTCCAAAGGCAAGGCCGAGCCTTACCGGCTCAAATTCCGCCGTCCTTCGTTCGTCAACCTTCAAATTTTGCCGAAGCTGCTGGTCGGCCAGACGATGACGAACCTGATCACCATATTGGGCGGCATCGATATCGTCGTCGGGGAGGTTGATTGCTGATGGGCGACAGGCTGCTGGAACCACTTTCGTGGGGCAATGCGCTGATCTTTTTTCTGCTCGCCGTGGTCATGTTGGCCGTGGTGCTCGGCTTTGTGACGTATGCCATCTATTTCGAACGCAAGGTGATCGGATGGATGCAGTTCCGCAAAGGACCGAACCGGGTGGGCCCGCTCGGTCTGCTTCAATCGGTGGCGGATATCGGGAAGCTGCTGCTGAAGGAAGATACGATTCCGCGCAAAGCGGATCGGGTCCTGTTCATTTTGGCTCCTGCGCTATGCTACATTCCGGCGTTTGCGGTGCTGGCGGTCATTCCGTACACCAACAAGCTGTATTTTACCGACCTGAACGTCGGTGTGCTGTATTACGTGGCGCTGTCGGGCATCTCGACGCTCGCGATCGTGCTGGGGGGCTGGGCATCGAACAACAAGTATGCGCTGCTCGGCGGCATGCGCTCGGCGGCGCAGATGATCAGCTATGAAGTGCCGCTCGTCATCTCCATCGTCGGCACGGTTATGCTGACGGGCAGCATGAGCCTGCGGTCGATTGTGGAAGGCCAAGGCGGCGGCTGGTTCTGGGACTGGAACTTCCTGCCCCAGATTATCGGTTTCGCCGTGTTTGTCATCGCGGCCGTCTCCGAGCTCAATCGTACGCCGTTTGACCTTCCCGAAGCCGAGTCCGAGCTGGTCGCCGGCTATCATGTCGAATACAGCGGCTTTCGCTTCGCTTTCTTCATGCTTTCGGAGTATGTGTACGTATTTGCAATCGCATCGCTTATGACGGTGCTGTTCCTCGGCGGCTGGCATCCTCCGGCGCCGTTTCTCGACTTCGTGCCGGGCATCGTCTGGTTTGCGCTTAAGTTTATCTGTATCGTCTTTTTCCTCTTCTGGCTGCGCGCCACATTCCCGCGCGTGCGGGTCGATCAGTTGATGGGCTTCGGCTGGAGGGTGCTGCTGCCGCTGGCGATCCTCAACATTTTCGTCACGGCCGCGTACATGGAGATTTTCATTAAAAGGTAACGGGGGAGACGGAAATGAAAGGATTATTGAAGGGGCTGGGCGTGACATTCAAGTCGATGACAGCGAAGAAGGTCACCTATTCCTATCCCGACCAGCCGATCGTCATGCCCGACCGATTTCGGGGGATTCAATATTTCGAGCCGGACAAATGCATCGTCTGCAATCAATGCGCGCGCGTCTGTCCGACGGAATGCATCACGCTGACCGGCAAGCCGAATCCCGATCCGGAGAAGAAGGGCAAAATCATCGACACGTACGACATCAACTTCGAAATATGCATCCTGTGCGATCTGTGCACCGAGGTCTGCCCGACCGAGGCGATCGTGATGACGAACAATTTCGAGCTGGCGTCCTACAGCCGCGACGATCTGTTCATGGACATGGAGTGGCTGAGCGGGAACGATAAAAACGTGCGCAAGGACAACAACAATATCGGCGCGCCGCAAAAAGGGGGCGCCAAATAACCGATGTTCAACGTGGAACTGACGGGCGAGCTGGTCGCGTTTTTCGTGTTAGCGGCTATCATGATCAGCGGCGCCGTTCTGATGCTTACCTTAACGAAGGTTGTCCATATGGTAGCCTCACTGGCGGCTGTTTTCCTCGGGCTGGCCGGCATGTTCGTCTTGCTGGAGGCCGAATTCGTCGCCTTCGTTCAGGTGCTGATTTACGCGGGCGCCGTTTCGATTCTGATGATATTCGGCATTATGATGACAAAGCACGAAGCCGTGCAGGAGGAGCCGGTAAGACCGGTGCAGGAGATCGTCTCGGCGATTGGCGCACTCTGCCTGTTCGGCATCATGTTCTACGCGATCCGCCTGACGGCTTTCCCGGCGCCGTCGGCGCCTGTGACGACGGGCGAAGACAACACGATGGAAATCGGCAAGCTGCTGTTTACCCAATATGTCATTCCGTTCGAGCTTGTGTCGGTGCTGCTCACCGTCGCGTTTATCGGCGCGATCGTTCTGGCGAAGAAGGAGGCGGAATGATATGCTGCCGTCTTATTTGACTATGGCCGCGATCCTTTTCTGCATCGGGCTGTACGGCGCGCTGACGAAAAGGAATGCGGTGATCGTGCTCATCTCGGTCGAGCTGATGCTGAATGCGGTCAATCTCAACCTGGTCGCCTTCTCCAAATATGGGGTCGTCCCGTCGCTGACCGGTCAAATTTTCTCGCTGTTCACGATATCGGTAGCAGCCGCGGAGGTGGCCGTCGGCATCGCCATCCTGATCGCGCTGTTCCGCGCGCGCGGCACGATAAATGTTGACGAATACGACGAGATGAGGAGGTAAGCGATGGAACCCGTTACCGTATATTCGCAGTACGCATGGCTTATCCCGGTTTTTCCGCTCGTCTCGTTTATTGTGTTGACGGCTTTCGGCCGCGGCATGCGATCGGCGGGAATGCTGATCGGCATGCTGGGCTCGCTCGCCGCGCTCGTTCTGTCCGTGCTCGTGCTATTGGAGCGGATGACAAACGGCGATTCGCCAGAGTACAACTACAGCTTTGATTGGATCACGATCGGCGACTTTCAATTGAACGCCGGTTATGATGTTACGAATCTGTCGGCGCTGATGCTGTTCGTCGTATCTGTCGTCGCGTTTCTGGTCAATCTTTATTCCGCCGGTTATTTGAAAGAGGACGAGCGCATTACCGTTTTCTTCGGCTATGTGGCGTTGTTCACGTTCTCGATGCTCGGCCTCGTGCTGTCGGATAATCTCCTGACCCTGTACATGTTCTGGGAGCTTGTCGGCGTCTGCTCGTTCCTGCTCGTCGGTTTCTGGTATACGAAGCCTGAGGCGAGGGCGGCGGCGAAGAAGGCGTTCATCGTCACCCGTGTCGGCGACGTCGGCCTTCTGATTGCTGTGCTGCTGCTCTTCTGGTACATGCCGGAGCATGATCTGAGCTTTGCGGCGATCGAGAATGTGTTCGGCCAGACGGGCACGATTGCGCAAGGCATTACAACGCTGATCGCGATTCTGATTTTCGTCGGCGCAGCCGGCAAATCCGGACAGTTTCCGCTGCATGTCTGGCTTCCGGACGCGATGGAAGGTCCGACGCCGATCAGTGCCCTGATCCACGCCGCGACGATGGTAGCGGCCGGGGTGTTCCTCGTGGCCCGCACGTACAGCATTTTCGAGGCGTCGCAGGCTGCAATGGACACCGTCGCCTACGTAGGCGCGTTCACCGCGCTTTTTGCCGCGACGATCGGACTCGTCCAGAACGACATCAAGCGTATTCTGGCATACTCTACCGTAAGTCAGCTGGGTTATATGATGCTTGCGTTAGGCGTCGGGTCGCTGTCGGGCGGCATTTTCCACCTGTTCACGCATGCGTTCTTCAAGGCTCTGCTGTTCCTGGGCGCAGGCAGCGTCATTCATGCGGTACACACGCAGAACATTCACGAAATGGGCGGATTGGGCCGCCAAATGAAGATCACCGCCTGGACGTTCGGCATCGGCGCGTTGGCCTTGACCGGCATTCCGCCGTTCTCCGGCTTCTGGTCGAAGGATGCAATTCTTGCCGTGGCGCTCGACAAAAATCCGTTTCTGTTCGCTGTCGGGATCCTGACAGCATTCTTCACGGCCTTGTATATGGCCCGCTTGTACTTTCTTGTGTTCGCGGGTAAATCGGGGGCCGCAGGCAAGGCGCATGAATCTCCGGCCGTCATGACCATTCCGCTCGTTGTGTTGGCTGCGTTCGCCGCGCTGTCGGGCTTCGTCGAGCTTCCTTGGGCGGGCATGGGCCGTCTGGGAGCATGGTTGACGGGAGAAGAGGCCGCGCATAGCGGCAGCGGGCTGGTGCTGGTCGTATCGACGGCAATCGGACTGCTCGGCATCTATCTCGGGTGGTTGATATACGTTAAAGGTGCGATTCCCCGCGATTTCATATCGTCCAGAGCCCCGTGGCTGGTCCGGCTGCTGGAGCGGAAATATTATATCGATGAGCTTTACCATGCCGTTTTTACGGTGGGCTTGCGTGCAAGCGGCCGTGCGCTTGACGCATTCGACACCTACATCGTAGGGGGCGCGGTGCGGCTCATAAGCGGAGCGGCGGTATGGGCGGGACGGGCAGGCACACGCATGCAGAATGGCCAAGTGCAGACCTATGGCTTGTGGACCGTTATCGGATTGCTGGCGCTCATCCTCGCGATTGCCGGAAGGAGGTTTTGGTAATGCCCGAACAGATCCCTTGGTTAACCGTGCTTACCTTCTCGCCTCTGGTCGGCATACTGGTGCTGCTCTTTCTGCCTAAAGCGAACAGCCGGGCGCTAAGAACCGCGGCGATTCTGACGACACTCGTGCCGCTTGTCGTGTCTCTATGGCTGTTTGCGCAATATGATCCGAGTGCGCAGGCCGGCGGTATATTCGTCGAGCAGACGCCTTGGATCACAGCCGCTCTCAACAGCGAAGCGCTGAACGGTGTAGCTTCGTATGTCTATGAGTTCCAGTACTACTTGGCTGCGGACGGGCTGTCGCTTCCGCTGATCGTGCTGGCAGCGCTGGTGGCGACGATGGCCGCATTCGCATCGGTGCATATCAACAAGCGCTGGAAAGCTTTCTATATCTGGTTTCTCCTGCTTGAAACGGGTATGCTCGGCGTCTTTATGGCCCGCGATCTCGTATTGTTCTTCCTGTTTTTCGAACTGACGCTCATCTCACTGTTTTTCCTGATCGGCATCTGGGGCTTGTTCAACCGGGAAAAGGCCGCGAACACGTTCCTGATCTATAACGGCCTCGGCTCGGCGATCATGCTGATCGCGTTCGTGCTGCTGATCGTTACGGCCGGCTTCCAGTCCGTTCCGGACGGGGAGGCAATGCGGCTTGTCTACAGCGGCAATTATGAAACGATCATGGCCAACCTTGCCGATCCTGCCGCCTACGTCAATATTCCGGATGCACAAGCCAATGGAAGCAATCCGTTTTTCATGTCGGAGGGCATGCGCTGGCTGGTGTTCATCCTGATTTTTGTCGCCTTTGCGATCAAGCTGCCGGTGCTGCCGTTTCATACCTGGATGCTGCGCGTCCATGCCGAGGCTCCGCCGTCGGTCGTCATGATTCATTCGGGCGTGCTGCTTAAAATGGGCGCCTACGGCCTGCTTCGTTTCGGCGTATTTCTATTCCCGCAGCAGGCGGATGACGCGGCGTACGTCATTGCGCTGCTGGGCGTGGCGAATATTTTATACGGGGCCATAACGGCTTTCGTCCAGAATGAATTCAAGCTGGTGCTTGCCTACTCCTCGATCAGTCATATGGGCATTGTGCTGCTGGGCATCGCTTCGTTGAACCAGATCGGACTTCAGGGCGCCGTGTTCCAGCTTGTGTCCCACGGCTTGATCTCCGCGCTGCTGTTCCTCATCGTAGGCAGCCTGTACGAACGAACCGGCACGACCGATCTGCGGGAGTTGGGCGGTCTCGCCCGCGCGCTGCCGTTCATGAGCGGCGTTCTGCTGACCGCAGGAATGGCATCGCTCGGTCTTCCCGGCTTGTCCGGCTTTGTCGGCGAGTTTCTCGCGTTCCTCGGCTTGTTTGATTCGATGAAAGGCGTGACGGCCATCGCGGCGGTCGGCGTCATACTGACGGCCGTTTATGTGCTTAGGAGTGTGCTGAAAATCACATTCGGCCCGATGTCGGAGCGTTATGCCGCGCTGAATGACGCCCGCTTGATCGAAGCGGTTCCGATGATCGCGCTGCTGGCGTTTATTCTGCTGCTGGGCGTTTATCCGTCGATTCTGACCGATTCGATGCAACACGGCTTTGATCGGCTTTTTGAACAATTGAATTCCAGGGTAGGGGGGTAGGCGCATGGACCAGACGCAAATTTTAACAGGATTGACATGGAACGATGCGGCTTATCTGCTCCCGGAAGTGACGCTGGTGGCAATGGCTATCCTCATCACCCTGCTGGATCTTGCGATGCCGAACAAGCTCAGCCGCGGCTTCATCGGCTGGCTGTCGCTTGCAGGCGTCGTGCTGTCTCTCTTCTTCGTCGTCCTGCAAATGCTGCAGATGAATCCGCCAGACGGCTCGGCGGGTACGGACGTTGTCCGGCTGCTGGGCGACAGCTATCGGGTGGACGACCTGGCCAATATACTCAAAATTACCCTGTTGACGGCAACAGCGCTCATTATTCTTATGGGCATCCAATCGATTAAACGCGACGACGCGATCACGGACAAAGGCGAGGTCTACACGCTTCTGCTGCCTGCGGTTGCGGGAGCATTGATGCTGGCCTCGACTGCGGATCTCGTCACCCTGTACGTCGGGCTGGAGCTGCTCAGTATATCCACCTATGTATTGGCAGGCATCCGCAAACGCTCTGTGAAGTCCTCCGAGGCGGCGTTTAAGTACATCGTGCTCGGTGGCATTTCTTCGGCGTTTATCCTGTTCGGCATGTCCTATATATACGGGGTCACGGGAACGACCAACTTTGGCGGCATCGGGGCGGCGCTGGGTCCTGCCCTTGCCGACTACGAAGCGTTGATCTATCTGGGCTTCTTCTTCATAATCGGGGGGTTCGCCATCAAAATCGCCGCTGCTCCCTTCCACGCATGGGCGCCGGACGTTTATCAAGGCGCTCCTGTGCCGGTGACAGCTTTTCTGGCCGTCGTCTCCAAGGGTGCCGCGCTGGCGGCGCTGCTGCGTCTCTTGTTTACGACGGTTCTGTTCCAGACCGCGATGTTTACCGGGCAAGGAACGAGCCAATTCGGTCCGGATATGCTGTTTGCGCTGAAGGCGCTGGCCGCGTCGGCGATGATCGTCGGCACGACGGCCGCGCTCCGGCAGCGCAATCTGAAGCGGTTGCTGGCTTTGTCAGGCGTGGCGAATGCGGGTTATTTGCTCGTCCCGATTGCGGTTGGCATGACCCCGCTGCATACGAGCAATATCAGCGAATTTGCGTTTTATTTCATCGCTTATGTTTTCATGAATATCGGGGCTTTCGCGGTATTGTCGGTCGTCGGACGCTCGGCAGGCCACGATGAGCTGAAGGGATATGCGGGATTGTACTACAGGGCGCCATGGACGGCTGCCGCAATGGTCATTCTGCTGCTCTCCCTTGCGGGGTTGCCGGTTTCAGGCGGGTTTTTCGGAAAGCTGTTCATCCTGCTTGGCGCGGCTGGCCGCGAGGACTATTGGCTGGCCGCCATTATGATTGTGACAAGCGTCATTTCTTATTACTTCTATTTCTCGATTATCCGTCAGATGTTTCTCCGGACGGGCGATACCGGGGAGCCGATCCGCATGCCGTTTTCGGCCGGGTTGACGTTGTGGATCTGCGCAGCGGCTACGCTCGCACTCGGCTTGTTCCCGAATCCGTTGATGAGTTGGATTCAGGATATCGTTTCGCTGCCAGCAGATTTATTCATTCTGCAATAAAGCTGCTGGTATCCCTTATAGCGGAAGCCGGTCCCGGGCGGGGCTGGCTTCCGCTTCTTCCTTGTCCGCACCGCCTTCATAAATTTAGAAAACATTATAGTTAAACCGGGGCCGCATTTCGTATAATAGTTATAACCAGGACTTTATTCCCCTCTTATGAATCCTTACAGGAAAGCCCTATCCAAATCGCGAATCGTTTCATACAGGAATCCAACGGTTAAAGGCTGATTAGAATGAAAAATATTTTTCGTTTCGCATTATCGTTCATGACGTCAGAACAACTGAATAAAGCGGAAAAACGCCGAGCTCCTCTAGGTCATAGGGCGGCAGCAAGCGTTAGAGGACTTGCGTTTCTTTTGCTTGCGGCGACGCTGCTGATCCCTCCGTCGGCATCACGGGGCATGCTGAGACACTCGGAAGTTGCAGCAGTCGCGCCGTCGGAGCCGTCGCAAAGCTGGCTGCTGAAATGGACGAAAGCCGGGGAGGCCCGCAAGCTGCCCGGTACAACGGTGCTGCACCGCCAAGAGCAAGCGAACGTGGATATCGTAAGACCTGATCCGGGTCTCGACCCTGGGTTATGGCTTGCACAGCTTCAGACCACGGACGGAGTCGAATATGTACAACCGAACGGGACGGTGAGGCTGTTGACCGCCAATGAGCCTAACGATCCGGAGCTGGGCAAACAGGTGTATTTGCGGCAAATCCGTGCGGACAAGGCGTGGACGCTGGCAAACAAGCGGTCGAACATCACGATCGCGCTTGTCGATACCGGCGTCGATTTGGATCATCCCGACCTGCAGGGAAACCTGGTCGGAGGAACGAATCTGGTGCAGCCCGGCAAACCTCCTGAGGACGATAACGGCCACGGTACGAATGTGGCAGGCGTAGTAGCCGCTGTCGGCGACAACCGGATTGGGACGGCCGGCATTCTTTGGAAGGCCGGCATCATGCCGATCAAGGCACTGGACAGTCAGGGGTATGGAGAGGAAGACCGGCTCGGAGAAGCGATCTTGTACGCCGTCAACCATGGAGCCCAAATCGTCGTATTATCGGTCGGCCTGTACCGTTATTCACCTTACATGCGGGATATCGTTCAATACGCCGAAAGCAAAGGCGTGCTTCTGGTCGCGGCAGGCGGCAATGACGGCAAAGAGCTTAGCAGCAAAGTCGCAGTTAAATATCCGGCAGCTTATCCGACCGTGCTTGCCGTGGCTGGCGCAACGGCGAGCGGCGCGCCGGAGATGCGTTCGAACCCCGGACCCGAAATCGACGTGGCCGCTTCATGGCGGGTGTACACGACGGCTCTGGGCGGCGGATATAAAAGTCAAGAAGGCACTTCAATGGCTGCCCCGCAAGCCGCAGCTGCAGCCGCCTTGGTTTGGATGAAATATCCGAAATTGAAGCCTTACCAGGTGCAGGAGCTGCTTAAGCAGACGGCCAAGGATATCGGCACGGCCGGTCGGGATGACCGCAGCGGATACGGGCTGCTGCAGCTTGATTCGGCACTTACGGCGAAGTTGAAAGTTGATGCGTTCGAGCCGAACAACAGCCGGGACAAAGCAGGGAAGCTGCCGTTGAACGACCGTAATGCAGCTGCGTTGAGCGGCGGCGCGGATCGTGATTGGTACCGCGTCAACGCACCCTACGACGGGACTTTAGTCGTACGTTATCAAAGCCTTATACCCCTTGGCAAGCCGCTGCCCGTTCGCATCAGCCGTTATGACGGGCAGCGGATGCAGAGAGGGACGGACGTTAAGATAGGTAATAAGACCGTCGAATGGAAGGTGAAGAAAGGCGTAAACTATATAGATGTGCAGTTAGTTGACGTTAATCGGAAAGAAATCATTCCTTATTTGCTGACGGCCGAATTCCTTATGGCAGAAGACGACTACGAACCAAACGACAAATTCGATGAGGCCTTTACGTTGGCGCCGCAGTCGCAAGCGGTCACGGGCAGCTTCCATCATACCGGAGACAAGGATTGGTACACCGTATCGTTCACACAAGGGGGCACTTTCAAGATTGTGCTTCAGAGCGACACTGTCCGGATCGATCCGGCGTTCACCATACAAAAAGCCGGAGACGCGGAAATCGATGTGGATGATTTCGGCGACGGGGAGAGCGAACGTTCTCCGGCGATAACGGTGACGCCAGGCAGTAAATATTACATTCGGGTACATAATGCGTCTGCGGCGGAAGCTAGCCCGGTAACGGGAACTTACAAGCTGAGCCTGATTGTGCAGACCCGCTAGGTCGACCCGAACGAACCAAATGATTGGGGCTTCGGCGGTGCGATTGGAGCCGGATATACGCTCATATGAAAGGATTGAAGGAACGCAGATGGAATTCGCTTCGCTCGGATTCAACGGACTATTATCCATAGCCGTTACGTTATTAAGCATTTATTTGGCTTGGGTGGTCCTGCAGGAGCTGAAGCCGGAAGCCTTCCTCAAACGGCCCAATAGCCCGCGAGCCAAAATGCTGCTAGTAATGCTCGCGATCATACTCGGTCACGCCTTCGCGACTTTTATTCTGGACTACCTGAACTGGTCTCAGATGCTTCGCTACCTTGTCGAATAAGCCGGGCCAAAAAAGTCAACAATGGTAATACATGACGGACTGAAAAACGCGAGGGCAGACGAAAAGTGTAAGGTACGTTACTAATTTATGGTCGTTATGTAACCATTTATCGGCAAGCTTAGCAAATTTAAAAATATCTCTTGTCGATTTGTGTAAGGAAATGTTAAGATGTGAAATGGAAATTACAGCACGCGGGGGGACCAAAGATGAGTAAAATAATCGTCCGCGGTGGTCAGCGACTATCGGGTACGGTAAGGGTTAACGGAGCAAAAAATTCCGTACTCCCGATACTTGCGGCATCTTTATTGGCTCAAGAAGGCGAAAGTGTATTGATTGATGTTCCTCTTTTGGACGATGTTATTACTCTTCACCAGGTATTAGCGTCTTTGGGCGCGACCATCACGTTCGATACCGACACGGCTCGCATCGACGCGTCCACGATTCATGCTGTTGAAGCACCATATGAGTTTGTGCGAAAAATGAGGGCTTCATTCCTAGTGATGGGGCCGTTGTTGGCTCGTTTGGGGCGTGCGCGTATTTCGCTACCAGGCGGTTGCGCCATCGGCACTCGTCCAATCGACCAGCACTTGAAGGGCTTTGAAGCGATGGGCGCGGAAATTACGCTGGGTCATGGGTTTATCGAAGCCAGCAAAACAAGTGAACGTCTTAAAGGCGCCAAAATATATTTGGACGTCGCCAGTGTCGGCGCGACCCAGAACATCATGATGGCCGCAACATTGGCCGAAGGAACGACGATGATAGAGAATGCGGCGAAGGAGCCGGAAATTGTCGATCTTGCCAATTACTTGAACGCGATGGGAGCCAAAGTGCGCGGCGCCGGTACGGGCATGATCCGGATCGAAGGCGTTGAGGCTATGAAGGGCGCGGTCCACAACGTCATTCCCGATCGGGTCGAAGCGGGTACCTACATGGTAGCGGCCGCTATCACAGGCGGGGACGTGTACATCGAGAATGCGATTGCCGACCACCTAGCACCCGTTATCTCCAAGCTGCAGGAGATGGGCGTGGCGATTGAAGAAGGGGAGAACGGCGTACGCGTTGTGGCCGATCGTCGCTTGAAGGCGGTTGACGTTAAAACGCTTCCTCATCCGGGTTTCCCGACCGATATGCAGTCCCAGATGATGGCGCTTCTGATGGTATCCGAGGGAAGCAGCGTTGTCACCGAGACTGTTTTTGAAAACCGTTTTATGCATGTCGAAGAATTCAAGAAGCTGCGTGGTCAAATTAAGGTAGAGGGGCGTTCGGCAATCGTTTCGGGCGGAACAGACCTTAAAGGCGCCAACGTATGCGCAACTGATCTTCGCGCGGGAGCGGCATTGATCTGCGCGGCCTTGCGGGCAGACGGCATCTCTGAGATCACGGGTACGCATCACATTGACCGCGGTTACGTCAACATTACGCAGAAGCTTGCGGCACTGGGTGCGGACATTCGGCGTGAAGAGCTTGTTCCGGTTGAAACGGAAGAGATGGCTGCTGCAGTCAACGCCGCAATTGAGTTGAACCTGGAGGAGACCCTTCACACGGTCCAGGAAGCAGAAACAGCCGCGGCGTTTTCACGAGATAAAGAATTAGCCCGGATGAAAATTCAACCAACCTGGGCATAAAAGGATAGAGAATAGGGATGGGGGAAGGAGAGGACAACGGTCCTCTCTTTTTTGACGTTATCCCCCTATAATCTGGCTGCTATACAGCATTTTCAACCGACTGGGGTGTATTCCCGCCGCCTTTTAGCCACTATCCCCTTAGCTCATAAACTGCTTATAAACTGCTCATAAACTGCTCATAAATTGCTCATAAATTGCTCATAAACTGCTCATAAACTAGACGTATAAACCTCGCGCAAAGTGGCATAGGTCATGAAAAAAGTCGGGTTACACTCCCCTTCAAATAAAACAGGCCAGGACGCCTGAATCCGGTGTCTATCTCGTAGGCTCTCGTTTAATTAAGGGGCCAGGGGGAAACTTCCAGTATAGATTAAACGAGGCTAGGATGACACTGCATGCGGCAAGTTGTGGCGCGCAGCTTGGCGAATAGATTAATTGGCCTTTGCATATTTGGCATTCCAGGCAAGAAGACGGAGCTGTATATCCTCATATCCCGGCGGCACGGAAGGGGGTAGATAACGGAAACTAAATGCCGGTCCTCGGTTAATGATTGACCTATAAGTCATGACAGCACTGGTGGCGCACATATGATACAAACGAACGAAGGCATTGCGTGCTTGAAGCGATTCATTTAACCGGAAGCAGTAGTCGTCCAGATAAGCCTGCAGATGTTTGGCGCCAAGGCCGTGAAACGTATCATTCAGCCATCTGTATGCCTGCTTGCATATGTCAAGCAAAGGGCGGCAGCGGTTGGGATCGTATTTGCCGGTAATGCAGACAATATCCTTCGACTGGGGATCGACATGCTGACGAATGAACGCTTTTCCGCCGTATTTGCTTACCGACAAGCCGGCAATATAGCAATCAGGCGCTTGCTTCATTTTAACGTAAGTAAAATGACCGTCAGGGTGGAGAGATGCGCCCGCAAGCAAGGGGTGTTCGCCTGGAAGACAGCCGAGGGTTGGATTAAGCTTGCTGCCATAGGTCGAGGTGTTGACGCGTACAGCTCCTGATAGCGGAAGGCTTTTGTCTGCGTTGGTCACCGCATGTCTTATTTTATGCAGAATGAGCCATGCGGTTTTATATGTCACATGAATGTCGGATGCCAGCCTCACTGCATTCGTTCCTCCGGACGAAGCAAAAAGAAACATCGAGCGGAACCATTTGATTAGAGGGGTTCGGCTGCCTTCCATAATGGTGCCAGCGGTGGCCGACGTCTGGTGGCGGCAAGATTTGCAATCGTATAAAGGTAAACGGCGGCCGCGAATAATGTACGCTTCGCGGCCATCGCACCGCGGGCATACGAAGCCATTCGGCCATCTTGCTTCACACAGCGCTTGCACGCAAGCTTCTTCATTATCGAACTGCTCACAAAAAGCAGCAAAGGATAGATTCCCCATATGTAGAACCTCCACATAAAAAGAGAACAAACGTTCTATAAAAATAATACCAAACATTTGTTCGCGAGTCAATATTTTTATCGGTTTTTTTGTGGAAAAGCGGCCGCAAGTTCGTTCTCTTGCCGATGATTCGAGGGGATAGTGCTATAAAGTAACCGAAAATACAAACGTGATGAGCGGACGGGATAGTGGTTAAAAGGCGCGGGAAAGGGTGCGCTGCAGCCCGCCCTTGCGACTTTAAATCCGGGCGCATGCAGTACTTCCGACTCAAACGTACCGTGGCTTAAGGCGCGTTCTAGCCTAGCAATTGCGTTCATAGAATGGAGTACATCCGAAGGTAAGAGATTTCGGGAATCCATCGCGCAGACGGAAGGAGCTCGACGCAGGTATGGCATTACTCAGCAGGTGGCGAGGCAGAGGACGCCGGCAAGTCGGAAAAAGTCGCAGCGGAAACGCGCTTCTCTGGTGGGTTTCGTTCGGCTGCGGTGCGCTTTTAACGATCGGGCTGCTGCTCCCGGGATTGGTCTCACGGGGCGGCTCGGTAGGAAAGGGAGCGCTAGCCGCGCAAACGGTAGTCTCCGACCAAGCGGTCCCGGACCGTACAAGCGAAAACTCGTCCTTGGCAGCATCCGAGTCCCCGACCGATCGATTAAGCGGATCATCGGAGACGAAACCGGTGTCGCAAATCGATGACGTTACCGTAGCGGTATTGGTTAGCGGTGAACAGAGGGTCGAGGACGTGTCGATCGAAGCGTACGTGCGGGGAGTCGTAGCGGGCGAAATGCCCGCGGACTTCGAGCCTGAGGCCTTGAAAGCACAGGCGATCGCAGCGAGGACCTATATCGTTCGCAGGTTGAGCCTTAACGCATCGTCAAACGCAGAGGAAGGGAAAACAAGCCGTTATGATGTGACCGATACGACGGAAGACCAGGTATATATTTCGAAGGACAGGCTGGAGAGGCAGTGGCCGGCCGATGCGCAAGCGAAACTAGAAGCCATAGAGCGGGCTGTGGAGGAAACGAAGGGTCTCATCGTAACCTTTAACCGGCAGCCGATTCAAGCGGCTTTTTTTTCCACAAGCAACGGCTATACGGAAAATTCGGAGGATTATTGGGGACAGCCGCTTCCGTATTTGCGCAGCGTGCCCAGTCCCTGGGACAAAAACGTCTCTCCCCGTTATAAGCAAACCGTCGAGATGTCGCTTAAGGAGTTTTATGCGAAGCTGGGCGTCAAGAGGAAGAAAGGCATGAAAATTCGCGTCACGGGCTTGACGGAGGGGCGCCGTATAAAGGAATTTACGGTCGGGAATCGCAGCTTTACGGGCAGAGAAACGCGCGAGAAGCTCGGCTTGCCCTCCTCGCAATTTACCTGGAAGGTAACGAAGGACCGGATCTTTTTTACGACTTACGGCTACGGGCACGGTGTCGGTATGAGCCAATGGGGCGCGAACGCATTGGCCAAGGAAGGCAAGACGGCGGAGCAGATTCTGCAATACTACTATACCGGCGTCCGCATCGAACAAGCTTCGAAGCTATAAAATTATGAATTGCCTCACGTATAAACAGCGGGTATCTGGCAACAATGGCTAGTGAGGTGATAAGAAATGAATGAACAGGACAAAAACAAGCACGTAAACGAAGACGCCCCCAAATTGAACCGGGGCCAGGAAACCGTCGCACCGTCGGCATGGAAAAGGATGTTGTCGAAAAAGTGGGTATCCCCGGCAGCATTCATGGCAGCGGCGGCAATTATCGTAACGTTAATGTGGATCTATCAGGGGACGGACAGTACCGGGACGACAACCAAGAACGCCGATCCTGCAGGGGTCAACATCAGCGCAGACGGAAAGACCGACACGAAGAATGAGGAAACGCTCCAGGTCGCAAACCTTAACGAAGTGATGCAATGGCCGGTCATGGACCGCAGCCAGGTGGAAGTGTCGCTGCCGTTCTATGATGCGGAGGCATCGGCTACGGAACGCGAGCAGGCGATGCTGGTTTCGGGCACGACGTTTACGCCGCATATGGCGGTCGATCTTGCGAAAGCGGATAACGGCGCATTCGATGTAGTCGCGGCGATGAGCGGCAGGGTGACATCGGTCCAGCAGCATCCGACGAACGGTTATACGGTCGAAATCACACATGGCGACAACCTGGTGACCGTGTACCAAAGCCTCAGTGACATTAAAGTCAACGAGGGCGACGAAGTGAAACAAGGCACGATCATCGCGAAAGCGGGACGCAGCGAGCTTGAGAAGGATCAGGGCGTACATGTACACTTTGAAGTGCGCGAGGACGGCAAGCCGATTAATCCGAACCTTCTGCTCGAAGAACAATGAGCATGTCGGTTAGGTAGGCGGGAAAGCGGGGGATGTTCCCCGCTTTTTGCGTTTTCCGGGCAATCGGTTCCGCTCTGTTTCTGAAATATTTGTACGAACAGGCTTGTCACGCTTGGCTACAGAGAATATATGCCTGCTCCCCTCATATAATGTACCAAACTATCTCGAGTTGGGAGGCGGGAGCGTGCACGATTACATCAAGGAACGGACGATAAAAATCGGTCGATGCATCGTGGAAACGAAAAATACCGTTCGGACGATCGCAAAAGAGTTCGGTGTTTCAAAAAGCACGGTTCATAAGGACTTGACCGAACGGTTGCCGGAGATAAATCCCGATTTGGCTGATCAGGTGAAGCACATTCTCGAGTACCACAAATCGATTCGCCATTTAAGGGGAGGAGAGGCGACTAAAATCAAATACAAAAAAACTCCCGGCAAAAAACGGGAAGTGTTGACGGCCGGAAAAAGCTGATTATTTTTCTACAAAAATAGAGGAAATTCGTCAAAGACGGCGAATATGTTGATCATGTATTTTATGGATGGCGGAGCGGCGTTGGCCGCGTATCTCACTATTTGCTGGAGGACTTGCGACATATGCTGAGCAAAGACATCGGAATCGATCTCGGTACGGCCAACGTATCCATTCATGTGAAGGGAAGGGGAGTCGTACTGGATGAGCCTTCGGTCGTTGCGATCGAAAGCGATTCGAGACGGGTATTGGCGGTAGGTGAAGAGGCTCACCGGATGGTCGGAAGGACTCCCGGCAACATCGTGGCGATTCGGCCGCTTAAAGACGGCGTCATCGCGGATTTCGAAATTACGGAATTGATGCTTAAGGCATTTATCGAACGCGTGGGCGGCCGGACTTGGTTCAGCCGTCCCCGTATTCTGATCTGCGCGCCGACCAACATCACGTCCGTCGAACAGAAAGCGATTCGGGAAGCGGCGGAACGGAGCGGAGCCCGCGAGGTCTATTTGGAAGAGGAGCCGAAGGCGGCCGCAATAGGGGCTGGAATGGACATATTCCAGCCCAGCGGCAATATGGTGGTCGATATCGGCGGCGGAACGACCGATGTCGCGGTGCTGTCAATGGGCGACGTGGTGACCGCTTCATCTATCAAGGTGGCGGGAAACCGATTCGATGCCGAAATCATGAAATATATTAAAAATAAGTACAAGCTTCTGATCGGCGAACGCACGAGTGAAGAGATCAAGCTGAAGATCGGCACGGTATACCCGGAGGGGCGCAAGGAATCGATGGATATTCGCGGACGCGATATGGTGACGGGTTTGCCGATCACCGTCAACTTTCGCTCGGCGGAGGTCCGGGAAGCGCTGTGGGACTCCGTGACAGCGATCATTCAAGGGGCTAAGGCCGTGCTCGAACGCACGCCTCCCGAGCTGTCGGCGGACATAATCGACCGGGGCGTCACGCTGACCGGCGGGGGAGCGTTGTTGGACGGTCTGGACGCCCTTATGTCCGAGGAATTAAGGGTCCCCGTGATCATTGCGGAGGATCCGATGCACTGCGTTGTCAAGGGAACGGGAATGATGCTTGACAACCTGGACAAGGTCAGCGGCAAGAAATTGCGATAGCCGGCCCGGGAGCCGAGCGTTTGGGGGAACGCGTCGGCAGGGCCGGCTGCGGCAAAAGGCAGGGCGCAAGACCTATAAACCAGAGGCGCAGCCAAACCGATGATAGATAGACACGAAAAATCGGACAAGCGTAAGGAGAATTGCTATGTTACGCGGACTTTATACCGCAGCAGCGGGCATGATCACCCAGCAGCGGCGGCATGATACGGTTACCAACAATATTTCCAACGCCAATACGCCTGGCTTTAAGCAGGTAAATGCAATCTCCCGTTCGTTTCCGGACATGCTTCTCAGTCTGACCGGCGCCGAAGGGGACAAGTCCAAGCCCATCGGGATCTTGAATACCGGCGTATTTGCGGAGGAAAGTCTTTCTATCTATGCGCAGGGAGATCTGTCCGATACCGGACGGGCCTCCGACTTCGCGATCATGTCCGACATCGAGGTGCCGGGCCTGACGTTCGACGACTCGGGCAAAGCGGTTGCGGCGAACGGGGACGTTACGTTCCAGCCGCAGGCATTCTTTACTATACAGGATCGGAACGGCCAGGAGAGATATTCCCGTGACGGCACGTTTACATTGAACGAGGAAGGTTTCCTCGTCACGTCAGACGGTTCGTTCGTGCTCGGTACCAATAACGCGCCGATTCAGTTTGAGCCGGGAACGGCTATTGAAAATCTGACGCTTACCCGCGGACAGCGGTTCGTCGACAGCCGAACAGGTCTCGATACCGGCCGGCAGCTGCTCATCTCGCTCGTGGAGAACCCGAACAGACTGGTCCGCGAAGGGAACAGCAAGTTCCGGCTGGATGACCCGAACTCTCCGGTAAGGCCGGTCAACGCAAATGACCGGTTTGAGGTGCGTCAAGGCTTTATCGAACGGTCCAATATCGATTCGGCTCAATCGATGGTTGATTTGATGTCCGCATTGCGCGCTTACGAATCCAATCAAAAAATGGTACAATATTATGATGAAAGCCTAAGAAAAGCGGTAACCGAAATCGGGCGCATCTGATTTCGCACGAGAAAGGAGCCGGTTCGATGAACAGCTCGATGATTAATGCGATGGTCTCCATGGGGGGGCTCCAACAAAAGCTGGACCTGCTTGCCGACAATATCGCCAACGCCAACACAGCGGGCTATAAGCGGAAAGACGCCACCTTCGAGGACCTTTTAACGAATATGAAGCGGCAGCAGGACGCTTTTGAACAGCCGGGTCGTTTGACTCCGATGGGTTTCAATGTCGGCTGGGGCTCGCGAATGGTGCTTGTTCAGCCGGATTTGTCGCAGGGACCGATCCAGCGTTCCGATAATTTGAATGACATTGCCATCCAAGGCAGCGCCATGTTTGAAGTGGCTGTCGACGATTTGGGCAACCGCGCCTTTACGCGCAACGGCGCTTTTCAAATGACGCTGAACGAGAATAATGATGCGGTCCTTACGAACGCGGACGGTTATCCGGTAATCGCCGAAACGGCGGCGGGAGACAGCCAGGTGGTCATCCCCGACGGTTACTCGATGCGGATCGATGCTTACGGCGGCATTCAGGCCGTCTCGAAAGACGGCTTCGACGTCCGGAATCTCGGGCGTTTAAAGCTGGTGCAGCCCATTAAACCGAGCGTGCTCTCGCCTGTAGCGGACAACCTGTTCGTTGTGGCACAGGGACTTAATCAGGGTGAAGTCGTACGCAGGGTCGTTCCGGGGGAAGGCAACGACGTCCGGCTAATGCAGGGTTATCTGGAACAGTCGAACGTCGAGCTGGGCAAAGAGATGTCCGAGCTCATGATCGTGCAGCGGGCCTACCAAATGAGTGCAAGGGCGCTATCGTCCAGCGACACGATGATGCAGCTTGCGAACAACCTGCGCTCTTGATGAATGCCATGAAAAAACAGCCTTCTGAAACTGCTGAAGAGATTCAGCGCACAGCAGGGGAAGCTTCCCGCCGCCGGCCCGCTGCTCTGCGTATCGCGCTTCGTATCCTGCGTTTCTGTCTTGTGCCCGCACTTTGCGTTGCCGCGTTGCTTGGCGGCTTGTATGTCGGTTATGTCATCCTGGGCAAAGCGCCGGCCGAAGATGTGTGGCAATGGGGGACCTGGAAACATATGTACGATCTGGTTTTCTCGGAATCCTGAGTCCGCCTGTTAAACTTAGGGTAACACCCGCCGTTCCTGCCGGAACGGCTTTTTTATTTGCGGTTAAACCTAGCTGCCGCGCGGCGCCTCCTGGGCCTGCGGCAGTTTTTTTTTTCAGAGTGTAGAGGTATAATGATTGGGGAACTTGGATGATGGCTCCATGCAAAGAGAAGGGCAGAGGGGACGTTGAATCTGCCGAGTATGCTCATGACGCAGACAAGACGATGCTGGCGCTGGCGGGGCGCGGCGCTTTGCGCCGAAAAGGAGCCCATCGCGGAATGCTTCGACTCCGCCTGACGGGCTCCCTTATCTCAACCTCCATGACCTGCAGCGCATGAAGGATATTATTATGGTTTCTGAATCAAGGCGGTTTTATACCAAGCTGGAGTGAAGGAGCAAATAACCAATGATGGATATTAACGAAATTCAGGCGATTATTCCGCATCGGCAGCCTTTTTTGCTGATCGACCGGATTTTGGAGGCCGAAGCCGGCGTCCGCGCCGTGGGATTGAAAAACGTAACGATGAACGAACCGTTTTTTGCTGGTCATTTTCCGGGCTTCCCGGTCATGCCGGGGGTGTTGATCGTCGAGGCGCTGGCGCAGGTCGGCGCTGTGGCCATTCTGATGGTGGAAGCCAATAAAGGCAAGATCGCGATGTTTGCGGGCATAGACAATTGGCGATTCCGCGGGCAGGTCACTCCTGGCGATACGCTCACGCTGTCCGTTGAAATCACCCGTCTGAAAGGGATGATCGGCAAAGGGCGGGCGACGGCCAAGGTCGGCGATACAGTGGTATGCGAAGGGGAAATGATGTTCGCGCTTGCCAATCCTCGGTAAACCTTAGTAAAGCTGCCTGTATACAATATATTATGTATCGCTTTGCGGACATCATACAATTGAGAAGGGGTTGGATGGCGAATGGCGATGGAACCTGCCGTAATGAAACGTTATCAGGCATGGATGAAAGACGCGCTGATTGACGAGGCGACCAAGAAGGAACTGGCGGGCATCGCCGGAGATGAGAAGGAGATCGCCGACAGGTTCTACAAGGAGCTTGAATTCGGTACGGGCGGACTGCGCGGCGTGATGGGCGCGGGCACGAATCGGATGAACGCCTTTACCGTGGGCATGGCAACGCAAGGGCTCGCGAATTGGCTGCTTGGCCGCAAGGAGAAGCCGTCGGTCGTCATCGCGCACGATTCGCGCAACCATTCACCGGAATTTTCGCTGGTCGCGGCTTCGGTGCTCGCGGCGAACGGCATCACCGCTTATCTATGGACAAGCCTCCGGCCGACTCCGCAGCTTTCGTATACGGTACGCGCGCTTGGAGCGGACGGCGGTATCGTCGTAACGGCAAGCCATAATCCGCCGGAGTATAACGGGTATAAGGTGTACGGGGCGGACGGGGGACAATTGGTGCCGGCCGACGCCGAGCAGGTTATCGCAAGCATTCAGCGTATCGAGAGCTTTGCGGACGTGCGCCGCATATCGCAAGAGGAGGCGGAAGCGAAAGGCCTCATTCGCTGGCTCGGCGAAAAGGAAGACCAGGCTTACCTCGATACCGTTGTGGCGGAAAGCCTTAATCCGGAGCTGCTGCGGAGCGGCGCCGGCGACGCGCTGACCGTTGTGTTCACGCCGCTCCACGGCTCGGGTAATCTGCCGGTGCGAAATGTGCTCGCGCAGGCGGGATTCGGAAATGTGCTGGTCGTGCCCGAGCAGGAGCAGCCGGACGGATACTTCTCGACGGTCCAATCGCCGAATCCGGAGGAGCGGGACGCGTTCGCGCTGGCGCTTGAACTGGCCAAGAAGCATGACGCCGACATCGTGATCGGGACGGATCCGGACTGCGACCGGATGGGAGCCGTCGTTAAAAATCAGGAAGGCGAATATGTCGTGCTGAGCGGCAACCAATCGGGGGCACTCATGGTGCATTATGTGCTGAGCCAGCGCAAGGAGCGCGGGACGCTGCCTTCCAACGGCGTTGTGGTAAAGACGATCGTGACGAGCGAGATGGGGGCCGACATCGCGGTTCATTACGGCGCCGAGGTCGTCAACACGCTGACGGGCTTCAAGTATATCGGCGAGAAAATGAGCGAATACGAGCGGACCGGCCAGCACACCTATATTTTCGGCTATGAGGAAAGCTACGGTTACCTTGCGGGAACGTATGCGCGAGACAAGGACGCGGTTATCGCGTCGATGCTGATCTGTGAAGCGGCGGCTTATCATAAGAGCAAGGGCAAGACGTTATACGAAGTGCTCCTGGAGCTGTATGCGCAATTCGGAACGTACAGGGAGCATCTCGAATCGCGTACGCTGAAAGGCATAGACGGTGTGCGGCAGATCGGCGCGATTATGGAGGATTGGCGCGGCAACCCGCCGGCCGAGCTTGCGGGTGTCAAGGTCGAGCAGGTGCTCGATTATTCGTTGGGACTTGACGGTCTGCCGCCCGAAAACGTTCTGAAATATATGCTGGCTGACGGCTCCTGGTTCTGCCTGAGGCCGTCGGGCACGGAGCCGAAAATCAAAGTGTATTTCGCCGTGCGCGGCAATTCGGCGGCAGGAGCGGACGAGGCCATCGCCAAGCTGGCGAGAGAAGTCATGGCGCGTGTGGACAATAGAAGTTAAGGAGTGGACAGCTTGCTTGCGACCTATCGACAATGGAACCGTCGCGTCCGGAGCCTGCTCTGGGCGGTGACGGTCATCGGCGTGCTTGCTGCGCTGCCGCTCGGCTTTGCAAGGCACGGGGTGGAGCAAACCTCGCGGGAGGTCGAATTCGTCTTCGATTACCGCGACCTTGTGACGATTTCAGCCTATAAAGCACGCCCGCAAGATTTTATTCGGGGCGAATTGGTAAAGATGAAGGAACGCGGCATCACGACGATGGCCGTGTATGAAGGAACGTTCGAGGAGCTGAGCTGGGCCGGCCGCCTGACGGTGTACAGCTCGGCGCAAGCGGCCGCGTTGTACGGGAAACCGGCGCCGGTCAACGAGAATTTTACGTATGTGCTGTTTGCGGATGACGCCAGCCGTAAGGCGATCGAGCCGCTCATACGCAAGGCGTTCGCCCCAATCCAGGTCGCCGTTCGGGACTGGTCGTTCGGCGGACGAGCGGGGCTCGTGCTGGAAACGCCGGTCGAGAATGCCGCCGTCAGGCCGATGATGCCCGATCCGATCGCCCTGGAGCAGCTGAAGCGCGCCGGCTTTCAAATTTTGCCGAGGCTCTCGGACCGCATGAGGCCTTATAATGCGGTCGAGATGGAAGCCATGATGCGGCGGTTCGCCGAGCTTGGCGTGAAACGAATCCTGTTTGACGGCGAACAGGTAACGGGATTCGGCGATCAGGCGAAGCTCAAAAGTCTCGATCATTTGGCGTTGCTTCTAAAGAAGTACAATATCGGCGTCGCGACGATCGAAAATATAAGCGTCCCGCAATTCGGCTTGGACAAGCTGGCTTATCTCACCGATTATAACGCGGCCCGTTTATACTCATTGTCGGAAGCCGACAGCGCGGCTTTAAGTCCCGCGACGATCTCGGACCGCTTCGTGCTGGCCGCCAAGGATCGGAACATCCGGCTGTTCTTCCTCAACGGCTCGCCGATTCGCAGCATCAACAAGGCGGGCATCCTCGATCCGCTCGACAATCTGTACGCTGCGATCGGCGGCTCGGAGGACGAGCGGGGAGCGGTCGCCAAGCTGGCGGATGCCGGGTTCAAGACGGGCTCGGCCAAGCCGTTCGAGTACGATTATGCCGGCTGGCAGAAAGCGCTCAGGGCGGTCGTAGCCGCAGGGGCAATTGCCATAATCGCCCTGCTGGTCGGCACGTTCGCGCCTGCTTTGCTGCTGCCGGCCCTGCTGCTTGGCCTTATGGGAAGCGCAGGCTTATACCTCCTTGACACGGCGCTCCTGGAGCAGGCGCTTGCGCTCGGCGCGGCGATCGCCGCGCCGACGCTGGCGGTCATCTGGGCGCTGAGCCGCGTTCGCGCCCATACCGAGGGCAACCGGAGGACGGTAGGCGGCTGGAACGAGGCTTCAACTGAGGCGGCCGCCGCTCGCTCCGACCGGCTGTTCGGCGGCCAATGGATGTTCGACGGCATGCCGGCCGGCAAGCGTCTCATCTCGGCGCTCGGCCTGTATGCGGTAACCGCCGTTATCTCGCTTATGGGAGCGGCATTGGTGTTCGGTCTGCTCAACAATATTACCTATATGCTGTTGCTTCAGCAATTCCGCGGGGTCGGCCTGTTGGCATTGGCTCCGATCGCTTTGACGGCCCTTTATGTCTTTCTGTACACGGGCCGATCGGTATGGGATAATTTCCGGAAGTTGCTGCGTCTGCAGATTACGGTTCTATGGGTGGCAGCGGCAGCCGTCATCGGCGTTGTCGGTCTCTATTATCTGTCGCGTACGGGCAACACCGGCCAAGCCTCGTCGCTCGAGCTGGTGTTCCGCAATCTGCTGGAAAACACCTTCGGCGTACGACCCAGAACGAAAGAATTTCTAATCGCCCATCCGCTCTTTCTGTTAGGACTGTTCTTGTCGCTTCGCTACCGGGCGGCGTGGGTATTCATGATTATAGCTGCCATGGGTCAATTGTCGATTGTCGGGACCTTTTCTCATATCCATACGCCGATTGCCATATCCCTCGTTCGGGTGCTGCTCGGCCTGGGTCTCGGCGCCATCATCGGGCTGTGCCTCATAGCGGTCTGGCAGCTTGCGGAAGGAGTATGGAAAGCATGGACGCTTCGGGTTACGGCCAAACGTTCCGATTAGTTCTTTCGGGCTACTACGGTTTCCGCAACAGCGGGGACGAAGCAGTGCTGAAATCGATTCTGTTCGCGCTCAACAAGGAAGCCGATCGGCAGGGCGTGCGGGTCGAGCCGATCGTGCTGTC
>NZ_KK082135.1:40094-44953 GCF_000598065.1 Paenibacillus darwinianus | reverse complement strand
ATCGCTCATTACTTGTATAGCTTTTCCATCCTCCCTCGCAGGACAATGGGGCAGTTTCGCTCGTTGTTCAGTTTTCAAAGAACAATGGTGTTTTTCATTCCACTCACCGCCAACCTCTCAGCGGCGACCTTTATAATATATCACAGGCCTTTAAGTCTTTGCAAGAGGTTATTTTAACCAATTCACCCACTGCTCTGTCGGGTCTGTGATAACGAGCCCCTTATCAGCACCCGGATTAATAATTTATCACAGCTTGCGCGATACCGTCAAGGCCTGTACGATCGGATTTTCGCCAACTTTTTTTGCGCGGGCCAGCGGTACGGTTCAGTGCCGAACCAAGCGCCGAAATGCAACCGCAATCCCATGCCCGCTACTTCGTCACCTTCATTACATATCGGGATAGCTCCTTCGGCGATGCCATTCTGGCATACATACGGAAGATGATCTTATACCGTTTACCGACTGCTTGCTTGATATCGCCGTCCAGACGCGAATCATGCAAATCAAGCAACATCTCATCAAGTTCCTTGCGAAGGACATAATCGAGCTCCCTGCATTCCTTATCCGTAAACAGCATTCCGAGCATAGCCGGGCATCCGGCCTCCCTTCTTTAGACAAATCGCGTCCGTAATCGGGCTCCAATGACTGCAAAAACGGCCAGTGCGCAACCGCGCAGCACGCCGCTTTACTGTTATGCTCACATTACGAGGAAAATATTACAACGAGAGCAGCCAAACGGTAACCGTGCTCTCAATAACGGCCGCCGCCAAGAGCGCCACGGCAAGAAACACGATCACCGGAACCGTGCGTACCGCGAAAAATTCGTATTCTTTGCCGATCCCTTTGTCCCTTGAAATGAGCGAACCGACAGCACGTAAACTAAGCATGCCGAACTTCAGACCATATGCGCATGCGATCAGAATGGCCGGGATCTCAATAATGCCGTGCGGCACGATTCCCTTGAGAAACATCGCGGCTGCATTTTGTCCGGTCTCCTCCATCGACGTAAATAAATAACCCAAAATCATGCCGTTCAATAAAAGGAATAACAGCGGAGCGACCCCGAATGCCGCCCCCAAATAAATGACCAGCACCGATTTAATCGTATTATTCAGAAATATGAAGACGAGCATGAACAGCGTCGGGTTACTTGCATTATTGATCATGCCCGCGATTTCCCCGATGCCTTGTAACTGACTGTCCAAGTAACCTTCGAAGGCCGAGTTCGTGCCACCCACAATCACCCCGGCAAAAAACAGAATCGCCGAGAAAGCGAAATATCGCCTCATTTGCAGCAGGTGATCGGCGAATGCTTTTAACGAAAACATATGGATTCCCCTCCTACGGATAATGACCCGCGCCCCGTTCCAAGCATAAGTTCTGGATACGGGCATACATTGTACTAATCCAAGCTCCACTTGTCCCCCATTCACGACGTACAAAGAATAGAAAGGAGAGCCCGAGAATCATGAATGTATTCTATGTCTTTAACGGCCGCAAGCTAAAGCGATATTTTCTGATTGGCGTAGCGTTGTTATTCTCAGCCGGCGTCATCTATGCGGAGAAGGACAACATCACCGTGTTTTCCCCTCAGATGCCCGCCGCTATCTACAGCGTGCCGACGGATAAAAAAATCTTGGCGCTGACATTCGATATCAGCTGGGGCGAGAAGCGAGCCGAGCCTATCCTTAAGGTGCTGCAGGAAAAAGGAGTGACGAAGGCCACGTTCTTCCTGTCCTCGCCGTGGGCGCAGTCCCACCCCGATATTGTCAAAAAAATCGTCGCAGCAGGCTACGAGATCGGCAGCCACGGCCACAGGCACGACAATTACAGCGAACTGAGCGACGATGAAATTCGCAAGCAGCTCAATACCTCTCAAGCAATTCTCTCGGCTGCAACCGGGAAAAGCCCCAAGCTGATCCGGCTGCCGAACGGCGATTTCGACAAGCGTGTGCTTCGCATCGCCGAGGAACTCAACTATAAAGTGATTCAATGGGACACCGATTCGATGGATTGGATGAACATCGGCACCGAAAAAATCATCAACCGCGTCGTCAGCAAGGCACATCCCGGCGACATCATCCTGATGCATGCCAGCGACTCCTCCAAGCAAACGCATGAAGCGCTGCCCGCCATTATCGATCAGTTAAGAGATAAAGGCTATGATTTCGTCAGCGTCTCCGGGCTGTTGGCGCAAACCCAGCTCAACGGCCGTACGGTTGAAGATAAAGCGAGCAGTATGCAACTGCCGGCGCTGCCCGACGAGCTTTGATTGGCATATGGCCTTCCATGTTCAAACGACATCCGCTTAATCCGCTCAATCCAATCCTCTCCGGTTTACGCACGCAACCGGCTTCGCGCTCCCGCCGGAGCCGGCTTCTGCCGGTTTCAACAGCTTATGAAGCATCAGGATTTGATAAGCGTTGCAAGCGAACAATGGCACGATCATGAAAATTAGGGCCTGCACATTGTTGTCGTCCGACAGGCTTGGCCATGCTTCCAGCATCGTACCGACGATCAACAGAAACAGTGTCGGGAACAGCGCGTTCTTGTTCGTCTGCTTCGTCTTGACAACGGCCACGCCCCACGCGGCAATCGTAATTATAACGGGCAGCACCCAGAAAATCCAACCGTTCAACGCTTCCCGATTCTCGTAGAGCCGGTAGCCGAACAAAAAAATGCCGAAAATTGTGGTATATGCCTGCAATGTCGTCCACAAATAACTGCGGCGAAATATGCTCAGCGCAATATAATTCAGCGTCAAGTATGCAAAAAAGCCCATGTGGGCGAACGCCCCAAAAAGCAGACCGGTGAGCGCCATCATGCCAGCGTTAAAGCCCGCTCCCTCCAGCCCCTTCAGATCGAATGTAGGGTCGGTCCATGCCAGAATGGAGCCCGTCACCCCCGTAGAGACTGCGCCGACCGCCATCGTGGTCCAGAATAAGAAAAACCATTTGCGCAAATTCACAATCGTTTCCTCCCCCGCCGTCGTACCCGCAATGTCGAAAAATGCGCGGACGCATACGCTTTATTTTACCATGTCCGGGCCAAAAAGCTATCCGCCGCTCATGATAATCCCGTGAACATTGACGCATAATACACCCGAACATTTCTTATGGCAGTCATCGTAAATCGGAGGTTAGCGCACACGTCACGGAGCATGTGAAGGGAGACGACTCAGCCATGTACAGCAACTACAGACGGGCGGCGACGGCGGCAATGACCGTCATCGCACTGGCATTCATAACCGCATGCGGTTCGGAGCCTTCCGGCGGGGGCAGCCAGATCAGCTATAAGGATATGAAAGCAATGGTCATCGATATTCTTAAAACCGAGGACGGACAAAAGGCGATGCAGCAGGCTTCGATGCAGACGGCCGGCAGCGGCGGCGGCATCATGATGCTGTCGGCGCAGGATAAAGAATCGGTGAAGGTGGCGGTCAAGGACGTGCTCGTATCGCCCGATTACAATAAAGTGCTCGAAAAGCTGATGACCGACCCCCGGTTTGCCGGTGAGTTCGCGAAGGCGGTCAATAAACAGAACAAGCAGATCCATAAGGATCTATTGAAGGATCCCACTTACCAGCACGATCTCATGACGGTTATGAAAGGTCCGGAAATGGAAACTGTCATTTTCGATGTGATTCAAGGAAACCAATACCGTAAGCAAGTGTCCACCATCATGCAGGAAACGCTTCAGAGCCCGATGGTCAAACTGCAGCTGCTTGATCTGTTGAGGACCGCGGTGCAAGAGGAGCTCAGGCCCAAGGCGGGCCAAAAATCGGGCGGCGCGGAGTCCGGCGGCGGAGAATCGGGCAGCAGCGACTCCGGCGGTGGCGATGGCGGGTCCAGCGACGGCGGTTAAGCCGAAGCAGTGAAACAGCCGAAACCCGTTTTTGCGGCAAAAAGAGCCGAGGCATATGTCGGTTGCCTCGGCTCTTTTTCTAAGCTTCACACTTTGCAATTACCGCATCCGCAATCGTTCCGTAAATCCTTCCCGTCTCGGTGTCGGCTTTATATACCGAGGACGAAAAATCCTTCTCCGAAGGGTGGTTATCCGGCGCCCCGAGCGGAAGCTGAGCCAGCAGCTCGGCATTCAGCGACTCTGCGAGTCTGGCGCCTCCGCCCCGTCCGAAGACGTAATCGCGGTTGCCGCACTTGGAGCACTCGTAATAGGACATGTTCTCGACGACGCCGAGTATTTCATGCTCGGTGCGAATTGCCATCGAGCCCGCCCGCGCCGCAACGAACGCCGCCGTGGCATGCGGTGTCGTCACGATGATCTCCTTGCTTTGCGGGATCATTTGATGCACGTCAAGCGCGACGTCGCCCGTCCCCGGCGGCAAGTCGAGCAGCAGGTAATCCAGCTCGCCCCATTCGATTTCCGCGAAGAAGTTCCGGAGCATTTTGCCGAGCATCGGACCGCGCCAGACAACCGGACTGTTGTCCTCCACGAAAAACCCCATCGACATCACCTTCACGCCATGACGCTCGATCGGTATAACCCGCTCGTTGATTACCTCCGGCCGCTCTTCGATACCCATCATGTCCGGCACGCTGAACCCGTAAATGTCGGCGTCGATCAAGCCCACGCGTTTACCTTTACGTGCCAAAGCCACCGCCAGATTCACGGTGACGGTCGACTTGCCGACACCGCCCTTACCGCTGGCAACAGCGATGAACTGTACCCCGCTGCCTTCGGAGAGCAGCGGATTCCGCTCCATGCCCGCGCCATGGCCGCGCACAGGCGCGCCGCCCGTCGACGCACTGCCGTCCGCCGCAGCGGCTCCCGGCCCTGCAGCCTTCCCGCCGGCTGCGGCCCGAAACCGCAGGTGCACAGTTTCGGCTCCCAGCCGCATC
>NZ_KK082135.1:11020-39994 GCF_000598065.1 Paenibacillus darwinianus | reverse complement strand
CCCAGCCGCATCAGCTCGGCGCGCAGCGCTTCCTCGAGCAGTGCATCCTGTTCCCCGCCCGGGGTAAGGACCGTCAACGACACCTGACGCTCCTTCACAACAACGTCGCGGACTTGTATACCGCCCTTGCCTGCCTCACCGGCCGGCCCCTTCCATTGGCCGACCGCTTCCAACACTTGTTCACGCGTAATCATAATCCGCTAACACCCCGTATCCGCTCGGGCTCTATCCGCATCGCCCGGTCATTATGTAGTTCATGATCGTCTAATTATACCATACTGTTCGCTTAGGAGACATTCAAACCGGGCACTCCCTTCTCGCCCGCACTATAGCGCAGAATGCCCTGGTAGATCGACGCCGCCACCTGCCGCTGATAATCCGTATCCGCAAGCCGCCGAGCTTCTCCCGGATTGGACAGAAAGCCTACCTCAACGAGCGCCGTCGGTATCGTTTCGATTGCCTTCAGCAAATAGACGGTATTGACCGGATTGGCAACGCAATTCGTGTTTTCCAGGTTTCGCTTGATCTCCTCCTGTATGAGCGATGCAAGCAGCTGGTTGTCCGGATGATTCGGATAATAGAAGGTTTGCGCACCCGACCAACGCGGCGACGGTATGCTGTTCATATGGATGCTGACTACGAGATCCGGAGATTCCCGCCGGATGTTGTCCACTCTTCGGAGCAAATCCTCCGTTTTCCGCCGGCTGATCGCTTTCGTTCCTTCCTCCGCCAAGTCCCGGTCATCCTCTCTTGTCATGAGAACCACGGCCCCGGCTTGCTGCAAATAGTCCCGCAAATGGAGGGCGATCGCCAAATTCAAATCCTTCTCCACATCTCCTTGCTTGCTGACCGCCCCTCCGTCTGCCCCGCCGTGTCCCGCATCCAGATAGATCGTTTTTCCCGAGAGCGACAGCGTCCAGTACGTCCAGGTGCGGGAGGTCGGCGTCTCCTGCGTTAACATGAACGATACAAGAAATACGATCAACGCACCCAAGCCTAAACGGAGTGCCCCTTTATAATTGATCCAGACGATGACCCGATTCCTGATCCGGCGCATAAAAAAACCACCCCGATCCCTATGTGTCCGAACGTAGGCTTAAGGAAAGCCCGCGTCCTCTACACTATATGGGACGAGGTGGTGTTTTATGAGCAGCCCGTCAGCCGACCGGCTGCTCGGACATGCCTTCAATGAGAATCTTGGCCACTTCCGGACGCGAAAATTCCGGCGGCGGGCAGACACCGTCACGCAGCAGCGCGCGGACCTTGGTGCCGGACAGCGTCAAATGGTCGGCTTTGTCGTGCGGACACGTCTTGCTGGAAGCCATATTGCCGCACTTCGTGCAAAAAAAGCTGTGCTCGAAATAGAGCGGCGTAATGCCGAGCTCTTCCGGCGCGAACGACTTCAGCAGCTCCTGCGCTTCGTATGTGCCGTAGTAGTCGCCTACACCGGCATGGTCGCGGCCGACGATGAAATGCGTGCAGCCGTAGTTTTTACGGACCATCGCATGAAAAATCGCTTCGCGCGGTCCGGCATAACGCATAGCGGCCGGAAACACGCCGAGGAACGCGCGGTCCTGCGGGTAGTAATTTTCCAGGAGCGCCAGATAGCTTTTCATCCGGACATCCGCCGGAACATCGTCCGATTTCGTCTCGCCCACGAGCGGGTTAAGGAACAGCGCGTCCACGATCTCCATGGCGCACTTCTGGATGTACTCATGCGCGCGGTGAACCGGGTTGCGGGTCTGGAAACCGACAATCGTATTCCAGCCTTTCTCCGCGAACAGCCGGCGCGTTTCGGACGGATCGAAATAGAACTCCTGGAATTTCTCAGGCTGCGGGCGGTTAACAACGGTAATCGCGCCGCCGACATACGTCGAGGAGCGTTCCATTAGCTTCGCCACGCCCGGATGCTCGAGCTCATCGGTCTTGAACACACGAACCGCCTCGTGCTTCTGATCCACGGTGTAGATGTCTTCGATATCGATCACGGCGTAAATAACGCCATCTTCGCCTACGAGCGCCGCGCGCTCGCCTGCATTCAGCTCGGCCGCCTTGTTCGGCTCAACCGCCAGCGTAATCGGTATGCTCCATACGAGGCCATTGGCGAGACGCATACTGTCGACGACCGACGTATAATCCGCCTTATTCATAAAACCCGTCAATGGAGAAAAAGCGCCGACACCGATCAGGTCCAGGTCCGAAATGGTCCAGGCGTTAACGGTAATGCTTTTCAGCTTCGATGCTTCGGTTAGCAGCGCGTCCCGTTCACCGCCGGCCGCGATCCGGTTCACCAGTTCGCCACCGTGTGGTTGGATACTCATGATGCGTAAACCTCCTATATTTTCGAGCCGTGATGGCCCGGTGATCAATTATTTATGCAAACCGCATTCCGTTTTGTCGGAACCCGACCAACGGCCCGCACGCGGGTCTTCGCCCGGCATAACCTGGCGTGTGCAGTACTCGCAGCCGATGCTCGGGAAATGATTGTCGTGCAGCGGATTGTAGATCACGTCATTGGCGCGGATATATCCCCATACCTGCTCGGAGGTCCAGCTTGCGATCGGATTGAACTTGATCAGGCCGAACTTCGTGTCGTATTCCACCTTCTTCGCGTTGGCGCGCGTCGGCGCCTGGTCGCGGCGGATACCGGTAATCCAAGCATCGTACTTGGACAAAATTTGTGTCAGCGGCTCAACCTTACGGATGTTGCAGCAAGCGTTCGGCTCGGATTTCCACAGCTCCGCGCCATGCTGGGCCGCTTGCTCTTCCGGCGTGAGAGCGGGCTTCACCTGAACAAACTTCATGCCGTAATGCTGCTCAATCCGGTCCCGCGTCTCATAGGTTTCTTTGAAATGAAAGTCGGTATCCAAGTAGAAAATGTCCGTCCCCGGGCTGATCTTCTGAAGCATATCGACAAGGACGACATCCTCGGCGCCGAAGCTGCACGCAAACGTAATACTAGGGAACGTCTCAACCGCATAACGCAGAATGTCTTCCGGGCTGGCGTTTTCAAGCTCTGCAGCTTTCTGGTTGACAAGCGCTTCTTTCTCAAACAGATTCATGTGAATGACCTCCGTAATTAATTCCTAGTAAATTGATATGCATTAATTCAATTATACGACTTTCGTCCCGATAACTCAACGATTTCCTTATGCCGATTATACGCAAATCACCCCAAAATTCGGCTGGGCACTCTATTGTATTCGAATGGCCTATCGTGCTCCTCGCTCTACCGCAAAAAAATACCTTCTCCACGCTTGGCGGAGAAGGTATCGGGTGCAACTATTAGCGTTTCGAGAACTGTGGCGCGCGGCGTGCCGCTTTCAACCCGTATTTCTTACGTTCTTTCATCCGTGGATCACGCGTCAGGAAGCCTGCACGCTTGAGCGCCGGACGGAATTCCGGATCGGCCTTCAGCAGGGCGCGGGAAATGCCGTGGCGGATTGCGCCGGCTTGACCCGTTGTGCCGCCGCCGTTCGCCAATACAATGATGTCATACTTCGTCAGCGTATCGGTCAAAGCGAGCGGTTGCTTCACGATCAATTTCAGTGTTTCGTGGCCGAAATATTCGTTGAGATCACGTTTGTTTACAATGATTCGTCCTTCACCCGGTACGAGGCGCACGCGCGCTACCGAGTGTTTACGACGACCTGTTCCATAGTATTGTACTTGTGCCATGAACTGGTCCTCCCCTTCTTAACCTCGAAGCTCGTACACTTCTGGATTTTGTGCTTGGTGCGGGTGCTCCGGACCAGCATAGACTTTCAATTTCAGCTTCATTTTGTCGCCCAGACGATTCTTAGGCAGCATGCCGTGGATCGCGAACTCCAATACGCGCTCAGGGAACTTCTTCAGCAAGTCGCCTGCGGAAGTAACCTTCAGGCCGCCCGGATACATGGAATGACGGTAGTACTTCTTGTCGGACAACTTCTTGCCTGTCAGGACGATTTTCTCCGCATTGATGACGATGACGAAATCGCCGGTGTCAACGTGTGGAGTGAATTGCGGTTTGTGCTTGCCACGGATCAAAGCCGCCGCTTCGCTGGCCAGACGGCCGAGCGTTTTGCCTTCCGCATCGATGACGAACCACTTGCGTTCGACTTCGTTCGGCTTGGCCATAAACGTTGTACGCATGGGATATCCTCCTTCATTCTTTCGCACATTTCACATGTATGGAAACGTCTTGTTCAAGATTCATATTCGGTGTCAACGTGCCGTGGCGTTCCGCTAAGAAACGGATCGACCGGCAGCTTGTAAAGGTCGGCGAACTTAGTCGGGGCTGTGGGAGAGCCACTAAGAAAGCACAAGTTATATTCTACTACATTCCCTCTTGCTCCGCAAGCATAATCTTACGGCCACAAGGATGAGGCCGGATCGTTATCCAGAATCATCTGGAACGGCTCGGGATAACGGACTTCCCATAGAACCAGGCCATGAGCCTCCGCCCGAGGACCCGCCTTCGAGCGGTCCCGTGCGGCCAGGATTGGACCGATGCAGTCCGGCTTCCATTTGCCTTCGCCGACCCACAACAGCGTCCCTACCACGATGCGCACCATGTTATACAAAAAGCCGTTTCCGGTTATGAAGAGATGAATATCCGGTCCGTCCCGTTCGATCCGAACCTCATAGACCGTCCGAACATGGCTTTTCTTGGTGGAACCCGCCGAGGTGAAGGAAGAGAAATCGTGCTCGCCCAGCAAATGGCGGATTCCCACGCGCATCGCCTCTACATCCAAAGGATTATAATGGTGGTATCGGAACCGCCGATTGAACACATTCGGATGCTTGCCGGTGCTGATCGAGTATCGATATGTTTTCCTGATCGCCGATTTGCGCGAGCTGAATGCCTCGGGCATCTCGTGGGCGCTGCGCACGACAATGTCGTGAGGCAGCCAACCGTTCATCGCGATCGCCCAACGCTCGACCGGAATCGGAGAGGTGCTGAGGAAGTTAATGACCTGCCCTTGAGCATGCACGCCGGCATCGGTTCGTCCGGAGCCGTCCAGCCTGACGTCTTGCCCGCTAAGCCTGCGGATCGCCTTTTCCAGCTCATCCTGCACGGTCAAGCCGCTCGGCTGCGACTGAAACCCCTGATAGGCCCCGCCATCATAGCTTACGACCATCGCAATATTCCGCAGCTCATCTCCTCCCCTCTCCTTATCCTTCAGCCCCAAAGTACGGGCTATTACAAACACAGAAAAAAAAGGTGGCCTGCGCCACCCTTTGTCTTCCCGTTTCAACTACGCACGGTCCACCAGTTCCAAATAAACCATAGGCGCAGAATCTCCGCGACGTGGGCCCAGTTTCAGAATCCGTGTGTATCCGCCCGCACGTTCCGAGTAACGGGTGGCCAATTCGGAGAACAGCTTTTGAATTGCGTCCTGCTCACCGTCAACCGACTCGCGCCGAACGAATGCCGCCACTTGACGACGTGCGTGAAGGTCGCCCTTCTTCGCTTTCGTGATCAGCTTCTCCGCAATCGAACGAACTTCCTTCGCTTTCGCTTCGGTCGTCTGAATACGCTCATACAGGAAAAGGTCAGTGACCAGATCACGGAACAATGCTTTCCGTGCGCTTGCGTCACGTCCCAGCTTTTGGTATGCCATGTATTTCCCCTCCTTCTATAGAACTTGCACTCACTGTTGTCTGGTTACGGTCAAGCTTAGTCTTCCATACGAAGGCCCAAACCGAGCTCTTCCAGCTTTTCTTGAACTTCCTCCAAAGATTTGCGGCCCAGATTGCGAACCTTCATCATATCTTCTTCGGTTTTCGTGATCAGCTCTTGAACGGTGTTGATGCCTGCGCGTTTCAGACAGTTGTAGGAACGAACCGAAAGATCGAGCTCTTCGATCGTCATCTCGAGTACTTTCTCTTTCTTGTCTTCCTCTTTCTCTACCATGATCTCGGCGTCTTTCGCCTCGTCGGTCAAGCCGACGAACAGGTCCAGATGCGAGTTCAGGATTTTGGCGCCGAGGCTCACCGCTTCTTCCGGGCGGATGCTGCCGTCGGTCCATACTTCAAGCGTCAGCTTGTCATAGTTCGTCACTTGTCCGACGCGCGTATTCTCCACGCTGTAATTTACGCGGGTAATCGGCGTGTAGATCGAATCGACAGGCAGGACGCCAATCGGTTGATCCTCGCGCTTGTTACGGTCTGCTTGCACATAACCGCGCCCGCGGTTCGCAAACACCCGCATATGAAGCCGGGCGCCGGAAGCGAGCGTCGCAATATGAAGATCCGGATTGAGAATTTCGACATCGCTGTCCGCGCGAATGTCGCCGGCCGTTACC
The DNA here is from genome assembly GCF_000598065.1 of Paenibacillus darwinianus. Lineage (GTDB taxonomy): Bacteria > Bacillota > Bacilli > Paenibacillales > Paenibacillaceae > Paenibacillus_I > Paenibacillus_I darwinianus. The sequence goes on along the minus strand of NZ_KK082135.1, from coordinate 33,704 downwards.
GCGCCGTCGCCCTCCGCATCAATTTCCAATACCTTTTCCTCATCGGAATGGATTTTCAACGAGAGGCTCTTCAGATTCAGGATGATTTCGGTCACGTCTTCGTAGACGCCCGGAATCGTCGAGAACTCATGAAGAACTCCGTCGATTTGCACCGAGGTGACGGCCGCGCCCGGCAGCGACGACAAAAGAATTCTGCGCAGCGAGTTACCGAGCGTCGTGCCATAACCGCGTTCCAGCGGTTCTACCACGAAACGTCCGTATGTGCCCTCGTCGCTCAGCTCTACGGTTTCGATTTTCGGCTTTTCGATCTCAATCACTAAAAGTACCCTCCTTCAAACGTCGCTCCGTTCATACCGATCATCGGCAGCATGCCGTTTCAGTATCTACACCGTCCGTACATACGGTCAAAAACATGTAGTATGCCTAACCTTCACAACCATTATTCACAAGTTGCAGATATTTGATACCACACGGATTTGAACTATACGCGGCGACGTTTCGGCGGACGGCATCCGTTGTGCGGAACCGGCGTGACGTCTTTAATCAGGTTAACTTCGAGACCGGCTGCCTGAAGGGAACGGATCGCGGCTTCGCGGCCTGCGCCCGGTCCTTTAACCATAACCTCGACCGTTTTCATGCCGTGTTCCATAGCCGCTTTCGCTGCCGATTCCGCCGCCATCTGAGCGGCGAACGGCGTGCTTTTCCGGGAGCCCTTGAAGCCCAGGTTGCCGGAGGAAGCCCACGAGATCGCGTTGCCATGAGGATCGGTAATCGTAACGATCGTATTGTTGAACGTCGAGCGGATGTGCGCGACGCCAACCTCGATATTTTTGCGGTCGCGGCGTTTGGTACGTACGACTTTTTTCGGTTTAGCCATTTCAGTTATCCCCCCTTATTACTTCTTCTTGTTCGCTACTGTCCGACGAGGACCTTTACGGGTCCGGGCGTTCGTCTTAGTGCGTTGACCGCGAACGGGCAAGCCGCGACGATGACGGACTCCACGGTAGCAGCCAATCTCAATCAACCGCTTAATATTCAGCGAGACTTCACGACGCAGGTCGCCTTCCACTTTAACGGATTTATCAATGTTCTCGCGCAGGCGGCTGACTTCATCTTCCGTCAGGTCGCGCACGCGGGTATTTTCATTGATGTCGGTCTCCGTAAGGATTTTCTGTGCGGTCGTTTTACCGATACCGAAAATATACGTCAGGGCGATTACTACGCGCTTGTCACGCGGCAAGTCTACACCAGCTATACGTGCCATGGTTCGTCTATCCCTCCTTCTTCTTATCCTTGTTTTTGTTTGTGTTTCGGATTTTCACAAATCACCATCACGTTGCCTTTGCGACGAATGACTTTGCATTTTTCGCAAATCGGCTTAACCGAAGGTCTGACCTTCATTGTGATTACCTCCCGAATACTTCGTAGGCAGTCCTCGACGGACTACTTCCGATAAGTGATACGACCTCTTGTCAGATCGTAAGGCGACAACTGGATAACCACTTTATCCCCCGTGAGGATACGGATAAAGTGCATTCTGAGCTTGCCGGATACGTGGGCCAGAATTTGATGTCCGTTCTCCAGTTCCACCTTGAACATGGCGTTTGGCAACGGTTCGATAACCGTACCCTCGACTTCAATTACATCTTCTTTAGCCACAGTCATTCTCCTTTCCGCTCGTTATACTTCTGAATCGCAAACCGCAGCTTGGCGTTGGTCACCCGGCCGGTTTCCCGCATACTGTCGGCCACTTCGGAGCTGACGACGGGCAGAAGCTCCAGATGGAGCAGGCTCTTCTTCTTCGGACCGTCGAACCGGTGCTTGTTCCCATCCGCGATGAGTACAAAGCGGTCGTCTACGATCCCGATGATAACCGCGCAGCCGCCTTGGTCTTTGCCTCTCAGCACCTTGACCAGCCGGCCCCATTCCGGAAAAGCTTCCATGCCATCACCACCCCGATTATATCGCGGAAGAGCGGGTTAATATTTCAAGCCCGTTCTCCGTAACGGCGACTGTATGCTCGAAATGCGCGCACCACGTGCCGTCGACGGTCACAACCGTCCAATTATCCTGCAGCGTGCGGACGTACCGCTCGCCGAGAACAACCATCGGCTCGATGGCCAGCACCATGCCGGGCTTCAACCGGGGTCCGCGGTCCGGTACGCCGTAGTTCGGAATCTGCGGTTCTTCATGGAGGCTTTCGCCAATTCCATGGCCCACATATTCGCGAACGATTGACATCCCCGCTTGTTCAACCACCTGCTGAATTGCGTGAGAAATGGTAAACAGGCGCACATCCGGCTTCACGTGCTCCAGTCCTGCATAAAGCGACTTTTCCGTAACCTCGAGCAACCGGCGGGCATCCTCGGATATTTGGCCCACTCCATAGGTCCAGGCCGAATCGCCGTGATAGCCTTTGTACTGGGCGCCGATGTCGAGGCTGATGATATCGCCCTCGTTAAGAACGCGCTGACCGGGTATGCCATGTACCAATTCGTCGTTAACAGAAGCACAGATACTTGCGGGAAATTGATTGTAGCCTTTGAAGGAAGGTACGGCTCCTTGGCTGCGAATGTAGTCCTCGGCGATCTTGTCGAGCTCGCTCGTCATCACACCAGGCTTGATCGCTTGCGCCAGCAGCAGATGCGTATCCGCCACGATGCGACCGGCTTCCCTCATGAAACCCAGTTCCGCTTCGGATTTGCAGATAATCATTCAGACTGCCCTTTCAAGCGAGATACGATATCCGAAGTCACCGTATCGATTTCTTTCTCGCCGTCCACTTCGAGAAGCAGACCTTTACCTTCGTAATACGCAAGAAGCGGCGCCGTCTTGGAAATATACTCATCCAGACGCGTACCGACCTTCTCTTCCGTGTCGTCGGAGCGCTGATACAGCTCTCCTCCGCACTTATCGCATACGCCTTCCTGTTGCGGCGGGTTAAAGAGCACGTGATAAGTCGAACCACACGCTTTGCAGATCCGTCGTCCCGTCAGTCGGGCAAGCAGCAGGCTGCGGTCGACCTTGAGGTTGATGACATGGTCGATCCGTCGTCCCATCTCGGCCAGCATGCCATCGAGCGCTTCGGCTTGCGCCAGCGTCCGCGGAAAGCCGTCGAGCAGGAAGCCCTTCTCGCAGTCATCCTGCAGCAGACGTTCGCGAACGATTCCGTTCGTTACGTCGTCAGGAACGAGCAGCCCTTGGTCAACGTACTCCTTCGCCTTTTGACCGAGTGGCGTGCCTTGCTTCATCGCAAGACGGAATGCGTCGCCGGTCGAAATGTGCGGAACTCCGAACGTATTCACAATGCGTTCGGCTTGCGTGCCTTTACCGGCGCCCGGAGGCCCCATAAAAAGGATGTTCATGCGTCGCTCCTCACTTTAAGCAGAATAGGCTCGGCCGGGCCTCACGCTCCGACGCGCGGAAATCGTCAGCCCGCTGCGAACCTATCGTTATTTATTGATAAACCCTTTGTAGTGACGTTTGATCAACTGGCTTTCGATCTGCTTCATCGTGTCGAGTGCGACGCCGATGACGATCAGCAGGGAAGTGCCGCCCAACTGAACCGAACGAGGCAAGCCGGCAAGTGCGCCGAATGCGACGGGCAGAACCGAAATCAGTGCCAGGAACAGCGCACCGGAAAGCGTAATCCGGGACATAACGCGCGTGATGTAGGAGGAAGTCGGCTTCCCTGGGCGGATGCCCGGAATGTAACCGCCGTTCTTCTTCATTTGATCCGCCATTTGCACCGGGTTGATTTGAACGAAGGTATAGAAGAAGGTAAATGCGATGATCAAGATCACGTACAACACCATGCCGAGCGGCTGGTCGTAATACATGTTATTGATGATCCAATTCGCCCATGTCTTATCCGCCCAAAACTGTGCGATCGTAATCGGGAACATAAGCAGCGAAACCGCAAAAATGACCGGTATAACCCCAGCGCCGTTCACTTTAAGCGGAATGTGCGTCGATTGACCGCCGTACATCTTCCGGCCGACTACGCGCTTGGCGTATTGAACCGGAATTTTGCGGATGCCCTGTTGAACGAAAATGACACCCACGATGATTGCGATGATCGCAACGACGATCGCAATGACTTTCAGAATGCCGATAAACAGCTGATCAGGGTTATCTACAAACTCCGTCGCATAGATCGTGCGAATATGAGTAGGAATGGAAGCCACGATCCCGGCAAAAATGATAATCGAAATGCCGTTGCCGATGCCCCGTTCGGTAATCTGCTCACCGAGCCACATCAGGAAGGCGGTACCGGCTGTCAGTACGATTGCGATCGTTGCATACGTGCTGAAGCTCGGGTTAATCACCATCTGGTAAGTGTTGTTAAATCCGATCGAAGTAGCAAACGCCTGGATCAGACCGAGTACGATCGTCCCGTAACGCGTGATCTGCGCCAGCTTGCGCTTCCCGTTCTCGCCTTCCTTCGCCCATTCCGCAAACTTCGGAATAACGTCCATGCTTAGCAACTGAACGATGATCGATGCCGTAATATACGGCATGATCCCAAGCGCAAAGATCGAGAATTGGAACAATGCACCGCCGGAGAAGGTGTTCAGCAAGCCGAACAAGTCCGCTCCCTGTGCGTTGATATCCTCGAATCTTGTCTTGTCAATGTTCGGTGCCGGAACGAACGATCCGACGCGGTATACAAGCAGGATGAACAGCGTAAATAGGATGCGTCTGCGAAGATCATCCACTTTCCAGATGTTGGACAAGGTCTTCAACAATTAGATCACCTCGGTTTTACCGCCGGCAGCCTGGATTTTCTCTACCGCAGATTGAGAGAACTTGTTAGCTTTGACCGTGATGCCCACAGTAATATCGCCGTTCCCCAAAATCTTGATGCCGGCTTGCGGATTTTTCACCAGACCCTGCTCCATTAGAAGCTCCGGGGTAACTTCAGTACCGGCTGCAAAGCTGTTCAGATCTTCGATGTTGACCACGGCATATTCCTTGCGGAAAATATTGTTGAAGCCGCGCTTAGGAACACGACGGTAGAGCGGGTTCTGTCCACCCTCGAAGCCCGGACGCACACCACCGCCGGAACGGGCGTTCTGACCTTTATGGCCTTTGCCGGCCGTTTTGCCGTTGCCGCTGCCGATACCGCGACCTTTACGCTTCACGTCCTTACGGGAACCTTCAGCAGGCTTAAGCTCATGCAATTTCATCGTTCGTAGCACCTCCTTGTAGATTTTGCCTTCTGTTCTATAGCAGGCAGTTAGCCTTGCACTTCTTCAATTTTAACCAGGTGGCTGACATGGTTCACCATGCCACGGATGGCAGGGCTGTCGTTCTGGACAACCGATTGGTGAAGCTTGCGCAAGCCCAGCGCTTGAACGGTCGCGCGCTGCTTCTCGTTGCGGCCGATCAGGCTGCGAACGAGGGTGATTTGCAATTTTGCCATCGATTTCGCCTCCTTAACCGAGCAGCTCTTCTACGGTTTTTCCACGCAGTTTGGCTACGTCCTCGGCGCGTTTCAGACGGGAAAGGCCCTCAAGCGTCGCGTTAACCATGTTCATGGAATTAGAAGAACCGAGAGATTTCGTTAAAATGTCGCCTACACCGGCCAGTTCGAGCACTGCGCGAACCGGACCGCCGGCGATAACGCCCGTACCCTCGGATGCCGGCTTCAGCAGAACTTCGCCTGCGCCGAAATGACCGAGCACCAAGTGCGGAATTGTCGTGCCGACAAGCGGAACCTGGATCAGGTTTTTCTTCGCGTCGTCGATGCCTTTGCGGATCGCATCCGGCACCTCGGAAGCTTTGCCGATCCCTGCGCCAACCCAGCCTTTGCCGTCGCCGACGACTACCAGCGCGCTGAAGCTGAACCGGCGTCCGCCTTTAACAACCTTCGCTACGCGGTTGATCTGAACTACTTTTTCCGTCAGTTCTAACGTATTCGGATCTATACGCAAGTCGTTATACCTCCTTGTTCGATTTGTTGATTAAAACTCAAGACCGGCTTCGCGAGCCGCGTCTGCCAATGCCTGGATTCTGCCGTGGTACAGGTAGCCTCCGCGGTCGAATACGACTTTTTCTACGCCTTTCGCTTTAGCGCGGGATGCGATCAGTTCGCCTACTTGACGAGCTGCCTCCGTGCTGCCGCCGTTGCCGATTTTGCCGGCAAGCTCTTTATCCGCAGTCGATGCTGCAGCGATCGTTACGCCTTGTACGTCGTCGATCAGCTGGGCATAGATATGTTTCGCAGAACGGTATACGGACAAACGCGGCCGTGCAACCGTACCGTTGATTTTCTTACGGACTCGCAGGTGTCTTTTCAGACGCGCTTTGTTCTTGTCGCCCTTTATAATCATAGTTCGGTACACTCCTTTCTACATGGCGGTCATGCCGCGGGTAACGACGGGTTTAAACGCCGTTTCAAGTAAAGGCCGTTCAGGCCGTCTATTATTTCTTCTTACCTGCTTTACCTTCTTTGCGAAGGATCCGCTCGCCTTCGTACTTGATACCTTTACCTTTATACGGCTCCGGCTCGCGTACGGAACGGATTTTGGCTGCCGTTGCGCCGACAAGCTCCTTGTCGATGCCGCGGACGATGATTTTCGTGTTCGATGGCACTTCGAACTCAATGCCGTTATCAGGTACGATCTCTACCGGGTGGGAGTAGCCGACGTTGAGGACGACTTTGTCACCCGTTTTGTTCGCCCGGTAACCGACGCCTACGAGCTCCAGGTTTTTGCTGAAGCCTTCCGTTACGCCGTTCACCATGTTGGCAACAACGCTCCGGGTCGTTCCGTGAAGGGAACGGTGCAGTTTATTGTCGGAAGGACGCTCGATCGTAATTTCGCTCTCTGCAACAACGACTTTCATATCCTTGTGCAGCTCACGGGACAGCGTGCCTTTCGGGCCTTTTACGGTAATCAAGCTGTTATCCAAGGTAATGTTAACGCCATTCGGCACTTGGATCGGTTTACGGCCAATACGGGACATTGTGACACCTCCAATCTTGTTTCGGTTGTATTACCAGACGTAGCAGACGACTTCGCCGCCAGCTTTTGCTTGACGGGCAGCTTTATCCGTCATAATGCCTTTAGACGTGGAAATGATCGCGATTCCCAGACCGCCCAATACGCGCGGAACCTCGGTCGATTTCGTGTACACGCGAAGTCCCGGTTTGCTGATGCGCTTCAGGCCGGTGATTACGCGCTCGTTGTTCGGGCCGTATTTCAGGAAAATACGGATCATCCCTTGCTTGCTATCCTCGATATATTCGGCATCGCGGATGAAGCCCTCGCTTTTCAGAATCTCGGCGATTTGCTTCTTAATTTTCGAAGCGGGCAATTCCACGGTTTCATGACGCACAGTATTCGCGTTGCGAATGCGGGTCAACATATCTGCAACAGGATCAGACATAACCATTCTCGAAAACCTCCTTCCCGAACTCGGCTGATTACCAGCTTGCTTTTTTGACGCCAGGAATCTGGCCTTTGTATGCTAATTCGCGGAAACAAATCCGGCAAATTTTGAACTTCTGCAGAACGGAGTGCGGACGGCCGCAACGCTCGCAGCGCGTATAAGCGCGAACTTTAAACTTCGGAGCACGTTGCTGCTTGATTTTCATCGAAGTTTTTGCCACTTGGTATACACCTCCTGGAAGTGGATTACTTCGCGAACGGCATACCCAATTGGGTCAGCAGCTCACGAGCTTCTTCGTCAGATTTTGCCGTAGTGACGATGACGATGTCCATACCGCGTGCTTTATCGACTTTATCGTATTCAATCTCCGGGAAAATCAGCTGTTCCTTCAGGCCCAGCGTGTAGTTGCCACGGCCGTCGAACGCCTTCGTGCTAACGCCGCGGAAGTCACGGACGCGCGGAAGCGAGATGTTGAACAGCTTGTCGAGGAAGTAGTACATGCGCTCGCCGCGCAGCGTAACTTTAACCCCGATCGGCATGTTCTCGCGAAGCTTGAAGCCGGCGATCGACTTCTTCGCACGCGTGATAACCGGTTTTTGACCGACGATTTGCTGGAGCTCGTCAACCGCAACGTCGAGAACCTTGGAGTTGGCAACCGCTTCGCCGACACCCATGTTGATTACGACTTTCTCGATCTTCGGCACTTGCATAACCGTCGTATAGTTAAACTTCTGCATCAGAGCAGGCGTGATTTCGTTCAGAAAACGATCTTTCATTCTTGCTGCCATGAATCATGGACCTCCTTTCCGTCAACTGAATTAGTTGATGACTTCGCCGGATTTCTTCGCGATCCGGACTTTGTTGCCGTTCTCGAGCACTTTGTAACCGACGCGAGTCGGCTTGCCGCTCTTCGGATCGACGTGCATAACGTTCGATACGTGAATCGCAGCTTCCTGCTCGACGATGCCCCCTTGCGGGTTTTGCTGGGACGGACGCGTATGCTTCTTCACCATGTTCACGCCTTCGATCAGGACGCGGTTCTGGCGGGGATAAGCGGCGATGACGCGGCCTTTCTTCCCTTTGTCTTTGCCCGTGATGACGATGACGTTGTCGTCCTTCTTCACGTGCAGCTTGTTATTGTGCGATTCCAGCACTTTTTTCAGCCTTGGCATTTGTTACACCTCACTTCGACTGCAAATTGGGCTAAAGCTTGTTCTTTCTATCGGGGCCCCCGCAAAGCACTTGGACTACGCTGCAACGCTTTGCTTCACTTTGTGGGGATGACTTTAGATAACTTCCGGTGCGAGCGATACGATTTTCATGAAATCCTTATCGCGAAGCTCACGGGCAACCGGTCCAAAAATACGCGTGCCGCGCGGGCTCTTATCTTCTTTTACGACTACAGCTGCGTTCTCGTCGAACGAGATATAAGAACCGTCCTTCCGGCGGACCGAACGACGCGTACGAACGATAACGGCTTTAACTACGTCGCCTTTTTTGACAACGCCACCGGGTGTTGCGGATTTTACGGAACAAACGATCAGATCGCCGATGTGGCCGACGCGACGTCCCGTTCCGCCCAGCACCCGAATGCACATCAGTTCCTTTGCTCCGGAGTTGTCGGCAACAGCCAGACGTGTAAAGGGTTGAATCATGGTAACGTCCTCCTTTCGGAAAAATGCTTAAGATTCAGTCGTCTTACAGGATGATCGCTTCTTCGACGATTTCGACCAGACGGAAGCGCTTGTCCTTGGAAAGCGGACGAGTCTCCATTACTTTAACAATATCGCCGATCTTGGCTTGATTGTTCTCGTCATGTGCTTTGAATTTCTTCGTGTACTTGATGCGCTTGTGGTACAGCTCATGCTTCTTGTACGTTTCGACGGCGACTACGATCGTTTTATCCATCTTGTCGCTGACGACTTTGCCGATTTGAACTTTGCGTGCGTTGCGTTCGCTCATGTTCTTCCTCCTTCCTTAAAAGAAACGGTATTCGTCTATTTAAGGGACTTCAATTAGCTCGTAATCCCCAGTTCGCGTTCACGAATAATCGTCTTGGCGCGAGCAATTTCTTTCCGCACGTCGCGAATCCGGGTCGGATTGTCCAGCTGGCCGGTAGCCAGTTGGAAACGAAGGTTGAAAAGCTCTTCCTTGAAGCCTGCGATTTTCTGTTCGAGTTCAGCAGTGGTCAGGTTGCGGAATTCACTAGCCTTCATTTGCTTCACCACCCACTTCTTCGCGTTTCACGAATTTCGTCTTAACCGGGAGCTTGTGAGCCGCAAGACGCATGGCTTCGCGTGCGATCTCCTCGGATACGCCGGCGAGCTCGAACAAGATTTTGCCCGGCTTAACGACGGCTACCCACTTCTCCACGTTACCTTTACCGCTACCCATCCGCACCTCGAGAGGCTTTTGCGTGATCGGCTTGGCAGGGAAAATCTTGATCCAAACTTTACCGCCCCGCTTGATGTAACGGGTCATTGCAATACGAGCAGCCTCGATCTGACGGTTCGTGATCCATGACGGCTCCATGGCTTGAAGGCCATATTCGCCGAAAACCACTTCCGTACCGCCTTTAGCGCGGCCTCTCATGTTGCCGCGTTGCTGTTTGCGGTGTTTGACGCGTTTTGGTACCAACATGATTAGTTGCCTCCTTCCTGGACGGCAGCTTTCTTCTTGGTCGGAAGGACTTCACCGCGGTAGATCCATACTTTCACGCCGATGCGGCCGTAAGTTGTATGAGCTTCCGCCGTGCCGTAGTCGATATCGGCACGCAGCGTATGCAGAGGCACTGTACCTTCGCTGTAGCCTTCCGAGCGTGCGATTTCCGCACCGCCGAGACGACCGCTAACGCCGGTTTTGATACCTTTCGCGCCTGCGCGCATCGTCCGTTGGATCGCTTGCTTCATAGCGCGACGGAACGAGATGCGGCGTTCAAGCTGCTGAGCGATGCTTTCCGCTACCAGAATAGCGTCCAGATCTGCTTGTTTGATTTCGGAAATGTTGATGTGTACTTTTTTACCGCCGGTGATTTTCGCCAGTTCCGAACGCAGGTTTTCCACCTCGGAACCGCCCTTGCCGATGACCATGCCCGGCTTCGCGGTATGGATCGTAACGTTGACGCGATTAGCCGCGCGCTCGATCTCGATGCGGGAAACGGCTGCGTCTTTTAATTTATTTTTCAGGTATTCACGAACTTTCACATCTTCCATAAGAAGATCACCAAAGTCTTTGCCGGCATACCATTTGGATTCCCAATCACGGATAATGCCGATACGAAGACCGACGGGATTTACCTTTTGACCCACACGTTTTCCCTCCTTATTTTTCGGATACCACCAAAGTAATGTGGCTGGTTCGCTTGTTGATCCGGCTGGCACGTCCCATTGCACGCGGGCGGAAACGTTTCATAGTTGGACCCTGATTCACGTAAACCTGAGAAACGACCAACTTATTCACGTCCAGTTGGTAGTTATGCTCCGCGTTTGCGATGGCCGAGTTGAGCAGCTTCTCCACGATCGGAGATGCCGATTTCGGGGTATGACGCAGGATGGCGATTGCTTCGCCGACTTGCTTGCCGCGGATCAAATCCACAACCAGTTGCGCTTTCCGAGGAGCGACGCGTACGTGGTTGACGCTGGCTTTTGCTTCTTGCATAGGTAGAACCTCCTCTCATACGTGTAAAAACTGCTTGCGGCGGCGATTATTATCTTCTGCCCGTTTTCTTCTCGGCGTCGGTGTGGCCTTTGTACGTGCGCGTCGGCGCAAATTCGCCGAGCTTGTGTCCGACCATGTCTTCCGTTACATACACCGGCACATGCTTGCGACCGTCATAAACGGCGAACGTGTGACCGATGAATTGCGGGAAGATGGTGGAACGGCGGGACCACGTTTTGATCACGACCTTCTTGTTCGTCGTGTTCAAGTCCTCAACCTTCTTGAGCAGGTAACCGTCGATAAACGGCCCCTTCTTCAGACTGCGACCCATGGGTGTTCCTCCCTTCGACTGGACCGGATGGCCGTTCGGCGACCCGGTCGTTTATTATTTCGTGCGGCGACGAATAATATATTGGCTGGAAGCCTTCTTCTTCTTACGCGTTTTGTAACCAAGCGTCGGCTTGCCCCAAGGCGACATCGGCGATTTGCGGCCGATTGGTGCGCGGCCTTCGCCGCCGCCGTGCGGGTGATCGTTCGGGTTCATGACGACGCCGCGAACTTGAGGACGCTTGCCGAGCCAACGGTTACGTCCGGCTTTGCCAATTTTCACGAGCTCGTGATCCTCGTTGCCTACGGAACCGATCGTTGCGCGGCAGGTTTTCAGGATACGGCGCATTTCGCCCGAAGTCAGGCGGATAACGACGTATGCTTCTTCTTTACCAAGCAGCTGAGCTTCCGTACCTGCAGCGCGGACCAATTGGCCGCCCTTGCCCGGCTTCAGCTCGATGTTGTGGATAACCGTACCTACCGGAATGTTTTCCAGTGGCAGCGCGTTGCCGATCTTAATATCGGAACCAGGTCCGGACATGATCTGATCGCCGACTTTGAGGCCCTTCGGCGCAATGATGTACCGCTTCTCGCCGTCCGCATAGTGGATAAGCGCGATGTTCGACGTACGGTTCGGATCGTATTCGATGGTAGCCACTTTACCGGCGACGCCGTCCTTGTTCCGCTTGAAGTCGATAATACGGTATTTACGTTTGTGTCCGCCGCCATGGTGACGAACCGTAATTTTACCTTGGTTGTTGCGGCCGGCTTTCTTGAACAGCGGCGCAAGCAACGATTTCTCCGGCGTGCTTGTCGTGATCTCTTCGAAAGTCGAGACCGACATGGCGCGACGGGCCGGCGAAGTCGGTTTATACTTCTTAATTGGCACTTGGTTTCCCTCCTTACTTATACGGATGCTTCGAAGAATTCGAGTTCTTTGCTGTCAGCGCTGAGCTGAACGATTGCTTTTTTCCATTCGGACGTGTAGCCCGAGTGACGGCCATAACGCTTCGGCTTAGCCGGCATACGCAGCGTGTTCACACTGGAGACCTTCACTTTAAAGATCTGCTCAACGGCAGATTTGATTTCCGTCTTGGTAGCGCGGAGATCAACTTCGAACACGTAACGCTTGTTAACCATAAATTCGCTCGTTTGTTCCGTGATGACCGGGCGCTTGATAATATCGCGTGGATCCTTCATTATGCAAGCACCTCCTGTACTTTCTCGACCGCTTCTTTCGTGATGATCAGCTTGTCGTAAAGCATAACATCCAGAACATTGATGCCGTCTGCAGCGACGATTTTGACGCCTGGGATGTTACGAGCGGACTTCGCTACGTTATCTTCATAATTGGCCGTAACAATCAGCGCCTTGCGGGCAACCTTAAGATTGTTCAGGTAACCGGCGAATTCCTTCGTCTTGGGAGCGTTCAGCGCCAGTTGATCCAATACGATGATTTCGTTATCGATCACTTTCGAAGACAGTGCGGATCTGATCGCCAAACGGCGAACTTTCTTCGGCAGTTTGAAGCTGTAAGAGCGTGGTGTCGGTCCGAATACCGTACCGCCGCCTACCCATTGCGGTGCCCGGATGCTGCCTTGACGAGCCCGACCTGTGCCTTTTTGTTTCCAAGGCTTCCGGCCGCCGCCGCGCACTTCGGAGCGTCCTTTCGTTTTGTGCGTACCGCGACGCTCTGCAGCTTGCTGAAGCAGAACGGCGCTGTGCAGGACGTGAACGTTAGGCTCGATACCAAAAACCGTGTCGTTCAGTTCGATATCGCCTACTTGCGAACCGCTCACATTAAATACTGCTACTTTTGGCATTTCATGTTCCTCCTTTCTTTAAAGGTTTATTTTTTCACCGTCGATTTGATTTTCACGAAGCTGTTTTTCGGACCCGGAATGGAGCCCTTCACCAGCAGCACGTTACGCTCAACGTCCACGCGGACGACCTCAAGGTTCTGAATCGTGATCGTTTCATGACCCATGTGGCCTGGCAGGCGCTTGCCCTTCGGTACGCGGTTCGCCTGGATAGAACCCATCGAACCCGGTCCGCGGTGATAGCGGGAGCCGTGAGACATAGGGCCCGTGCTTTGTCCCCAACGCTTGATGACGCCGGCAAAGCCTTTACCCTTGGAAATACCCGTTACGTCAACATATTCACCTTCTGCGAACAGGTCGGCTTTCAATTGCTGGCCAACCTCGTATTCGCCGATGGTGATGCCGCGAATTTCTTTAACGTAGCGCTTAGGAGCCGTGTCGGCTTTCTTCGCGTGGCCGATTTCCGGCTTGATCGCGCGCTTTTCTTTCTTATCGGCAAAACCGAGCTGAACGGCTTCATAACCGTCGTTCGACTGGTCTTTCTTTTGCAGGACGACGCAAGGACCCGCCTCGATAACCGTTACCGGCACCACATTGCCTTCTGCGGTAAACACTTGCGTCATGCCGAGCTTTTTACCTAAGATACCTTTCATGTTGACACCTCATTTCCTTTCACACGTTAAGTTATCGTTCGTCTTACAGTTTGATTTCGATATCTACACCGGATGGCAGATCCAGACGCATCAGCGCATCAACCGTTTGCGGCGTCGGATTCACAATGTCGATCAAGCGCTTATGCGTGCGCATTTCGAATTGTTCACGGGAATCCTTGTACTTGTGCACCGCACGCAAAATCGTGATGATTTGCTTTTCCGTCGGAAGCGGAATCGGCCCGGATACGCCTGCACCGGAACGTTTTGCGGTTTCCACGATTTTCTCCGCGGATTGGTCAAGAATTCTGTGATCGTATGCTTTCAAGCGGATACGAATCTTTTGCTTTGCCATATAAGTCCCTCCTTCTATCGCCCAATTTAGTATCGGACATACTCCGCGAGAATACCCCGACAGTGTCCCGACTGGCACCTCATGGCAAAGGGGCCGGGTGTGTCGGCAACCTCTCGCATCATCGCAACGTCGCAGACCAACAGTCAATATTATATCGAAATGAATAGACGAATGCAACATTTTTTATTCATCTATGGAAAAGAAAAAATGTCCCCCGTAATCGGCGAGCAGGAAAGCGCAGAAGGAAGCCGCCGACGCTTGATCGGCGGTCTTTGTTTGCGGTCTCCGTCCACAGTGTCCCCTCAGCGAACACGAACTAAACCTTGCCATCCGCTTAACGCATTAAACCCAATTCGTTGTACATACGTGGAGCAGATTAATAAGCCGAATTGGATTCCCCCCAAGCTCACTTATTTCGAAACCATCTATTAAGGCTCTCAACCATTAATGGGATTGAATTTTCTCCATAGCGGTTGTACAGTCGCCAAGACACTTCAAATCATTGGACCCGCCAAAAGTTAAGAAAGCCCCCACGCTAGGTGAGGGCTTTCGAACGATACCATGCGGCTAAAGCCGCAACGGCTTATTTCGAGATCGATGCAACGGCGCCAGCGCCTACCGTCCGGCCGCCTTCGCGGATAGCGAAACGCGTACCTTCTTCGATAGCGATCGGAGCGATCAGTTCTACCGAAACAGTGATGTTGTCGCCAGGCATAACCATCTCGCTGCCTTCTGGCAGGTTGATGATCCCGGTAACGTCCGTCGTCCGGAAGTAGAACTGTGGACGGTAACCTGTGAAGAACGGCTTATGACGGCCACCCTCTTCTTTGGTCAGGACGTAGATTTGAGCGGAGAAGTTCGTGTGCGGCTTAACCGAACCCGGCTTCGCGATAACTTGACCGCGCTCGATATCCTTACGCTCAACACCACGCAGCAATGCGCCAATGTTGTCGCCCGCTTGAGCGGAGTCAAGCAATTTACGGAACATCTCGACGCCCGTACATACGGATTTGCGGGTTTCTTCGGCAAGACCGATGATTTCCACCTCGTCGCCAACTTTAACCACACCACGCTCAACGCGGCCCGTAGCAACCGTACCGCGGCCCGTGATCGTGAACACGTCCTCAACAGGCATCAGGAAAGGCTTGTCGGTGTCGCGCTCAGGCGTAGGGATGTACGTGTCGATTTGCTCAAACAGTTCAACGATTTTGTCGGCCCAAGGACCGTCAGGGTTTTGCAGAGCTTCACGAGCTGCACCGCGAATGATCGGCGTGTCGTCGCCCGGGAATTCATACTCGTTCAGCAGGTCGCGAACTTCCATCTCAACCAGCTCAAGGAGCTCTTCGTCTTCCACCATGTCGCATTTGTTCAGGAATACGACGATGTAAGGCACGCCTACCTGGCGGGAGAGCAGGATGTGCTCACGCGTTTGCGGCATAGGGCCGTCAGCTGCAGATACAACCAGGATTGCGCCGTCCATTTGCGCTGCGCCGGTGATCATGTTTTTAACATAGTCGGCGTGGCCTGGGCAGTCAACGTGTGCATAGTGACGGTTAGGTGTTTCGTATTCAACGTGAGCGGTCGAGATCGTGATACCGCGCTCGCGCTCTTCCGGAGCTTTGTCGATTTGGTCGAAAGCTACGGCAGCGCCGCCGTATTTTTTGGAGAGAACGGTGGTGATGGCCGCCGTCAGGGTCGTTTTACCATGGTCGACGTGACCGATCGTACCGATGTTAACGTGCGGTTTGTTACGTTCAAATTTAGCCTTAGCCATTGAACTTAATCCTCCTTAATATTAAAAAATAGTTATGTGTGGGCCGAGCGTGCACCACAAGTGTAATACGGCGCCCGGCCAAATGCAACTTCTAAGCGATTAACGAAGCACTCGGACGGCTTAAGCGCCTTTGCTCTTCGAGATGATCTCTTCGGAGATCGATTTCGGAACTTCCTCGTAGTGGGACAGTTCCATCGCGAACACGCCGCGGCCTTGCGTACCGGAACGAAGTGTCGTGGAGTAACCGAACATTTCTGCCAGAGGCACCTTGGCACGAATGATTTGCGCGCCGGAGCGCGAATCCGTACCCTCGATGCGTCCGCGGCGGGAGCTCAACATACCCATTACGTCACCGAAATATTCTTCCGGAACGGTAACTTCGACTTTCATGATCGGCTCGAGCAGGACAGGATTACACTTGTCCTTAGCGGCTTTGAGCGCCATGGAGCCTGCGATCTTGAACGCCATCTCCGAGGAGTCGACGTCGTGGTAGGAACCGTCAACGATACGGGCTTTGATATCGACCAGCGGGAAGCCGGCGATAACGCCGTTCTTCATCGACTCCTCGATGCCGGCCTGTACTGCTGGAACATATTCACGAGGCACGACACCGCCGACGATTTTGTTCTCGAAAACAAAGCCTTGGCCCGGCTCTTGCGGTTCGAACTCGATCCAAACGTGGCCGTATTGGCCGCGTCCGCCGGACTGGCGAACGAACTTGCCTTCGACCTTCGCAGGGGTCTTGAACGTCTCGCGATAAGCAACCTGCGGTTTACCTACATTCGTCTCGACTTTGAACTCGCGAAGCATACGGTCGACGATGATCTCCAGGTGAAGCTCACCCATACCGGCGATGATCGTTTGGTTCGTCTCTTCGTCCGTGTAAGCGCGGAACGTAGGATCCTCCTCGGACAGCTTCGAGAGCGCGGTACCCATTTTATCTTGGTCGGCCTTTGTTTTCGGCTCGATCGCGATCTGGATAACCGGTTCAGGGAAGTTCATCGACTCGAGAATCACCGGGTTTTTCTCGTCACACAGCGTGTCGCCCGTGATCGTATCTTTCAGACCGACCGCAGCGGCGATGTCGCCGGAGTAACAAATGGCAATCTCTTGACGGCTGTTCGCATGCATCTGGAGAATACGGCCGATCCGCTCGCGCTTGCCTTTAGTGGCATTCAGCACGTAAGAACCTGCTTCGACAACGCCGGAATACACGCGGAAGAACGTCAGCTTGCCGACGAACGGATCCGTCATGATTTTGAAAGCGAGCGCCGAGAATGGCTGGTCGTCTCCGGATCTACGGATCGTCTCGGTACCGTCTTCCAGAACGCCTTTGATGTCCGGAACGTCGACCGGGGACGGCAGATAATCCACAACCGCGTCAAGCATCATCTGCACGCCTTTGTTGCGGTACGAAGAACCTGCGATAACCGGGAAGATCTTCACTTGAACAACGCCCTTGCGAAGAGCCGCTTTCAATTCCGCGATGGAGATTTCTTCTCCCTCGAGGTATTTCATCGTCAACTCTTCGTCCAGCTCCGCCACTTTCTCGACGAGCTCGTTGCGGAGCTCTTCGACCTGTTCCTTGTATTGGTCAGGGATTTCGATTTTCTCAGGCTCTTTGCCGAGGTCGTCTTTGTACACGTAAGCTACGCGCTCGACGAGATCGATAACGCCTTTGAAATCATTCTCTGCACCGATCGGCAATTGAATTGCCACGGCATTCGCTTGCAGACGCTCGCGCATGTCTTTCACGACATTCAGGAAGTCCGCACCGATGATGTCCATTTTGTTGACGTAGGCGATACGCGGTACGCCGTACCTGTCAGCCTGACGCCATACGGTTTCCGACTGCGGCTCAACGCCTTCTTTCGCGCTGAAAACACCTACGGCCCCGTCCAATACGCGCAAGGAACGTTCGACTTCAACAGTGAAGTCGACGTGTCCAGGGGTGTCGATAATATTGATCCGGTTGCCATTCCACTGAGCGGTCGTAGCCGCGGAGGTAATCGTGATGCCCCGCTCCTGCTCCTGCTCCATCCAGTCCATCGTCGCGGCACCCTCGTGCACCTCGCCGATCTTATGGGTACGGCCCGTATAGAACAGGATCCGTTCTGTGGTGGTCGTTTTACCGGCGTCAATATGCGCCATGATCCCGATGTTGCGGGTATTATTCAAGGAGAACTCTCTAGCCATGATTATGTCTCCTTTCGTCTCTTAAATCCTACCAGCGATAGTGAGCAAACGCCTTGTTGGCTTCCGCCATCTTATGCGTATCTTCGCGCTTCTTCACGGATGCGCCGGTGTTGTTCGATGCATCAATGATTTCGGCGGCCAGACGCTCTTCCATCGTCTTCTCGCCGCGGTTGCGGGAGTAGTTCACGAGCCAACGAAGTCCGAGCGACGTGCGGCGCTCCGGTTTAACTTCGATCGGTACCTGATAGTTTGCTCCACCTACGCGGCGGGCCTTCACTTCAAGCACTGGCATAATATTCTTGATGGCGGCTTCGAACACCTCCATCGGTTCTTTACCCGTGCGTTCCTGGATCAACTTGAATGCGTCATACAGCAGTGTTGCCGCTACGCCGCGTTTGCCGTCGATCATAACACGGTTGATCAGTCGAGTAACCAGCTTGCTGTTGTACACCGGATCCGGCAGTACGTCGCGCTTGGTTACGGGTCCTTTGCGTGGCATGAGGATGTCCCCCTTTCCTGAGGTTCTTAAAATATGAAAACTGATTACTTCTTAGCTGCTTTTGGACGCTTCGCGCCGTATTTGGAGCGAGCTTGTTTGCGGTTGTTCACGCCTGCCGTATCGAGCGCACCGCGAACGATATGATAACGTACGCCCGGAAGGTCCTTAACCCGGCCGCCACGAATCAGAACGACGCTGTGCTCTTGCAGGTTGTGACCGATACCCGGAATATAAGCCGTAACCTCTACGCGGTTCGTCAAACGAACACGAGCATACTTCCGCAGTGCGGAGTTCGGTTTCTTCGGAGTCATCGTGCCTACGCGGGTGCAAACACCGCGCTTTTGCGGCGCACTGATGTCAGTCGCTTCGCGTTTCAGAGCATTGAACCCTCTTTGAAGAGCCGGCGATTTCGATTTAACGACTTTCGCTTGGCGGCCTTTACGAACGAGCTGGTTGATTGTTGGCATGCTGCCACCTCCTTCCCCATAATAGATGATGCCTCTTGCCGTTGTTTCAAGCCCACAGATCCAGGTGGTTCATAAAGAAACAAACGAAAGTTTTTGCCGTCGTTCCAAGCAGGAATGTTCGGCAAAAACAAGAAGTTCTTTATTGTTCGTCAGGGATTAATGCGGCCATGGCCGCTCCGACGTCGATTCCGCAGGTATCCCCGAGAAGCTCCATCGATTCGATCCATGTAATCGTGATGCCCGCTGCATCGCAAAGCTCCACAATCTTGCCCGTAATCCTCGGATCTGCATCTTTAGCGACGAGTACCTGCTTGGCAATTCCTTGCTCAACCGTCTTCGTCGTTTGCTTCGTGCCGATCTTGTAAGGCATGGCACCTCATCCTCTCGAACAAGTCGAACAAGCACAGGGACCAACCTTGTAGGCACACTACGACATAATAGCACTTCCCGCATGGCCATGTCAAGGTGATTCATCAGTCAACATGCAAAAGTTTTGTAAAAGAAAATCTCCGTTTCGATATAGAGACTAAACGGGCCGGAGACTGACGCTCGCGTCCCCTCCGGCACCGCTTCAAACGGATAACGTCAGCGCCCTCCCGCTCAGCGAGTCAGGCGAAGCCAAGCGGTCCGTTGCGTCTCTTACGATTCTACAGGTACCGTTTCAAGCGTTTCTTCCGTGTTCGGCTCCTCTTCCTGTCCGACGAACCGGATACTCCGGTAACGGTTCATGCCCGTACCCGCCGGAATGAGCTTGCCGATGATGACATTCTCTTTCAGGCCAAGCAGCTGGTCCACCTTTCCTTTGATCGCCGCGTCAGTGAGGACGCGAGTCGTCTCCTGGAAAGAGGCCGCCGACAGGAACGAATCGGTTTCGAGCGACGCCTTCGTGATGCCGAGCAGAACCGGTTTGGCGACAGCCGGTTCTTTACCGGACAGGATCGCTTCGCGGTTAGCCGCTTCATATTCATGAATATCGGCAAACGCGCCCGGCAGCAGCTTCGTATCGCCGGCATCGACGATCCGGATTTTGCGGAGCATTTGCTTGATCATGACTTCGACGTGCTTGTCGTTGATCTCAACGCCCTGATTCCGGTAAACGCGCTGCACTTCCTGCAGAATGTAGTTCTGAACGCCGCGAATGCCTTTGATGCGAAGCATCTCTTTCGGATCGATCGAGCCGTCCGTCAGCTCGTCGCCGGCTTCGATATGCTGGCCCGGCGTTACGCGGATGCGTGAGCCGTAGGTAACCGTGTAAATCTTCGACTCCGCTTCGCCCTTAACTTCGATCTCGCGGCGGTCCTTCGCGTCGCGGATCTCATGGATGACGCCGTCGAGCTCCGAGATCGTCGCTTGGCCTTTCGGGTTCCGGGCTTCGAAAAGCTCCTGGATACGCGGAAGACCTTGCGTAATATCATCGCCGGCAACGCCGCCGGTATGGAATGTACGCATCGTCAGCTGGGTACCCGGCTCGCCGATCGACTGGGCCGCGATAATGCCGACCGCTTCGCCGATCTCAACGTGCTTGCCGGTCGCCAGGTTGCGGCCGTAACAAATCTTGCAGACGCCGTGACGGGCGCGGCAACTGAGCACGGAACGAATCTGAAGCTTTTCGATGCCGGCTTCGATGAGCGCATCCGCTTTGTTGGAGTCAATCAATTCACTCCGATTCACGATCGTCTCGCCCGTTTGCGGGTGACGGATCGTCTCGAACGAGTAGCGGCCTTCGATCCGGTCGTACAGATCCTCGATAACCTCTTTGCCGTCGTGAATCTTCGTAACGGTGATGCCTTTATCCGTACCGCAATCGTCCTCTCGAACAATGACGTCCTGCGCGACGTCGACCAGACGGCGGGTCAGGTAACCCGAGTCTGCGGTCCGAAGAGCCGTATCGGCAAGACCTTTCCGCGCACCGTGAGTCGAAATGAAGTATTCGAGGACCGTCAGGCCTTCACGGAAGTTCGACTTGATCGGAAGCTCGAAAATCCGTCCTGATGGCGTCGCCATCAGGCCGCGCATCCCGCCGAGCTGAGTAATCTGCGATTTGTTGCCCCGCGCTTTGGAATCGACCATAAGCATGATGGAATTGTAGCGGTCCATCGATTTCATCAGCACGTCGGTGATTTTGTCCTTCGTCTGGCCCCAAATTTCGATAACGCGGTCATACCGTTCTTCGTCTGTGATCAAGCCGCGACGGTACTGGTTCGTAACGACCTTGATCTTCTCTTCCGACTCCGACAGAATGATTTTCTTCTCGTCCGGAACGATAACGTCGGATACGGCGATCGTGATGCCGGCTTTGGTCGAATACGTAAAGCCGAGCTCTTTGATTTTGTCCAGAATAACGGACGTGCGCGTCGTGTGGTACTGGCGGAAGCATTCGGCAATGATCAGACCGAGGTACTCCTTGCCCACCGCACCCGCAATCGACAGTTCATTCATGTAAGCTTGAATGTCGGTGCCTTTTTTGGTGATGAAATATTTCTCCGGCGTACCCTTCAGCAAGTTGGTTTTGGTCGCCTCGTTGATGTACGGGAACGTGTCCGGGAAAATTTCGTTGAAAATGACCTTACCGACCGTCGTAACGACCAGCGAGTTCTGCTGCTCTTCCGTGAACGTCTTCTTGTTCAGCACGCGAGCCGGAATGACGATGCGCGCATGCAAGGAACACATTCCGCGCTGGTAGGCGGAGATCGCTTCGTTAACCGTTCCGAAAATGGAGCCGCTGCCCTTCGCTTCGTTATTGTCCATCGTCAGATAGAAGCTGCCGAGAACCATATCCTGCGAAGGCGTTACGACAGGCTTGCCGTCCTTCGGGTTCAAAATGTTGCCCGATGCCAGCATGAGCAGACGGGCTTCCGCTTGCGCCTCAGCCGAGAGCGGCACGTGCACGGCCATCTGATCGCCGTCGAAGTCGGCGTTGTAAGCCGTACAGACGAGCGGGTGAAGCTTGATGGCGCGGCCTTCGACGAGCGTCGGCTCGAACGCCTGAATGCCGAGACGGTGAAGCGTAGGGGCGCGGTTCAGCAGAACCGGATGCTCCTTGATGACTTCCTCGAGCACATCCCACACTTCCGGGCTGACGCGTTCGACTTTGCGCTTCGCGCTCTTAATGTTATGGGCAAGGCCCTTGTTGACCAGTTCTTTCATGACGAACGGCTTGAACAGCTCAAGCGCCATTTCCTTCGGCAGTCCGCATTGGTACATCTTCAGGCTCGGTCCTACCACGATAACGGAACGGCCGGAATAGTCGACGCGTTTGCCGAGCAGGTTCTGCCGGAAACGGCCTTGCTTGCCCTTCAGCATATGGCTGAGCGATTTCAACGGGCGGTTGCCCGGCCCCGTTACCGGACGTCCGCGGCGGCCGTTGTCGATGAGAGCATCGACGGCTTCCTGCAGCATCCGCTTCTCGTTCTGTACGATGATGTCCGGCGCGCCCAGATCGAGCAGACGCTTCAGACGGTTGTTCCGGTTGATGACGCGGCGGTACAGGTCGTTCAGGTCGGACGTTGCGAAACGGCCGCCGTCCAGCTGTACCATCGGGCGA
>NZ_KK082135.1:0-10920 GCF_000598065.1 Paenibacillus darwinianus | reverse complement strand
GCGAAGTTCCGGCGGGATAACCGGCAGCACGTCGAGAATCATCCATTCCGGCTCATTGCCGGAGTTGCGGAACGCTTCGATGACCTCAAGACGCTTGATCGCGCGGTTGCGCCGTTGTCCTTGCGCCGTGCGGAGCTCTTCCTTCAACTGGTTAAGCTCTTTCTCTACGTCGATGTCCTGGAGCAGCTTCTTGACCGCTTCGGCGCCCATACCGGCCTGGAAGCCGTAACCGTACTTCTCGCGGTAGCTGCGGTATTCCTTCTCGGAAAGCAGCTGCTTTTTCTCGAGCGGCGTATCGCCGGGGTCGGTGACGACATAGGATGCAAAATAAATGATCTCTTCCAGCGAACGCGGCGACATATCCAGCGCCAAACCCATGCGGCTCGGGATTCCCTTGAAATACCAAATGTGCGAGACCGGGGCCGCCAGCTCGATGTGGCCCATCCGTTCGCGGCGAACCTTCGCTCGAGTTACTTCGACGCCGCAGCGGTCACAGACGACGCCTTTGTAGCGAACGCGCTTATATTTGCCGCAATGACATTCCCAGTCCTTTTGCGGTCCGAAAATTTTCTCGCAGAACAAGCCTTCCTTCTCGGGCTTAAGCGTCCGATAGTTGATCGTCTCCGGCTTTTTCACTTCGCCGCGCGACCACGACCGTATTTTGTCCGGCGAGGCCAGACCGATCTTCATGTACTCGAAGTTGTTTACATCCAACAAGGAGCAACCCTCCTTAAGTCTCTGTCAATGCAAGGCATGGTGCATGGACGAGCCGAAGGAGCCGCGCAGCGCAGTCTCCTTCGGCATCACCCTATATTTGTTCGCGTTCGATGGGCCCCTGTTACTCCGCCCCGACTTCGGCGCCTTCGAGATTCAGGTTCAGCTTGTCGCTCGAGCCGTCGTCCTCGTCGTCTATTTCCTTCATTTCGATCTCTTGTTCGTCTGCGCTCAGGATCTTCACGTCCATGCCCAAGCTTTGAAGCTCTTTGATCAACACCTTGAACGACTCCGGCACGCCCGGCTCGGGCACGTTCTCGCCTTTGACGATCGATTCGTACGTCTTGACGCGTCCGACGACGTCGTCGGATTTCACGGTCAAAATTTCCTGCAGTGTATACGCGGCGCCGTATGCTTCTAGCGCCCAAACCTCCATCTCGCCGAAACGCTGTCCGCCGAACTGCGCTTTACCGCCGAGCGGCTGCTGCGTAACGAGCGAATATGGTCCGGTGGAGCGGGCATGGATCTTGTCGTCGACCATGTGCGCCAGCTTGATCATGTACATAACGCCGACCGTAACTTCGCGCTCGAAGGACTCGCCTGTACGTCCGTCATACAGTACCGTTTTGCCGTTGCGCTGCATGCCGGCCTCTTCCATCGCATTAAACACGTCATCCTCGCGCGCGCCGTCGAATACCGGCGTAGCCGCGTGGATCCCGAGACGCTTGCACGCCATGCCGAGGTGGACTTCCAGCACCTGGCCGATGTTCATCCGGGACGGAACGCCCAGCGGATTCAGCACGACCTCAACCGGCGTGCCGTCCGGCAAGAACGGCATATCCTCTTCCGGCATGATGCGGGCGATAACGCCCTTGTTGCCGTGGCGACCGGCCATCTTGTCGCCCTCGGAAATTTTCCGCTTCTGGGCGATGTACACACGAACCAGCTGATTGACGCCAGGCGGCAGCTCATCGCCGTTCTCGCGCGTAAACACCTTGACGTCGACCACGATTCCGTCGGTTCCGTGCGGCACACGCAGCGAGGTATCGCGAACCTCGCGCGCCTTCTCGCCGAAAATCGCATGCAGCAGGCGTTCCTCTGCCGTCAGCTCGGTTACGCCCTTCGGCGTGACCTTGCCGACGAGAATATCTCCTGCGCCGATCTCCGCGCCGACGCGGATAATGCCGCGCTCGTCAAGATTTTTCAGCGCTTCTTCACCGACGTTCGGGATATCGCGTGTGATTTCTTCCGGTCCGAGCTTCGTATCGCGCGCTTCGGACTCGTATTCTTCGATATGGATCGAAGTGTATACATCTTCCTTAACGAGCTTCTCGCTCAGCAGGATAGCATCCTCGTAGTTGTAACCTTCCCAGGTCATAAACGCGACGACGACGTTGCGTCCGAGCGCCAGCTCGCCCCTCTCGGTCGAAGGACCGTCGGCAAGGATGGTTCCTTTGGTAACAAATTCGTTCTTGCGCACGATCGGCCGCTGGTTGATGCACGTGCCTTGGTTCGAACGCATGAACTTGTGGAGCTTGTGCTTAATCAGATCGCCGGTCACTTGCTTGCCGTCAATCGTCTCGACGCGGCGCAGCCAAATCTCATTGGCCGTGACGCGCTCGATGATCCCGTCATGCTTCGTCACGATACATACGCCAGAGTCCTTCGCAGACTTATGCTCCATGCCGGTGCCGACAAGCGGCGACTTCGGAATGAGGAGCGGAACGGCCTGACGCTGCATGTTCGATCCCATGAGCGCACGGTTGGAGTCATCGTTCTCAAGGAACGGAATGAGCGCTGTCGCCACGGACACGACCTGTTTAGGCGAAACGTCCATGTAGTCGACCCGATCTCTCGCGATCGTCAGGATGTTGTCGGCTTGCTTGTTGTAACGGGATATAATCAATTCATCTGCGAAGTGGCCTTCCTCGGTGAGCTTGGCATTCGCCTGTGCAATGATATAGTTGTCTTCCTCATCGGCGGTCATATAGTCGATCTGCTCGGTGACGACGCCCGTCTTCGGATCAATCCAACGGTACGGCGCTTCGATAAAGCCGTACTCGTTGATGCGGGCGAACGTCGACAGCGAGTTGATCAAACCGATGTTCGGACCTTCCGGCGTCTCGATCGGACACATCCGGCCGTAGTGGGACGGATGGACGTCGCGGACCTCAAAGCCCGCGCGCTCGCGCGTCAAACCGCCGGGTCCGAGAGCGGACAGACGGCGCTTGTGCGTAAGCTCGGCAAGCGGGTTTGTCTGGTCCATGAACTGCGACAGCTGCGAGCTGCCGAAGAACTCCTTGATCGAGGCAATCACTGGACGAATATTGATTAGCGCCTGAGGCGTAATTGCGTTGGCATCCTGAATCGACATGCGTTCGCGGACAACGCGTTCCATCCGCGACAAGCCGATCCGGAACTGGTTCTGAAGCAGCTCACCGACCGAACGAAGACGGCGGTTGCCGAGGTGGTCGATGTCTTCGGTGCTTCCTACGCCTTGAAGCAGGTTAAGGAAATAATTGATGGACGCGATGATGTCGGCAGGCGTAATATGCTTGACCGACTTATCGATCACACCGTTGGCGATCAGCTTGATGACCTTGCCTTCTTCGTGAGGCGCGAATACATTGATCGTCTGAAGAGGAATACTATTCGCATCCATCACGCCGTTCGCAACGTGGTAAGTCTTGAACGCCACGTTCTTCTCAAGGAAAGGCAGGATCTCATCCAACAGGCGACGATCGATCATCTGTCCGGCTTCGGCGATAATTTCGCCCGTGCCCGGATCGACGAGCGTCTCGGCCAGACGCTGGTTGAACAAGCGGTTCTTGATATGGAGCTTCTTGTTGATTTTATAGCGGCCGACATTCGCCAGGTCATAGCGCTTCGGATCGAAGAAACGCGCAACGAGCAGGCTCTTCGCATTATCGAGCGTCGGAGGCTCGCCCGGACGCAGACGCTCGTAAATTTCAATAAGCGCCTTCTCCGTGGAGTCGGTGTTGTCTTTATCCAGCGTGTTGCGAATATACTCGTCGTTTCCGAGCAGATCCATAATCTCCGCGTCGGTGCCGAAGCCCAGCGCACGCAGAAGCACCGTCACCGGAATTTTCCGGGTGCGGTCAATGCGGACATAAACGATGTCCTTCGCGTCGGTTTCCAGCTCCAACCATGCGCCGCGGTTAGGAATGACCGTCGCGGTGTATGTTTTCTTACCGTTCTTATCGACTTTCGTGCTGAAGTAAACGCTGGGGGAGCGAACCAATTGGCTGACGATTACCCGTTCAGCGCCGTTGATAATGAACGTTCCCGTCTCGGTCATCAGCGGGAAATCGCCCATGAATACTTCCTGTTCCTTTACTTCACCGGTCTCCTTGTTGATCAAGCGCACTTTAACGCGCAGCGGAGCGGCATACGTGACGTCGCGTTCTTTCGAATCGTCAACCGAATACTTCGGCTCGCCCAAAGTGTAATCGATAAATTCGAGCGACAGATTACCCGTAAAATCCGAGATCGGAGAAATATCCTGAAACAGTTCAAGCAGATCCCGTTCCAGAAACTTTTCGTACGATTTCTGTTGGATTTCGATCAGGTTCGGTACCTCGAGCACCTCGTTGATCCGGGCGTAGCTTCTACGCGTGCGTCGGCCATACTGAACAAGTTGTCCTGCCAACTTAACCTCACCCCTCATGTCTGACTCACAGCTTCTCGAATACTTAAATGTGAAAAACATCCATTGAAGTCTTCGAAGATGCGCGACCGCGGTTTGCGGTAGTTATTATCGCGAAAAGGAAAGTTTTCTTCCACTTTGGATGGTTAGTGAAAATAAACTTTCCTTTATCGTAAAGAAAAGCCCTTATCGAATGAATTCGAAAAAAGAGCGTATTTCCTTCAGCCAATCCCGTCTCTCAATAGACAGCGAATCTTGGAGCCATAAAACTCCATATATCATGTAAGTTTCGCCCAAAACCCCAACATTAAACGTCAAACGACAATTTCCTATCCGTTTCAGGCTCGAAAATTGTTCTTGACATTTTAGCAAACTAAAGAGTTTGTGAGCAATTTTAATACTGACATTTTACAATGATACCACAACGAAAAAGTCAAGTCAATAAATCTTTACTGATTTGTCTGACTTTCTTTTACAGCCCTTAAGATGCGATATCCTTTATCTTTTCCCAGCTCCCGAACGTTCCCGAAAATGTCTTGCAGCCTGGCCGTCGCAGACGGCGCGCCTTGTTTCTTCTGAATAACGACCCACATGGAACCGCCCGGCTTCAGCAACCCGAACCCTTCCTCGAATATCCGGTGAACGACCTGCTTCCCTGCCCGGATGGGTGGATTGGTCACAATCGCATCGAACTGCCTGCCGTTTACCGCCTCGAATAAATCGCTTTGGAGGACGGTTACCCGCTCGCTCAATCCGTTCAAAGCCGCATTTTCTCCGGCCAGCCGCACAGCCCGCTCGTTAATGTCAATCATCGTTACATGCCCGTCCGGCACCATCGAAGCAGCCGCTAACCCGATCGGTCCGTAGCCGCAGCCGACATCCAGCACGCTGGCGTTCTCCGGCAGCTCCAGCGTCTCGATCAATACGCGGCTGCCGTAATCGACGCCCGTTTTGGAGAACACGCCGGAATCCGTCGTTAAACGGAACGTTCTGCCGCGCAGCATCGTCTCATGAATTTTTCTATCGCTGCCGGCATTAGGCGTCCGGCTGTAATAATGGTCCGACATGACTGCACCTCCACTAATCAACTATCCCCCATCACAGACTAAAACAAACCCCCTGAAGACGATGTCTTCAAGGGGTTTGCGTCTATGAAACGAAGCTTACTTCACTTCTACGGAAGCGCCTGCTTCTTCGAGTTTCGCTTTAAGAGCTTCTGCGTCTTCTTTGCTGATTTTCTCTTTCAACGCCTTCGGTGCATTGTCAACCAGGTCTTTCGCTTCTTTCAGGCCGAGACCCGTAATTTCGCGAACGACTTTGATAACGTTGATTTTGGACGCGCCTGCGCTCGTCAGGATGACGTCGAACTCGGACTGCTCTTCTACTTCAGCAGCTGCGCCGCCGCCTACCATTGCTACAGGAGCTGCAGCAGTAACGCCGAATTCTTCCTCGATTGCTTTTACCAGATCGTTCAGTTCAAGAACGTTCATGCCTTTGATGGCTTCCAAGATTTGCTCTTTAGACATGGTTATACCTCCATATGGATATTAGTTTTTTGTTTTTCCCTTACAGGGCGATGCTCAAACGGTAATTAAGCCTGCTGCTCTTTCTGTTCGCCGACTGCTTTAACCGCAAGCGCGAAATTGCGCATTGGCGCCTGCAGGACGCTGAGCAACATGGAGAGCAAACCTTCGCGTGACGGAAGTTCCGCCAGCGCTTTGATTTGTTCGAAGCCGACGACTTGTCCTTCGACGACGCCGCCTTTGATTTTGAGAGCGTCGTTTTTCTTCGCGAAATCGTTCAGAATCTTCGCGGGAGCCACTGCATCCTCTTTGGAGAAGGCAATTGCGGTCGGGCCGCTGAGCACTTCATCCAGCTGGGTCAATTCCGCGCTTGCCGTAGCACGACGTACCAGGGAGTTCTTCAACACCTGGAACTCGATGCCCGCTGCACGGAGCTGCTTGCGCAGTTCGGTTACTTGCGCAACGTTCAGGCCGCGATAATCCGCCACAACCGTAGAGGAGCTTTCGCGAAACTTCGTTGCAATTTCCGTAACGGACTGCTGTTTCTCTTGAATGATCTTGGCGTTTGCCATACTGTACACCTCCCGATTGTTAATCTTGCACGCCGTTCAATCGACGGTATCCTTAACCTTGATGCATGAGAAAGGCCTTCGCATAGACTGCGAAGGCCATGATCGCAATGCCGCCTCACCGGAAGATTTCGGGCGCGACGTTCGCGTGTATCATAACACCTCGGTAGGAAATTAAGCCTAGTCGGCACCTACTGTCTACGGTATGCGTATTCGAATATTGGACCGCGATTCTCTTAGCGGAACTCAGAGGCGTTAACCGTTGCGCCAGGTCCCATCGTCGAGGAAACCGCGATGTTTTTCAGGTAAACCCCTTTGGCAGCGGCCGGCTTCGCCCGAACAAGCGCATCCACGAGAGCCTTAAGGTTCTCGTTCAGCTTCTCGGAGTCGAACGATACTTTGCCGATCGGCGCATGGATTTGACCTGCACGATCAAGACGGTACTCGATTTTGCCTGCTTTAATCTCTTGCACGGCTTTCGTTACGTCAAACGTAACGGTGCCGGCTTTAGGGTTAGGCATTAAGCCTTTACCGCCGAGAATACGGCCGAGCTTACCGACTTCCGCCATCATATCCGGCGTAGCCACGCAAACGTCGAACTCGAACCAGCCTTGTTGGATCTTGTTGATTACGTCCGCATCGCCGACATAATCCGCTCCGGCTGCTTCCGCTTCCTTCGCCTTTTCGCCCTTCGCAAATACGAGGACGCGTTTCGTTTTACCGGTACCGTGCGGCAATACAACCACACCGCGCACCGCCTGGTCTTGCTTCTTCGGGTCTACACCCAGACGAACGGCAACCTCGACGGACTCGTCGAACTTGGCCGTAGCTGCTTTCTTCACAAGCTCAATCGCTTGAAGCGGCTCGTAAACTGCGTCGCGGTCAATGACCTTGACGGCTTCTTGATACTTCTTACCGCGTTTTGCCATGTAAATTCTCCTCCTTTGTGGTTTTAGCGGAAAATCCCCTTACGGATGATCCTCCCACGCGCGGAACGATATCCGCTTGCCGGATCGGCTCCGGCGCGGCGCCGCTTACGCGGGCGTCGATTAGTCTACGATCGTTACGCCCATCGAACGAGCGGTGCCTTCGACCATGCGCATTGCAGCCTCAACGGATGCAGCGTTCAGGTCAACCATCTTCTGCTCCGCGATTTCGCGAACTTTATCGCGCTTCACAGTAGCTACTTTCTTCTTGTTCGGTTCACCGGAGCCTTTCTCGATACCAGCTGCGACGCGGAGCAATACTGCCGCCGGCGGCGTCTTGGTTTCGAATGTGAAGGAACGGTCCTCGAATACGGAAATGACAACCGGAATGATCAGACCAGCCTGATCGGCCGTGCGCGCGTTAAATTCTTTACAGAACGCCATAATGTTAACGCCGGCTTGACCGAGTGCGGGACCGATTGGCGGAGCCGGGTTGGCTTTGCCTGCCGGTACTTGAAGCTTGACCATCTTGATGACTTTCTTTGCCATGTTGCACACCTCCTTGCCCTAAAGTGTGGTCCGACGGGCGCAATCCGCGATTCCAAATCGGAAACGGATCAAACCCTCCCACCTCCGCGCGTCCCTAAAGCAATCGCGCGGCTGACAGAAACCGGATGTTATATCTTCTCCACTTGAGTGTAATCCAGCTCAAGCGGGGTTTCCCTACCGAACATGTTGACATGAACCTTGAGCTTGCTCTTCTCGAGCAAAACCTCTTCCACGGTCCCGACAAAGTTGGCGAAAGGCCCGACTTTGACGCGAACGGTTTCCTTGAGATCGAACTCCATCTTCGGCTTGGGCTCTTCCATGCCCATATGCTTCAGAATCTGTTCGACCTCCTCCGGCAGCAAAGCCGTCGGTTTTGATCCGGAGCCTGTCGAGCCAACAAAGCCCGTCACGCCCGGTGTGTTGCGCACGACGTACCAGGAATCGTCGGTCTGAATCATTTCCACCAGGACGTAGCCGGGGTAAACTTTGCGCATGACGGTCTTCTTCTTCCCGTCCTTGTTTACCACTTCTTCCTCCATCGGCACGAGCACGCGGAAAATCTTATCCTCCATGCCCATCGATTCAACGCGCTTTTCCAAGTTCGCCTTTACTTTGTTCTCATACCCGGAATAGGTATGAACAACGTACCATCTTTTCTCCATAACAGCCACCTTTGGACCCTTCTTAAACGATCAGTTCGACCAATGATGAGATCCCGATGTCAAGAAGCCAGAAGTAAATCGTCACAAGCAAGATCGTCACGAGTACGACGACCGTATAGCTTGTCAATTCCTTACGGCTTGGCCAGCGGACTTTCTTCAACTCCGCCCAGCTGTCGGCAAAGAAGGCAAACGACGACCCGAAGCCTTGCTTCATTCTAGCCAAAAATGTCACGTCTACAACCTCCAGTTATCTCGTCTCGCGATGAGGAGTATGCTCGTTGCAAAACTTGCAAAACTTCTTCATCTCGATGCGGTCGGGTTGATTGCGTTTGTTCTTGTTGGTCGTGTAGTTACGCTGTTTGCAGTTCGTGCACGCCAGAGTGATGATAACCCGCATTGAAAATCCACCTCCCGAACTATAAAGCCGATTAAGTCTTTATATCGAACCGCATAACGGTCCCTCACCCGGGCGCAACGGCTTTGACCGTCCAGCGTACGGCCAGGCCGTATCGCGGAAACATCTGTTCAAAAAAAATAACCGCTCGCATTACAGGGCTACCTAAAACACTTTATCACAACGACATATACGTGTCAACGAAAATAAACCGCTCCGGCGCATGGTAAGTTCAGGTCGCGCCGCGGTTCCGCCTGCCCCTTGACATGGGATTCAACGTCCATTATCGCCCGGTTTGGGGATCTATAATCCTTTTATCCGAAAAAAAGACCGCCGCCGTCCCGAAGGCGCAAAAAAACTCCTTGCGTCGGCAAAGAGTCTGGCAAGTCATCGTAAAAATAAAAGGCTTCCCCCGTATCGCCTATCCGCCGACGTTGCGTAATTCCAAATAGCGTTCCAGCTTGCGCTTGACTCGCTGCAAGGCGTTGTCGATCGATTTGACGTGACGATCCAGGTCGACTGCGATTTCCTGATAGGATCGGCCGTCCAAATAGAGCATAAGAACCTTGCGTTCCAGATCGCTTAAAATCTCGGACATTTTATCTTCAAGTCCAAGAAATTCTTCCTGGTTAATGATCAGTTCCTCCGGATCGGAAACGCGCGAGCCGCAAATGACGTCCATCAGCGTCCTGTCGGAGTCTTCATCGTAAATGGGCTTGTCCAATGAAACGTAGGAGTTAAGAGGAATGTGCTTCTGGCGGGTTGCGGTCTTGATCGCGGTAATGATCTGCCTCGTGATGCACAGCTCCGCAAACGCCTTGAACGACGCCAGCTTATCTCCCCTGAAATCGCGGATCGACTTGTAAAGACCGATCATGCCCTCCTGGACAATATCCTCACGGTCGGCGCCTATCAAAAAATACGAACGCGCCTTGGCGCGTACGAAATTCTTGTATTTATTGATCAGATACTCAAGCGCTTCGCCGTCGCCTTCGCGCACCACTTCGACGACGTCTTCGTCCGTTCGGCAGTCATATTCGTGCATTCTCGGTTCTTTGAGGTCGATGCTCACGAACTATCCCTCCGGCCTGCAAGGCTTACTCTGCTCAACACTATGAAACATAGTGACAGTATACATTATGTAACCTGACACCGTCAATTACACCTTTATCGAGGAAAAAAAGGTTCGCGATGTCATAATTTCCACTCTTTATCGAAACGATATCATGCAGTCCGCATCGCGCCACTATGTTCCGGAAGCAGCCGGATGCGGATCGGCTGCACACCGGTTCAATCCCGGCCCCCCCGGCGAAGCTTTTCCAGCTTGCTTCTCACATCAAGGCTAAGCACCCCGTCCAGCGGATTGCGCTTGGCGGGCGGCTGCGCCGTCACCGATTGCTCGATCGCCTTGCGGTTCTGCTCGATGTCGATCAGCAGCTCGCGCGCCGATAGCCGCAGCGCGCCTTTGCCAAACGCCACATGCTGCTCGACGAGGTCGGAGGTCGCGACATAAATGTTGCGGCCCCGCTTCGCCAATTCGCTGACGAGCCGTTCGATGCATTCGTCGGCCGTCTCTTTTTCTTTGGTGTAGATGACCGTCAGCTTGTACTGGCGAAAGGTCGCTCCCAGCCCCGGCACCTGGTGGGCGTCAAAGATAACATAGACCTTAAGCCCCGAGAACCCTTGATAATCGGCCAGCTTGTCCAGCAGCCGGTCTCTCGCTTCCTCAAAATCCGTGTCCTTCAGCTTCTCGAGCTCGGGCCATGCGCCGATCATGTTATAGCCGTCAACCAGAAGCACATCGCCCGGTCCCCCGGCCACCGTCAGCCCTTCCGCCGCGCGCCGGCGCCGCCTTCGCCGGCTGCGGTCGAGCGCGAGGCGTTCAGCCGCTGGCGGACGACCTCGTACATCAGCAC